>JAUVVA010000102.1 GCA_030604905.1 Verrucomicrobiota bacterium | reverse complement strand
GCCGTGTTCCCCTTCGCCCGCTTCCCCGGCGCCACCATCGTGCTCTCGCCCGAGATGCGCTCCACCGGCGAGGTGATGGGCCTCGACGCAGATCTCGGCGTGGCCTTCGCCAAGGCCCAGGCCGCGGCCAAGCCCGGTCTGCCCACCAGCGGCAACGTCTTCCTCTCGGTCAAGGATGCCGACAAGCCCCGCGTGGTGGACATCGCCCGCCAGCTCGTCGCGCTCGGCTTCACCATCTACTCGACCGGCGGCACCGCCAAGGTGCTCTCCGAAAACAGCGTGCCGGTGAACCACGTCGCGAAGATCGACGAGGGCCGCCCCAACACGGTCGACATGATCAAGAACGGCCAGATCCAGCTCATCATCAACACGCCCGCCGGCCAGATCCCGCGGCAGGATGAGAACAAGATCCGCGCCGCCGCCTACGCCCACAGCGTGTGCATCATGACGACCCTCACCGGTGCTCGCGCCGCGCTCCAAGGCATCAAGGCCCTGAAGCAGGAGCAGATCGGCGTGAAGCCCATCCAGGGCTACAAGGGCAACGTCAACGTCCTCGCCTGATTCTTCGGGGCTGGCGGCTGGCGGCTTCGTCTTCGCCGACTCCGAGGAAGGACCGGCGGCATAGCTGCCGCCGGCCCACGGCCGCGTTGAGGCCGCGGCGCTCCCGTTGGCGTGCTCGACACCTAGGAGCGCAGGGCCCGTTCAGGCTTGGCGACACTGCTTAGGGCCACTCCCTTGCGGAAGCGGCCGCGGCAACCATGCTCCGGAACCTCGGATCATGTTGCCCGATCCCATCCCCGCGCTCCGCACCGTTGGCCGGCGTTTAATCGCACTCGCTTCCCTTGCGCTCGCGCCCCTCGCCGCGCTTTTCGCGCAGCCGACGCCCCCGCCGCTGACCATCGCCGACATCCTTGAGCAGGAGGGCGATCTTGCGGTGCCGAGCAATCGAGCTCGTGCGGTTGAGCGCGTGCGGGTCTTCGAGGAGCAACGCCGTGCCTCCGCCGTCGCCCGCGCCCGCGCTCGCGGACTGCCGATCCGGATCGAGAGCCCGGACGGCACGGTGCGCGAGATCGCCGACTTCAAGAACGAGCGCCCCGTCTACCTCACCACCCACAACACCAACGCCGCCATCAGCACCGGCGCGAGCGTCCTTCGCCTTTCTCCCTACAATCTCGACGGCTCCGGTCTCACCGTCGGCGTGTGGGATGGCGGCGCCGTTCGCGCCACGCACCAGGAATTCGCCACCGGCACCCGCGTCGTCGTTCGCGACGGCTCCGCCGCCATCGACCACGCCACCCACGTCGCCGGCACCATCGCCGCCGCCGGCGTCGTCAGCTCCGCGCGCGGCATGGCCACCGCCGCCCTCATCGACAGCTACGATTGGAACAGCGACAAAACCGAGATGACCGCGCGCGCCGCGAGCGCTCCCGGCCAATCCGACAAGCTCTACCTCTCCAACCATAGCTACGGCTTTGTGAGTGGCTGGCTCTTCGTAAACGGCGGCAGCCCTCACCGCGTCTGGGAGTGGTATGGCGACGGCACCGGCGCCACGGCCGTCGACACCGATTTCGGCCGCTACAACACCCAGGCCCGCGACAGCGACTCGCTCGCCTTCAACGCGCCCTATTTTCTCATGTTCCGGAGCGCCGGCAACGACCGGAATGACAACCCCTCCGCCGGCCAGGCCGTCGCGCTCTCGCCCGGCTCCTCCACCGTCGTCGCCTACGATCCCGCCCTGCACCCCGCCGGCGACGGCCTCTACCGCGGCGGCTTCGAGACCATCAGCTTCGACGCCCTCGCGAAGAACGTCATCACGATCGGCTCCGTGACCGACGCCGTTCTCAACGGCCAGCGCGATCCCTCGCGGGCCAACATGAGCTCCTTCTCCTCCTGGGGGCCGACCGATGACGGCCGCATCAAGCCCGACCTCGTGGCCAACGGCGACGGCATCTACTCCACGCTCGCCGGAAGCAACACCGCCTACGGCACCATGAGTGGCACGAGCATGTCCTCGCCCAACGCCGCCGGCACCGCCGCCCTGCTCGTCCAAGAATACGCCCGCCTCTTCAACGGCGGCGCCATGCGCTCCGCCACGCTCAAGGGCCTGCTCATCCACACCGCCGACGACCTCGGCCACCCCGGCCCCGATTACCGTTTCGGCTGGGGGCTCATCAACGCCAAGGCCGCCGCCGATCTCCTCCGCGATCACGCCGCCAACCCGCTGAAAATCCGCCTCACCGAGGATCTCATCAGCACCAGTCGCAGCACCGTCACGCACGAGTTCGTCTGGGATGGCGTCACGCCCATCCACGCCACGCTTTCCTGGACCGATCCCGCCGGCGCCGCCACCACCACGTCCGACCTCCGCACCCCGCGTCTCGTCAACAACCTCGACCTCCGCATCGTCGCCCCAAACGGCGCCGAGTTCCGCCCCTTCGTCATGCCCTTCGTCGGCACCTGGACGCAGGCCTCGATGGACCTCCCCGCCACGACCGGCAAAAACAACACCGACAACGTCGAGCAGGTCCGCATCCCCGCGCCGCCCGCGTCCGGCGTCTACCGCGCCATCGTCAGTTTCGAGGGCACCCTCGCCAACAACCAGCAGCACTACTCGCTCCTCATCACCGGCTCGGCCAACGAGGAGCCGCCGCCTCCTCCGCTCAGTGTCAGCTCCGTCTCGCCGGCCAGCGGCCTGCCCGGCCCGGTGACGCTCGACCTCAGCGGCACCGGCTTTAAGACCGGCGCCGCCGTGCGCCTGCTCCGCTCCGGTCAGCCCGACCGCATCGCCAGCTCCACCTCGCTCGTGGGCGAGACCCTCCGTGCTCAGCTCGACCTCAGCGGCGCCGCCGCCGGCCTTTGGGATCTCCGCGTCACCAATCCCGACGGCGAGACCTTCACCCTCGCCGCCGCCTTCAACGTGATCGGCGCGCTCTGGAGCGAGACCTTCGACGGCACCGTGAGCGGCTGGACCAGCACCACGGAAACCGGGTCGAACAGCTGGTCGCTCAGCACGACGCAAAGCCACACTCCCACCCGCGCCTACTTCGCCGCCGGGCCCGCGACCAAATCCACCGCCAGCCTCGTCTCCCCCGCCTTCAGCGTGCCCGCCGGCGCGACGAATCTCCAATTCAGGTTCTGGCATCGCTACAACCTTCAGTCCGGCCAGGACGGCGGCCGCCTCGAGTTCTCGGTCGGCGGTGGCGCCTGGTTCGTTGTCGGCACCTCTGGTTCCGGCACCAGCTTCGCCAGCAACGGTTACAACACCACGATCTCCTCCACAGGGCAGCCCGCTTCCCGCAGCGACTTCAGCGGCAGCCAGGCCTGGTCCGGCAACTCCGGCGGCTTCATCGAGACCATCGTCAATCTCACCGACACCGCCAAGTTCGCCGGCAAGACGCTGCGCGCCCGCTGGCGCCTCGCCACCAACGGCAGCACCGCCAGCCCCGAGGGCTGGTATGTCGACACGATCTCGCTCGTGGGTGGAGGCGACCTCAGCAACGCCGCGCCCACGATCACCACCGCGGCCGACACCAGCAGCACCGAGACCCTTACGGTCGACGAGATCGTCTACGAGATCGTGCGTGGCCGCGAAATCGGCGTGAGCGTGAGCGCCACCGACGATGGCGGTGTATCCAATCTTACCTACACCTGGAGCGCCAGCTCCGCCGGTCGCCCTCCGGTCTTCTTCTCGCCCAATGGCACCAACGCAGCCCGCCTCAGCACCGCCTACTTCGAGAGCAGCGGCGACTACCTCTTCACCGTCACCGTCCGCGATGCGCAGGGCCTCGCCGCCACGAGTTCCGTGAACGTCCGCGTGCTCGCCACCGCGGATGCCATCGGCGTTTCGCCGGCCGCGGCCAGCGTCGTCTTCGGCGGCACGCGGAGCTTCACCGCCACCATGCTCGATCAATTCGGCGCGCCCATGGCGAGCCAGCCCTCATCCTTCGCGTGGAGCGCCAGCGGTGGAGGCACGATCAGCTCGGCCGGCCTCTTCACCTCGACCGCCGCGGGAGGTCCCTACGTCATCACCGCCGCCGCCAGCGGCCTCTCCGGCATCGCCACTATCACGGTCAACAAGGCTCCCGCGAGCGTCACGCTCGGCAACCTGGAGCAACTCTACTCGGGCTCGCCTCGCCCGGTCAGCGTGACGACCAGCCCCTCCGGCCTCGCCGTGATCGTGACCTACAACGGCGCCGCCACCGCGCCCACCGAGCCTGGGGCTTACGCCGTCGAGGCCATGATCAGCGACCCGAACCATTTGGGCGGCACCAGTGGCACGCTCGTGATCGAGAAGGGCGTCGAGGCTTGGGCCGAGGCGACGGGCTTGAGCGGAGCCGCCGCCGATCCGCTCGCCGACCCCGACGGGGACGGTGTGCCCAATCTGCTCGAATACGCCCTTGGCGGCGATCCGCTCGTCCCCCGCAGCGCGGTCCTCCCCGAGGCGGAGCTCGTGGACGGTCGGCTCGCCTTCACCTTCAACCGCATCGCCGACCCCGGCCTCATCTACACCGTCGAGGTCAGCGACGATCTCGTCACCTGGCAGCTTCTCGACGTGCCGGGCAACCCCAGCACGGGCGAAGCCAACGTGGCCGGTCCGGTGACGGTCGTCGATCCGGGTGACCGCGGCGCCGCGCCGCGCCGCTTCCTGCGGCTTCGCGTCGGCTATTGAGCCCTGATCCGGCGATGGCCGCGGCGCCTCCCGCCCGCCGGGCCCTCTTCAGTTCGCGCTGAAGTTCAGGCCCTGGCCCATCATCATCAGGCCCATCAGCGGCATCATCGCGCCCTGCAGGGCCTGGTCGAACTCCGCCTGGGTCTTGGCCGCGCTGAGCTGCGCGATCACACCCTCGGCCATCGCGAAGGCGCCGAGTATCTGCGGCTTGTTTTTGGCGGCGTCCTCGGGCTTGGTCGCGGCGAGATTGGCCTTGGCCTCGGCGATCTTGGTCGACCACTGCTCGGCCATCTCGGCCGGCACCCAGCGCTCCTCGATGCGCACGAGCTGCACCGTGGTCACGGTGCCGTCGGGCTGCGTGACGCGGAGCGCGGCCGTGTCGGCCTCGCGCTTCTCGATCTCAAACTTCACCGCCTTGAGCTGCTCGGTGAAGGAGGGCTCGTCCTTGCCGCCGCTGAACTTCCGCGCGTGGGCGAGCAGTTCGGATCCGGTGCTTTCCAGGAAGGCCTTCACGTCGAGCTTGCTCAGACCGGCGGCGGTCGAGGCCTTGCTCTTGGCCACCGAGCGGAGCATCGCCACGCCCGCGTCCCAGTTGGCTTCGAGGGCGGCCTTGTCCTGCACCTGCGCGGCCATCGGGCTGCCGAGGATGAAGGCGCGCTGGCGGCCGAGCACGTCGGCGAGCTTGTCGAGCAGGGCGAAGCCGCGGTCGTAGAGCTCGGGGTCGACCTTGGTGCCGGCCTCGCGCACGACCTCGGTGATGTCCTTCTGGTAGCTCGCGGGCATGGCGGTCCAGAGCACGCCCGCCTTGCCGTCGCCGAGGTCCTCGGCGATCTTTTTCATCGCCGCGTCCGGCGCCTCGGGCATCGAGGCTTTCGGCGAGCAGGCCGGGAGGGTGAACAGAGCCGCGACGCCGAGCGCGCAGGCGGACAGGGTGGAGCGAAGTTTCATGGGCTGGATGGGTAGAAACACGGAAGCTGAGGCCGTGGCGCGGCGCGCACAAGGTGTTTGCCGAGCAATTTTGGCCGCGGCGTTCGGCCGCATCAGCCGCGCATCAGCCGCGCAGCAGGAAGCGCAGGCTGCGCTGGTGGGCGCTGAGGCCCACGTCGTCGGAGAGCTCGAGCAGGGTGTCGAGCAGCAGCGTGCAGGCCTCGTCGGCGCGCCCGGCGCGTTTGAGCGCGACGGCGAGGTAGGCGGCGAACTCGGCGTTTTCGGGGAACTGCGCGCGGGCGCGCTCCAGGCCTGCGGCGGCCTCCTCGGCGCGACCGAGGCGGAGCAGGCAGGCGGCGCGGCCCGCGAGCGCGTTGGCCTGCTCGGCCGGCGTGGGCAGGCCGAGCGCGAGCGCGCGGTCGTAGTGCTCGATCGCCGCGGCGTCCTCGCCGCGCGACACGTGGGTGAAGGCGATCTCGGCCGCGATCTCCGGCGTGTGCGGATGGCGCGCGTCGAGGGCTTTGAGCGCGGGCAGCACGTGGTCGGTCTTGCCGCCGTGGCGGGCGCCGACGATGGCGTCGAGTTCGGTCTTCCAGGCTTCCATGCGGCGCAATCTCCCCTGCGCGCGCGGGCCTTGGCAAGCGGCGCGCGGACCTTGCGCGGCGCTCGCCGGCCGGGCAGGCTGCGGCCCATGGTCAAAATCATCGGCACCTACGAAGGCGAGCTGCACTGCACCGCCTACCATGAGCCCTCGGGCAACACCTTGGTCACTGACGCCCCGCGCGACAACCAGGGCCGCGGAGCGGCCTTTTCGCCCACCGATCTGGTGGCGACCGCCTTCGCGACCTGCGTGGCCACCACGATGGCGCTGATGGCGCGCAAGCATGGCCACGAGCTGGGGCCACTGCGCTACGAGGTGACGAAGCATATGAGCCCCACGCCGCCGCGTGTCATTTCGCGGCTCGTGCTCAAGGTGTGGCTCCCGCCCTCGGCGCGGGCCGTGCCGGAGGGCGAGCTGGAGTATGCCGCGCGAGGCTGCCCGGTGCACCGCAGCCTCGCCCCCGCGGTGGCGAAAGACATCGAGTTTATCTGGGAGAGCTGAGCCGGCACCGGGACCCGTGGCTTCGTGCCCTCGGGCGGGACGCGCCCCCGCCGCCCGGCGCCTGCCTCGCCTACTCCTGCGCGGAGAGCTCGGCGGAGCGGGCTTTGCTGGCGAGGGCGGTGTCGCGCAGCAGGCCGCGGAAATCGCGCGCGGCCAGGACTTGCAGGCCGGCGTAGGTGGTGCCCTTGGGCGAGGTCACCTGGTTGCGCAGTTCCTCGGGCTCGGTGCCGGTGGCGGCCATGAGCTTCGCGGCGCCGATCACGGTCTCGCGGGCGAGCAGGTCGGCGGTCTCGCGCGCGAGGCCGCAGGCCACGCCGGCTTCGCGGAGCGCGGCGGTGAACTCGAAGACAAAAGCCGGACCGCAACCGCTCACGGCCATGAGGGCGTCGATCTGGTCCTCGGGCAGCTCGATCTCGCGGCCCATGGCGCGGAGCAGGCCGACGACGGCGTCGCGGTCGGCGGGCGAGAGCTCGCGGAGGGCGGCCCAGCCGGTCACGCCGGCGCCGATGGCGGCGGGGGTGTTGGGCATGGTGCGCACGAGATTGCGGGCGTGGGGGAAGGTCTTGCTCAGGCGCGCGAGGGTCTTGGCGGCGAGGACGGAGAGGACGAGCTTGCCGCGGGTGAGCTCGGCGAGGCGCGGATCGGCGCCGGCGAGGTGCTGGGGCTTGAAGGCGACGACGACGAGGTCGGCCTCGCGCAGGAGATCGGGGAGGTCGGCGGCGAGGCGCGCGCCGCTGCGCGCGGCGAGGGTGGCGGCGGAGGCGCCGGAGCCGCCGAGGAGGGCGATGTCGGCGGGCGCGGCGGCGCGGGTGGCGAGGAGGCCGTCGAGGATGGCGGAGGCCATGCGGCCGGCGCCGAGGAAGGCGATCTTTGCGGGCATGACCGAATCCCGATGAGGGGCCGCCGGGAACTCAAGCCATGAGCGGCGGGCGATCGCCCGCCGCGCTCCACTTTTTCAAGCGTTCGTCCGGCCTGTGGCGGCGGAGGCTTGGCGTGGGGACGTGGCGACCGGCGCGGGGGTTTGCTTCACGCGGTCTTGGAGCAGAACATGGCCTTCGGTTTTGCTGACGATGATGCCGTGGCGGTCGAAGCGTTGGCCCTGTAGGGGGCGGCTGAGGTATTCGACCACGATGGCGTAGGCGGTGGAGCTGGGAAACTCCTGTGCGATGGGGCGGCCGGCCTTGTCGCAAAGGAGCCACCAACGGATCAAGCAGACCTGGGGCGGCTTGCCCGCTTCGCTCACTTCCAGCAGTCCCGTTCCGTCCGCCTGGAGGTGCGTGGCGGCGTGAGGCGGCGGGTCGGCGCGGTAGACGCCCGTCAGGTCTAGGTGCGGAACGATTCGCGTGCCCCAAAGCTCCTCCAGGTCGGGGTGGAGGCTCCGGGGATCCTGCACCGGGATGCGCTGCACGCCGGGGGCGGCCGGGGAGCCGGGGGCCTCGGGGGCGGAGGTTTGTCGGTGGAGCCGCGCGGCGAGCGCCAGGCAGGAGTTCTGAAAGGTGCGCGCCAGCGCTTTGAGCTTCGGGAGCGCGGGACGGGTGCCAGGGCGGACGCGCCGGCTGCGGCGGCGATGCGCGGCCGGTGCCGAGGTGACGGAGGCGGGAGTCATGGGCGGCAAGGAGAAGTGGTGGCGGCGAGAACGGAGCCGGGGGCGCGCTCGGTGGGCGCGAGGCTTGTGTGGCCGGCGGCCTCCTCGGCTTTGGCGAACGAGGGGGTGAGCACGGCCCAGAGGGCGGTCTGGGCCGCGTGCTCGCGGTATTCGAAGCGGACGGTGTAGCCGCGGAGATCGTTCATCGTTCGGAAGCTGCCTTGCAGCGTTCCCCAATCCGGGCTGCTGCAATCGCTGACCAAGACGAGTCGATCGAAGCCTTTCAGTTTGCTCACGGGCCAGGCGTCGGGAGGGCCAAAGGAAGCGGCGACGTCGAAGAGCGCCCCTTGGATCGTGACCTTGGCGCCGCGGCCGATGACCACGGGGCGGTGTGATATGACGCGGGCTTCGGGGCCGAGAACGAGGTCGGCTTGGATGCCGCCGACCAGCACGCGATCGAGGTGGCCGTTTGTTTCGACCAAGTCGTGGGATTCGCCAAAGCCGCCGTTGAGCAGGAGCGTGGTGCCGGCGCCGAGTGCGAGCGGGGCGCTGATCTTGCCGCCGCCCCGCAACTCGATGAGCAGGTCGGATCGCTCGAAAACCGTGATCGCTCCGGCAAAATCTCCTTGAGCATAGATGAGCACGGAGCCGCGACCCCGAGCGTGCAGGGTGCCGGTGAAGGAGCCGGACCCTGCGCTCCCGTCGGCTTCGTATCCGCCGATCCAGACGGACGCGCCCGAGATCGGGCTGTCTTGGGGCGGCGCCAGGACGGGGTGGATATGGATGTCGCCGAGGAGCTGGGCACCGCCGGAAATCTGGAGGGTCCCGGGTGTCGAGGAGGGATCGGAGGCGGAGCCGAGATGGATGTCGTTCGTGATGCGGGTGCGGGCCGCGCTGATGCGGAGGAAAGGGGCGGCGCCGGTTTGCAGGTGTATCCCCGCGAGCACTACGTCGTCGGTCCCCAGGGAGTCGGACCGCGAAACATGAAGGCGGACTCCGTCGGCCAGCAGTCGGCCGCGGGAGCGCGGGTGCGCGGTCGCCGGGCCGGGCTCGGCTTGGCGATGCCGATCGGAGGCGGACGAGATTTGCCCCTTGGCGGAGCAGCCGGTCGGCGCACGACGATCCTCGCGTGCGGCCGGGCGGGCTTCGAACGCTCCGACCAAGGGGGTGATTGGGGTGGTGAAGATCTGCGCGCGCGGTCCGGTCGGTGAGGATTCCGCGAACAGGCGTTTGGTGAGCAGGGGCGGGCGAGCGCCGGCCGGAAGGGGCTTGGCGAGGGCCGGGCCCGCGATGGCCAGCGAGGGAAGCGCGAGGAAAAGGCGAGCGAGGCGCGCGGCATCCATAGGAGACGCGGCAGTCTACCTCGCGACGACTCGTCGCGCCTACTCCCCGGTTTAGGGGGGAGCTTATGGCGGGGTAATCTTATCGAGCAGTCGCGGGCGCGGTTTCCCGGGCCGAGAAGCGGCGCATCAGCTCGGCGTGCGATTGCACGCCGAGGGCGGCGTAGACTTGTTTCACGTAGCCCGAGGCGGTGTGGATGGAGAGACCGAGTTGCTCGGCGATAAACTGCCGGCTGTGCCCCTCGAGCAGCAGGTTTAGCACGGCACGGCTGCGGGGCGCCAGGCTCGGCACCCGCACGCCGAGGTCCTCGGGCCATCCGAGTCCGTGGAGCCAGGCCACTTCGCTCAGCACGATGTGCGCGATCTGGCGCTCCCGTTCGGTGAACTCCTCGCGGTCCGCCCGCCGGTAGATCGCGATGTGGCTGCAGCACCGTTCGTTGATGGGGCGGACGGAGAGCATCAGGGGGCGCACTCCCGCCGCCAGGTAGTAAGGATAGATCGCGCTTTGCGGAAAATGGTTGTCCCGATCGATTTCCTGCCGGGTGCGGGTGAGGTGTTGCCCGGCCGCTTCCAGCTCGCGCGCGAAGGGAGCCATCAATCGACCGAGATCGGGGTGTTGGGAGGCGCGGACGATCTGGGCGAAGCTCTCGTCGGTAAACCCTTCGTGGAGCAGGGAGACGTGCGTGGGCGGGGCGCCGGGCTTGATGTAGCAGAGGGTCCAGGCCCAGCAGTCGGCCTGCACGAGCGCGCAGAGTCCGCGCATGAGGCGTTGTTTGGAGGCGGTGGGGCCGAGCCGACGCCCGGTCACGTCCGCGACGAGACGGACCATCGCCACCGCGTCTTTGGTTTGAAGAGGCTTTTCCATGCGAAGAGGGCGCGGATCAGCTCGGGTCTTTCCGCAGTGCGTGTCGTTCGAAACGGCGGATGAGCTCGGCTTGGGAGCGGACGCCCAAGGCGCCGTAGACCTCCTTCGCGTAGCCCGATACCGTGTGCACCGAGATCGAGAGCTGATCCGAAATGGATTTACGGCTTTCGCCCTCGAGCAGGAGTTCCAGCACCCGCTGGCTGCGTGGCGAGAGGCGCGGGGTGGCCGCCGGGCTGGCCTCTCCCGGCCAATCCGCCGCGTGCAGCCAAGCGGCCTCGGTGAGCATGAGCTCGGCAAGGTCTTGTTCGCGGGGGGCGAAGGGCGGCGACTCCGGGCGGCGGAAAAAAGCGATGAGGCTGTGGGCGCCGGCGCCGAGGCGAAGGGCCGAAGCGACGAGAGGCGCGGGCGACGAGGCGGTGAAAAAGCCGTCGGAGCCGGAGCGGACGGCGGCACTGAGGGAATCGAGGCGACGCAGAAGGGCGGCGTTTCGATTGCTCGCCGGAGCGGCCGGAGTCGGCGAGGATGCCGCGGTGTCGGGTGATGAAGCGCGGCACCGGGAGTTCGGAGCGAGGGAGCTCGGCGGAGCCGGAGGCCTGGAGCAGCCGTAGGTGCATTCTGGATACGCGGGGGGCGTGCCGGGTTGTTCTTCGAGGCGGGTGGCGATCCAGTAGTCGGCCGCGATCAAGCGAGCGAGGCCGCTGAGCAGGCGTTTCTTGGCCCGCGGGTGATCTTCCGCCAAAGCCGCGACGTCACCCAAAAGGCGGATGAGCGAGCGGGCGTCTTGTTCGGAGATCCAGGCCGAAGTCATGGAGCTGACACCGATCAACGTGGCGCGCCCGGACGGGAGGCGTAAAGAAAACGTTTGGCCATTCCCGAGGTGCGATAAGGCTAAGTAAAATTGGGGGGTTTGTAAAAAGCTCAGAAGGAGCAGCTAATGGCGAAGCTGGGCTCCATGGCTCTCGCCGCCGTCTTGTTTTATCGTATCAGGGTGCGAGCGGTGGAGCCTCTGCCACGGACCACGTGGAAGCGCTAATCAAGCTCGCGCGACGTGTTGCCAGAGCAGGCCTCTGCTCGGGCGCGTCGTGTGGCTCAGCCGATCGGGCGGCGGCGGCGTTCGACAGGGTGGGTGAGGGTGGCGACGGCGCCGCCGCCGGGGAGGTCTTCGAGGGTCAGGTCGCCGCCCATGTTGCGCAGGGCGTGGCGGGCGACGGTGAGGCCCATGCCGACGCCGACGGTGTTTTTGCTGCTGATGAAGGGTTCGAACATGTGGTCGCGCACCTGCGGATCGATGCCACGGCCGCGGTCCTCCACCCGGATGCGCAGGAGGCGGCCTTCGGGCCCGGCGTTTTCCACCGCAGAGACTCGCAGCGAGATGGGGCGCGGACCTTCGTGCGTCTCGCCGTAGCTTTCGCGGGCGTTGGCGAGGAGCTTCACCAGGGCGTCCTCAAACATCTCCATGTGGGTGTGGATCAGCAGGGGGCCGAGCGGATTCTCGATGGGAATCGGGTCTTCGTGGCGGTGTTCGGCGCGGAAGCGGCGGATGGCGCCGTCGAGCAGCTCTTCGAGCGGGCAGGGGATGGTGGGGAGACGCGACTTTACGACGAGGGAGGTGAGCTGGCGGATGATCGCCACGATGCGCTGGATGGCGGCCTCGAGGTTCTCGGCGTTGGCGCGCACGGCGTCGGGCTTGTGCGCCTGGGTCTTGATCAGGTCGAGGTAGCCGAGGACGACGCCGAGGAGGTTGTTGAGGTTGTGCGCGATGCCCTGGGTGATGGCGCCGATGGAGGCGGCGCGACGCGCCTCCTGCAGGCGGCGCTGCAGGTCGAGCATGTGGCGGTTGACCTGCACGACGCGCAGCTGCGTCTGCACGCGGGCGATGGTCTCGTCGAGGTCGATGGGCTTGGTGATGTAGTCGACGGCGCCGACACCGAGGCCGGCGAGGCGGCCTTCCTTGGAGCTGCGGGCGGTGATGAAGATGACCGGGATGCTCTGGTGCGCGCCGTCGGCCTGGAGGCGCTGGCAGACCTCGATGCCGTCCATCTCGGGCATCATGACGTCGAGGAGGATGAGGTCGGGATGCTCGCGCTCCACGAGTTCGAGCGCCTCCTGCCCGCCGTAGGCCGGGATGACGTGGATGTCCTCGCGCTCAAGCGCCCGCTTGAGGAGCTGGACGTTCACCGGCTGGTCGTCCACGACGAGGACTTTGGGCTTGGTCATTGAGGTGGAGCGGAGTGGTCGGGGTCGGTGGACTGAGCGGGCGTCCCGCGGCGGCGGGATCGCAAGCGACGAATCTACGGGTCAGGCGGCGGCGAGGCGGCGGGCTTTCAGGGTGTTTTGCATGAGCATGCAGACGGTCATGGGGCCGACACCGCCGGGCACGGGGGTGATCTTGGAGGCGACCTGCGAGACGGCGGCGAAGTCGACGTCGCCGACGAGCTTGTATCCGGTTTTCTTGGACGCATCGGCGACGCGGTTGATGCCGACGTCGATGACGACGGCGCCGGGTTTGACCATGTGGCCCTTCACGAACTCGGCGCGGCCGATGGCGGCGATGAGCACGTCGGCCTGGCGGGTGAGGGCGGCGACGTCGGCGGTGCCGGAGTGGCAGACGGTGACGGTGCCGTTGGCGCCGGCTTTTTTCTGGAGGGCGAGGAGGGCGACGGGTTTGCCGACGATCAGGGAGCGGCCGAGGACGACGACGTGTTTGCCCTTCAGGTCGGTGCCGGAGCGGGCGAGCAGCTCCATGACGCCGGCGGGGGTGCAGGCGACGAAGCCGCTGTCGTCCTCTTGGGCGATCTTGCCGAGGTTGAGGGTGTGGAAGCCGTCGACGTCCTTGTGCGCGGCAATGCGGCGGAAGACGGCGAGCTCTTCGAGGGGCTTGGGGAGGGGGGACTGGACGAGGATGCCGTCGACGCCCGGGTCGGCGTTGAGGTCGTCGATGAGTTTCTCGAGCTCGGCTTGGGAGATGGTGACGGGGGGCAGGATGATGCGGCTCTCGATGCCGATCTCGGCGGCCGTCTTCTCCTTTTTCTTCACGTAGGAGACGGAGGCGGGGTCTTCGCCGACGCGCACGAGGGCGAGGCAGGGTTTGCGGCCGGGGAGGGCGGCGACCTGCGACTTGAGTTCGGCGATGATGGAGGCGGCGATGGCGTTGCCGTCGATGAGCTGCATGAGGGAGAGGGAGGAAGGGAAGGAGTGAAGGGGACCGAGGGGAAGAGGCGGGAGCGAGCGGTGGCGGTGGGTTGGCCGCTCGCCCGCTCGTTCACCGCGCCCTCATTGCAGTTTCAGCGACTCGACGCGGATCACGAGGTCGTTGCCCACGGTCTCGGCGGTGCCGAGGATGGCGACGGGTCGGCCGATGAAGGCCTCGATCTGCTCGGTGAGGAGGAGGCGGGAGATGTCGAGGAAGGCGATGCGGGCGCCGGCATCGTCATTGATCTGAAAATCCCAAGGGCGACGGGGGCGGAGGGGGCTGCGGCTGGAGGCCACGATGCCGAAGAAGGTGCGGGCGAGGCGGGGCTCGCCGGGCTGCACGCCCTGGCCCGGGGGCATGGGGCGGTAGGCGGGGATGTTTTGGGGCAGGGTCGCGGGGAGGTCGTCCATCAGCGGGGGGAGTTCGTCGCCGGGGGCGGTGGGCGCG
>JAUVVA010000076.1 GCA_030604905.1 Verrucomicrobiota bacterium | reverse complement strand
TCATCAACTCCGAGCGCCGCCTCGGCGTGATCCGCAAGGTCCGCCGCGCCCCCGGCCAGGCCCTCGCCGACTTCGCCATTTTCAAGCTCATCGCCGAGGCCTGGGGCTGCGGCGATCTCTTCCGCCAGTGGTCGAGCCCCGAGGCCGCCTTCCGCCTCCTCCGCGAGCTCAGCCGCGGCCAACCCTGCGACTTCACCGGCATCGAAGGCTACGACCAGCTCCAGCGCGAAGGCGGCATCCAGTGGCCGGCGCCGGAAGCGCCGGCCACTGAAATGACCGATAGTCCCGCCCCCGGGAACGCCGAGCCCCAGCTCGGCCATTCGTCATTCGGCGCGTCACCCGCCGCGAAAGAACGCCGCCTCTTCGCCGACGGCCAATTCTTCACCGCGAACCGCCGCGCCGTCTTCCACTTCGACGCGCCGCGCACTCCGCCCGAGTTCCCCTGCGACGCCTACCCCTTTCTTCTCAACACCGGCCGCGGCTCCTCCGCCCAGTGGCACACCGGTTCGCGCACCGACAAGAGCGCCATCCTCCGCAAACTCGCCCCGACCACGCAAATCATCGAGGTGCACCCGAGCGACGCCACCCGCCTCGGCCTGCGCGACGCCCAGCGCGTCCGTGTGCGCTCCCGCCGCGGCGAGGCCTCCGCCACCGTCGCGATCACCTCGACCGTGCAACCCGGCCAGGTCTTCATGCCGATGCACTTCGCCGAGATGAACCGCCTCACCTTCCCCGCGCTCGATCCCCACAGCCGCCAGCCGAGCTACAAAGCCTGCGCCGTCACGCTCTCCGCTCTCTGAATCGAACGGGCCGTGAGCCACCGACGTCACGGATGCGGCGCGGGCCGGTCCCGCCCCGCGCGGATTTTTCGCACCCGCTGCAAACCCCAGCCCCCGCGACGCCTCACGCCGCGCGCCCGCCCTCCATCACGCAACGCAGCGCCTCGCCAAGCTGCGCCAGCTCCGCCGCCTGCGCGCCCAGCTCCTCGCTCGCGGCCGCGCTTTCCTCCGCCGCCGCCGCGGTCCTTTGCGTCGTCGCGTCCATCTGCCGCATCGCCCCATTGACCTGCGCCAGGCCGCTTTGCTGCTCCACCGAAGCCGTCGCGATGCCGGCCACCACGCCATCCAACTCGCGCGTTTTGTCCGCCAGGTCGCGGAAGTGGCCCGCCGCCTCCTCCGCTCGCATGGTCATCGAACGACTCCCCTTCGTCGCCTGCCCGATGTTCTCCGCCGTCTCCCGCGCCGCGTCCGCGGCCCGCCGCGCCAGCGAGCGCACCTCGTCCGCCACCACCGCAAAACCGGCCCCCGCCTCGCCCGCGCGCGCCGCCTCCACCGCCGCGTTGAGCGCGAGGATGTTGGTCTGAAACGCGATCTCATCGATGGTCTTGATCACCGACGAAGCCTTCGCCGTCACCCGCGCCATCTCCGCCGTCTCCTCACGCAGGGCCTCCATCGCCACACCACCGACCTCCGCCGCCTCCAACGACGCCGCCGCGAGCGACTTCGCCGCCTTCGCGCCCTCCGCGTTGCGCGCCGCCATGCTCCCGATCTCCTCCAGCGAGGCCGAGCTCTCCTCCAAACCCGCCGCCTGCTCGCTCGAGCTCGTCGCCAGATCCTGGCTCGCGCGCGCCACCTGCGCCGACGCGGAGCGTATCTGTTCGCTCCCGGTGGAGATCCCGGCCGTCACACCGCGCAAGCCGCCCAAGATCGAGCGAAGCAGCCAGAAGGCCGCCCCCAAGACCAATACCAACACCGCCGACACCAGTCCCGCATACAGCCCAAGCGCCCACGTCGCGTCCGCCTCCAGTCGATCCGCCACCGCCGCATAGTCCGCCGCCAGCCGATCCTCCACCAGCTTCAATTGATCGATCCGCGTGCTTGTAATCTCGAACCAGCGCTCAGGGCTGATCCCAAAACCGCCTGTCTCGCTCTTTTGCAGCAGGACGCGGCGCGCCTCCTCCAGCGCGGCCACCGCCGCCGGGCGCACGGTCGATTCGAGAAACGCGATCTGCTCCTCGCTCGCGAAGCTGCGAAACACCTGCTCGTAGGTCCGCTGCGCCGCCACCGCCTGATTCCAGTCGCCGAAAGTCGCGCCGGTGAAACGATCCTGCGCCACCGCCCGCGTGCCCAAGGCCCGCTCCATCCCCGCCTGCTCCTTCGCCTGCAAGAGATTCACGTAGGCCTGGATGCCGCGCAAGATCGCCGCCTCCTCGCTCAGATGCGACATCGCCACGACGAGCTCCAAAGCCTGGGCGTTGGCCGTCGTATAGTAGGCGTAGCTTTCCGGCCCCGTGGCCGCCAGCCGGTCCACCCGCGCGCGCAAGTCCGCGCGCCCGCGCAAATGCCCGCGCAAGGCCAGCAGGCGCGCCTCGAAAGCCGCGCCAAACCGCGCCGCGTCAAAACCCGTCAGCATGGCCTCCAAATCCGCGACCACTCCGTCCGACACCTCCCGTTGCTGACGAAGTTCCTCCCGAAACGACTTGCCCTGGCTGTTGATAAAGCCGGCGGAGCGCCCCCGCTCGCGTTGCAACTCGTGAACCAGGTTCCCGAGCTGCACCATCACGACGTCGTTCACCCGCAGGGCCTGCAACTCCGCGCGCTGCGCCTGCTTGTCCACGACGAGCACCAGGCCGAGGGCAAGCACCGCGAGGAGCGCGGGCACCAGCATGCAGAGAAGCTTTGCGCGAAGCGAAAGACTGCCGAAAAACGAGGTCTTCATCGATGGATGGGTTTTCCATCGACGCGTCCTCCGATCACTTGAGGCCCTGACCGGGGGTTCGCCGCCTCCTCGCCGCAAATTACCACTCTTTCATCGCCCTCGGCGCACCGTCCTCTCCTGATGGCCCGCGTCCCGCACGCCCACGCCTTCGCCATGACCGAGCTCGCCTGGCTCCTCAGCGCCTTCCTCCTCGTCGCCGCCCTCTACGGCAGCGTTGGTCACGGCGGAGCCTCCGGCTACCTCGCGCTGATGGCGCTGCTCTCCTTCGCGCCCGAGACGCTCCGCCCCACCGCGCTCACCCTCAACATAGCCGTCTCCACGCTCGCCACCGTCCTCTTCTTCCGCGCCGGCCACTTCCGCGCCGCGCTTTTCTGGCCCTTCGCCGCCACCTCCATTCCCTGCGCCTGGATCGGCGGCCGTCTCGACCTCCCGCCCGTCGTTTTCAAGCTCCTCCTCGGCCTCACCCTCGCCTTCGCCGCCCTTCGCCTGCTTCTGCCCGAACGCCCGCGGAGCGCCGCCACCTCTCACCCCGCTCCCGCGGCACGCCCGCAGCTTCCGCCGCCGCTCTCCGCCAGCCTCCCGCTCGGCGCTTTGCTCGGCCTCCTCTCCGGACTGGTCGGCGTGGGCGGCGGCATTTTTCTCACACCGCTGCTCATCCTCGCCCGCTGGGCCGATGCTCGCACGGCCGCCGCTGTCTCCGCGCCCTTTATCCTGGTCAATTCCATCGCCGGCCTCGCCGGCCAGTCCCGCGTGCTCGAGCGTCTGCCCACCGCCTGGCCCTACCTCGTGGCCGCCGTCCTGCTCGGCGGCTTTGCCGGCGCGTGGTGGGGCAGCCGCCGCGCCGCCCCCGCCGCCCTGCGCCCGGCGCTCGCGCTCGTGCTCGTCGTGGCGAGCCTCAAACTGATCCTCGGCTGATCACGCGCCGCTCGTTTTCCTGCGCCTCGCCCCCGAACGCTCCCCGCGCTGAAACACCGCCAGCGTCGTTTCGCGAAGATAGCGCGTCCAGCCCTCGTCGATCCGCAGCAGCTCGTCGTGCATCGGACAGGGCTCGCCCTTGCCGCACCAATTCGGCCCGAAGGGACACATCACCCGCGCGTCCTGCCGCTCAAACTCCTCCACGATGTCGAGCAGCGAGATCTCGCCCGGCGGCCGCCTCAGCCAGTAGCCGCCGCCCGGCCCGCGCGTGCCGTCCACCAGCCCAAGCGACGAGACGATCGTGAGCACCTTGGCCACCACCGGCTGCGGGAGTTCGCGCCGCTCCGCGATCTCGTGCGAGCTGAGCTTCGTCTTCCCGCCGTCATACAGCTCCGCGAGGAGGCTCATCGCTGACACGGCGTTCTGCGCGGTTTTTCCAAAGCGAATCATCCGCCCCGACAAATCGCGGCGCCCTCGGCCCACCGTCAAGCACCCGCCGCTCCGCGACGCACGCAGTCCTGTCCGTGCGCAGTGAATAATAAAAGATGCGCAGGTCTTTTATTCGTCGCCGGGCCGCGGCGCGCCCACCCTTGGCGACCGCGCCCGATCCGCGCCGCCAATCTGCCCTCGCCTGCACGCACCATGCTTTTCCTTCTCCTCCTCGTTCACCTCCTCGGCGCCGCCATCTGGACCGGCGGGCACCTCGTGCTCGCGCTCGGCGTGCTACCGCGCGCGCTCCGCCGCCGCGAGCCCGGCCTTATCCAAGCCTTCGAGGAGCGCTATGAACCCATCGGCATCGCCGCGCTCATCGCGCAGGTGCTCACCGGCTTCGAACTCACCCGCCGCTACTTCCCAGGATTCCAAGGTCTCTTCAACCTCGACAGCCCTCTCGCCGTCGCCGCGCTCACCAAGATCATCCTCCTGATCCTGACCGTGAGCCTGGCCCTCGACGCCCGCCTGCGGATCATCCCCAAGCTCGGCCGCGACAATCTCGGTGCTCTCGCCTGGCACATCATCCCGGTGACGATCCTCTCCGTCGCCTTCGTCTACGTCGGCCTCTGTTTCCGCTTCGGCGGCATCTCCCTCCCCTGACCCAATGTAACCACCGGTGGTTACACTTCCCGCCACGCCACCCACAGTGTCACCAATCTGGCCATCCACTTCGGAGGCCGCCCCCTGCCCTAACCAGCTCCCGCAAGTGTAACCACCGGTGGTTACACTTTCCGCCACGCCCCCACCCATTGTCACCAATCTGGTGACAGTTTCCCCACTCCCCCCTTTCCCATGGCCACCTCCGTCTTCCATCCCGAAACCGCCGAGCCCCTCACGCTCGCCTCTCTCGCCACGCCCAGCGCCGCCGGCATCACCAGCCGCACGCTGCTCAAAACAAAAGGGGGCAAATCCGTCCTCTTCGCCTTCGACGCCGGCCAAGAGCTCACCGAGCACACCAACCCCAACCACGCCCTCATCCAGGTGCTCACCGGCACCCTCCAGCTCACGCTCGACGGCCGCCCCGAGACGCTCACGCCCGGCCAACTCCTCCACATGCCGCCGCAACTCCCCCACGCCGTCCGCGCCGAGGAGCCCAGCACCTTCCTCCTCACCCTCCTCGCCCCCTGAGCAGCCGCCTCCTCCCAATCATAAATCATCAATCCTAAATCATAAATAAACGCCCATGCATCCCTCCCTCGCCCAAGTCCCCGCCGCCGAGCTGCTCGACGCCCGCGACATCCCTTGCTCGCGCAAACACCCGATGATCCTGCAACGCGCCCACGAACTCCCCGTGGGCTCCGCGTTCGTGCTCGTCAACGGCCACGCCCCCGAGCCCCTGCGCTACCAGTTCGAGGCGCTCTTTCCCGCCTGCTTCCGCTGGGACTACCTCGCGGCCGAACAAGATTTCGCCGCCGTTCGCATCACCCGCGTCGCCCCCACCCCGCCCGAATGCCTCGAGCGCCTCGCCAGCGCCCCCAGCCCCGGCGGCTGCGGCCACCACCACCCCTAAATCACCCCCGCCCCCGCTTCCGCCTTGGCGCGCCCCTCCCGGCGCGCTGGGCTTTGCCCATGCTCGCGCCCGCGCTCGCCACCGACGCCACGCTCCTCGTCCCCATCCAGCCGCCCACCGATCCGGTGACCGAGCAACAACTCGCCTGGACCGGCGACGCCGTCCTCGCCCTCTGGGCCCGCGAATACATCCTCCGCACCCGCGGCCAGATCGACACCGACACCTTCCTCGCCCTCACCTCCAACGCCTTCCTCCAATCCTTCGGCCGCCCCACCCGCGTCGAGGCCGAGTTTGGCCTCGTCTACCAACAACAGGGCCTCGCCGCCGCCTTCGCCTACATCGAGGCCCGCCTCCTCCCCACCTTCCAACGCCAAGAGGCCAATCGCCGCCGCCAACGCCGTTAGACCCGTCCCCCACCTCCGCCATTCGTCATTCGACATTCGGCATTCGTCATTTTCCCAGCAGCCTCCCCCTTCCCACCGTGACTGACCCCTTCGGACGCACCATCGACTACCTGCGCATCTCCGTCACGGATCGCTGCAACGAGCGCTGCCTCTACTGCATGCCCGAGGGCTACAAGGGCTGGGCGCAAAAAGCCGACCACCTCTCGGCCGAGCAACTCGTCGCCATCGCCGCCGCCGCCGCCCGCCTCGGCTTCCGCAAATTCCGCCTCACCGGCGGCGAGCCCCTCATCCGCGCCGACTTCCTCGACATCGCCCGCGGCATCGGCGCCCTGCCCGGCCTCCACTCGCTCGGCGTGTCCACCAACGGCCTCAAACTCGCCCCGCTCGCCGCCGACCTCGCCCGCGCCGGCGTGCGCTCCGTCAACGTCTCCCTCGACGCCCTCGACCCCGCCCGCTACCGCCGCATCACCGGCGGCGACCTCGCCCAAGTCCTCGCCGGCATCCGCGCCGCCCAGGCGGAAAACCTCTTCGTGAAGCTCAACTGCGTGCTCATGCGCGGCGTCAACGAGGAGGACTACCGCCCGCTCATCCACCTCTCCGCCGAGCTCGGCGCGCCGCTGCGCTTCATCGAGCTCATGCCGCTCTCCAGCACCGACCTGCTCACCGAGAAAAACTTCCTCTCCGTCGTCGAGCTGCGCCGCCGCCTCGACGCCGAGTCGCCGCTCGAGCCCCTCTCCGACTACCGCCCCGGCCACGGCCCCGCCCGCTACTGGCGCGACCGCGCCACCGGCGCCCACCTCGGCTTCATCGGCGCGCTCACCACCTCCGACTTCTGCGCCAGCTGCAACAAGCTCCGCCTCACCGCCGACGGCAAACTCCGCCCCTGCCTCGGCCGCCACGGCGAGCTCGACCTCAAGGCCGCCCTCGCCTCCGGCTCGCCCGAGGCCCTCGAAAGCCTCCTCGCCCGCGCCATCGCCGAGAAACCCGAGAACCACGAGTTCACCGACAACTACCAGCCGGCCCGCCCCATGACCGCCATCGGCGGCTAAAATCGTCCCAACCGCCCGCTCCCGCCCATGACCCTCCTCTACTTTGCCCAGGCCAAGCGCGTCACCGGCAGCCCCTCCGAGACCCTCGACACCGCCGCGCCGCTCAGCACCGACCAGCTCTGGGCCGAGATCCTCCGCCGCCACCCCGACCTCGCCCTCCTCCACCCCGTCATCCGCCTCGCCCGCAACGGCGAGTTCGCCGCACCCGACACCCTTTTCCACCCCGGCGACGAGGTCGCGCTCATCCCCCCCGTCTCCGGCGGTTGAGAAAGCACCGGTTCGATCGCGGCCAGCCTCCGCGGTTTCTTTTTGCGCCTTCTGCGCCTCTTTGCGGCCATTGCGGTTTCCCGATGTCCGCGCCTCAACCCGACAAGCCCGCCGCCCCGTCCGACGACAGCTCCTCCCGCCTCGCCGCCAGGCCCGGCCACCTCTACGTCGTCGCCACGCCCATCGGCAACCTCGCCGATCTCACCGAGCGCGCCCGCCTCATCCTCTCCACCGTCGATCTCGTCGCCTGCGAGGACACCCGCACCACCGGCGCCCTCCTCACCCGCCTCGGCCTGCACCGTCCGCTCGTCCCCTACCACGACCACAACGAGACCGCCGCCGCCGAGCAGCTCCTCGCCCGCCTGCGCGAGGGCAAATCCGTCGCGGTCGTCTCCGACGCCGGCACGCCCGCCATCAGCGACCCCGGCTTTCGCGTCGTGCGCGCCTGCCGCCGCGCCGCCCTGCCCGTCGTGCCCATCCCCGGCGCTTGCGCCCTCGCCGCCGTGCTCAGCGCCAGCGGCCTGCCCAGCGACGGCTTTCTCTTCGTCGGTTTCCTGCCGCCCAAGACCAGCGCCCGCGTCGCCTTCCTGGAGAAGTATCGGGATTTCGACTACACGCTCGCGCTCTACGAGAGCTGCCACCGGATCGACAAGTTCGCCGACGAGATCCTCGCCACCCTCGGCCCCGACCGCGTCGTCTGCATCGCCAAGGAGGTGACCAAGCTCCACGAGCTTTTCCTCGTCGGGCCCGCCGCCGAGGTCGTGCAACGTCTCGCCAAGTCCAGCCTCAAGGGCGAGTTCGTGGTCCTCGTCGCCCCGGCCGGCTTCACGCTCTGACCGCCCGCCCCGTAAGGCCGGCGCCTCGCCCTCCGCGACCGCCTTACTCGCCGAAGGCCCGCAGGGCCCGCTCGCGCTTCACCGGCGGCACGTAGGGCCGCCGCAGCAGCGCCCAGGCCGCGAGCGCCAGCAAGGCGCTCACCGCGACGAACCAGTCGCCGTAGCGCACATAAAAACTCTGCACGCCGAGGAAACGCGCGTCCCGCGTCACCGCCAGCACCGCGCCGCCGCGGAAGTAGATCGTGCCGTCCATCGCCGTCGAGCCCGCCCCGCGACGCTCCGCCGGCTCGGTCCGCAGCTCGCCCGTCACAGGATCCTTCGTGAGCACCGCGCGGATCAATCCACATTCATCGATCCAGCCGCTCCAGCCCGAGTTACCCGCGCGCAGCACCGGGCGCCGCGTCTCCACCGCGCGCAGCACCGAGTGCGCCGCGTGCTGATAGGCCGCCGCGCCCTCGCCGAACCAGCCGTTGTTGGTGTTGACCACCAGCACCTCCGCGCCCGCCGCCACGCTCCGCCGCGCCAACCGCGGAAAAATGTCCTCGTAGCAAATCAACGGCCCGATCTGCGTGCGCCCCTCACGCTCCGCCCAGCCCAGGCCCAGCGGCAGCTCGATCAGCCCCGGCCCCTCCCCGCGCGCGAAATCTCCGCCCACCGGCACGACCTTTTCCAGCCAGCCGAGCAGCGGCCGCAGCGGCACGTATTCGCCAAAAGGCACCAGGTGGCGCTTCGCATAAAAACCGTCCCGGAGACCGTCCTCCGGCGTCGCGAGAAACACCCCGTTCCACCAGCGATCGCCCTCCTCGCCCTCGCCCTCAAAAGCCACCGAGCCGAGCAGCAAGGGCATGCCCGCCCGCCGCACCAGTTGCTCCGTCCAGGCCTGCATGCCGGGATCGCCCTTCACCGCCAGCGGCGTCGTCGCCTCCGGCCAGAGCAGGATGTCCGGACGCAGCGCCGCCACGCGCAGGGTCTCCTCCTCCAGCGTGCGCAAGATCGCGCCCGCCTCCGCCGGATCCCACTTCACCACCTGGGGGATGGCGGGCTGCACGATGCCCACCTGCGCCCAGTGACGGTGAAAGCGCTCCCGGTTAAACGTCTCCCGCGCCGTCAGCAGCAGGCAGCCGAGCAGCAGCACCATCGCGGCCAAAAACTCCGGGCAGCGCGAGCGCGCCCCGAAGATCCCGCGCGGCTCGCCCGCGCTCGGCCCCACGCCCGTGGACTCCGCCTCCTCCCGCTCCTCGCGCCCGAGCAGCTTCCAGGCATAGGAGGCGAAGGCGACGTTCACCGAGATCAGCACGAAGCTCACGCCCCAGGCCCCGGTGTAGGCCGCCGGCTGGAGCACGCTCAGGCGTTCCCACTGCGTGGCCGCGAGCGTCAGCCAGGGGAAGCCGCTCAAAAACCAGCTCCGCGTCCACTCCACCACCACCCAGGCGCCCGCCAGACCGAGCACCATGAGCACCCGTTGCCACCAGGGCCGCCCTTTCATGCGCGGCATGGTCCAGCGCGCCGCCAAAAACCAGCTGCCCACCCAGGCCCCCACCACCGGCCCCAGCAGCAGCAGCCCGCCCACCGTCACGTGCCGCAACCAACCCAGCGTGATCGTCCAGGCCAGCGCCTGTGCCGCGAAAAGAGTCCAGGCAAACAGCCTCCAATTTGGCGCGCGAAACGCCCAGAACACCGCCGGCGCCGCAAACACGTAAGCCAGCTCCGGATACCGCGCCGGGGGCATCATCCCCACCGTCGCGCCCACGGTGAAAAGAAACACGACACTCGCCCACACCACCTGCTCATGGCGCCGCAAAAACTCCCCGCCGAGGCGGGGCTCGTCGATCACGTAGGGCGCGGGTTCCTTGGCGGAGGGTTCGTGCATTCCGGTCCACGTTCGCGCAGCCGCCCCGCCCACTGCAACTCGTCCGTGATATCAGCCCAGCGCCCATCTAGCCCGGACCCAGTCTCTGCAAGGAACGATTCCTTGGCCGGAAACTTACTCCGACTCCACCGCCACCCTTGCCCTCCTGCCCACAAGCCGCCTTACGTAGTTTCGCCTAAGCGGCGTCTTTCGTTTCCTGCCTTTCTCCCGGCCCATGCCCCTCGCCTTCTCTTTTCTCGCCCGCGTCGGCCGCATCTCCCCCCGCGCCCGCCAACGCCGCGCTGCCCTGCTCGCCACTTTCGTCCTCGTCCTAACCTCGTCCCCGCTCTCCGCCGAGGCCCTGCGCGCCCGCATTTTTATCGGTCTCCCGGTCAACGAAACCCAGGCCGCTCGCCTCCACGAGAACGCCACCTCGATCCGTCAATCCCTCGCTCGCCGCGGCATCCCCCCGGCCGAGATCACGCTCCACGCCCACGCGCCCGGCGCACCCTTGCGCCGCGAGCATATCCTCGCCGCCCTCGCTCCCGCGCCCGCCGCCGCCGCGAGCGACGAGACCTGGATCATCTTTCTCGGCACCGCCGCTCCCGACCGCAGCGGCCAGGCCGCCTTTCAGGTCTCCGGCCCGCGCCTCGGCGCCGCCGAGCTCGCCTCCGCCCTCGCCGCCCTGCCCGGGAAAAAGTTCGTCGCCCTCCTCACCGCCTCCTCCGGCGCCTTTCTGCCGCCCCTGCTCGCCTTGCCCGACATCGAGGCCGTCGCCGCCACGGCCGAGAGCGGGCAGCTGAGCGAGCCGCGCTTCACCGCGTTTTGGGCCGAGGCCTTCGCCGCCACGCCCTCCGCCCCCTTCGCCGCCCTCGCCGCGTCCGCCGCCGACCGCGTCGACACCTACTACGCCGAAAATTCCTTCGCCCAGAGCGAGACCGCCCGCCTCCTCGACCGCGCCACCGGCCGCATCCTCGCCCCGCCTTTCTCCGAGGCCCTCGCCGCCCCGGCCGCCGCCTCTCCCGCCTCCTCGGCCCCCGCCCTCGCCGTCGATTTGGCCAAGATCCACATCCCCCGCCCCACCCCCGGCTCGCCCGAGGTCGAGGAGCGCCCGGCCGACGCCGACAGCCTCGCCCTCCTCGCCGCCGCCCGCTCCGCCGCCCTCGCCCACCTCGAGCACTCCGCGCTCCTGCTCCGCACCGAGACGGAGGTCACCGTCGCCCGCGACCACTCCTCGCGCGAGTCCGGGCGCGTCCGCGCCTACCTGCGCGGCGGCGAGGCGCTCGACCACTTCGGCACCATCCAGCTGCCCCACTCGCCGCCCCACCTTGCGTCCCAGATCGTATCCGCGCGAGTGATACGCCCCGACGGCACGCAGCTCCTGCTCAATCCCGCCGCCCGCTCCGCCCGGCTCGCCGCCGAGAACGACGGCGACCCCGCCGAGTCCGCCCCAGGTCGGCTCCCGCCCTTCGTGATCGAGCTGCCCGAGGTCGCCCCCGACTCCGTCGTCGAGTTCGAGTGGGTCACCGAGCGTCGCAGCGACAGCGCCTTCCCCGCCTTCTACCAGGAGTGGCCCCTCTCCCGCCCTTACCCGCAGTTGTCGCTCCGCTTCGTGCTCGCCGCGCCGCGCGGCGACGCCTGGACGCTCCGTCCGCACCGGCCGGAGGGCTTCACGATCGTCGACGACGCCTACCACTTCGACCTCGCCGACCTCCCCGCCCACGAGCCGCTGCCCCACGACCTGCCGGCCCGCGCCACCCAGCCCTGGATCGGCCTCAGCTCCCTCGCCACCTGGGACGAGTTTGCCGCCTGGTATCGCCGCCTCGCCGAGGGCAGCGAGGCCGCCGGGCCCGCCGTCGAGGCCCTCGCCGCCGAGATCGCCGCCGCCCACGCCGAGCGCCCCGCCCGCTTGCGCGCCGCCTACGAGCGCGTCGCCGCCCTGCGCTACGTCACCGTGCCGCTCGGCGTCGCCGCCTTCCGCCCGCGCACGCCCGAGCAGGTCTGGGTGCAGCGCTACGGCGACTGCAAGGACAAGGCCAACCTGCTCGTCGCCGTGCTCGCCCGCCTCGGCATCCAGGCCGAGTTCGCCCTCGTCAATCGCTTCGACGCCACCTTCACCGACTTCCCCGGCTGGCAGTTCAACCACGCCCTCGCCCGCATCCCCGCCGCCCCCGAGGCCGGCCAGCCCCGCGACCTCTGGCTCGACGCCACCGACCGCCTCGTCCCCTTCGGCGTCGTCGCCCCCGGCAACCTCGGCCGCCACGCCCTCGTCTTTTCGCCCGGCTTCGCCCGCGCCGCCTTTCACCAAATCAGCGCCGCCCAGGAAGAGCCCGCCACCTGGACCGAGACCTTCTCGCCCGCTCCCGACGGCCGGCACCGCATTGTGGTTTCCGCCACGGGCTCCGCCGAACTCGCCCTCCGCCGCCTCCTGCTCGGACGCAGCCCCGCCCAGCGCCGCGCCCTTCTCGCCGATTGGCTCGGCAGCCCCATCGCCGCGCTGGAATACCCCGACCCCTTCGACCTCTCCCGGCCCTTTACCCTCGCCTTCACCAGCGCCCTCGCCCCCGACCCCGAGCTGCGCCCGCTCGCCCCCGGCCTCGCCCACTATCTCCAGGCCTCCGATCGCGCCCGCACCTGGGACGAGGGCCGCGCCTGGACCTACCTCCGCAGCACGCCGACTCGCACGGTCGAACGCCTCATCCCCGCCCAGCTTCCCTGACCCGCCCCGCCCAACCCGCAACTTCTCCCGCCCTCCCTACGACTTATGTCCGCCACCGCCCTCGATCCCGCCACCGACGCCGCCGACGTCGCCGCCCTGCAAAGAGTCCCCGCCCTCTACGCCCGCCTCCAGACCGAGCTCGCCAAGCGCATCGTCGGCCAGGAGACCATCCTCCGCGAGCTGTTCCTCGGCATCCTCGCCCAGGGCCACTGCCTCATGATCGGCGTGCCCGGCCTCGCCAAGACGCTCATCGTCAAAACCCTCGCCGAGGCCGTCGACCTCGATTTCCGCCGCATCCAGTTCACGCCCGACCTCATGCCGAGCGACGTCACCGGCTCGGAGATCATCGAGGAGACCGACCACGGCAAACGTGAGTTTCGCTTCATCCCCGGCCCCGTCTTCACCCAGCTGCTCCTCGCCGACGAGATCAACCGCGCCCCGGCCAAGACCCAGTCCGCCCTGCTCGAGGCCATGCAGGAGCGCCGCGTCACCGTCGCCGGGCAAACGCGCCCCCTCGCCGCGCCCTTCTTCGTCCTCGCCACCCAAAACCCCGTGGAGCAGGAGGGCACCTACCCGCTCCCCGAGGCCCAGCTCGACCGCTTCCTCTTCTGCCTGCACGTCGGCTACCCCAGCGCCGCCGAGGAAGTGCGTATCCTCCAAGCCACTACAGGCGCCCCGCCCCCGCCCCTGGAAAAAGTCTGCGGCGCCGAGGATCTGCTCGCGCTCCAGCGCGCCGTGCGCCGCGTGCACATCCCGGCCAGCGTGGCCGAGTTTATCGTGCGCCTCGTGCAGGCCACCCGCCCCGACACCCCCTCGGCGCCCGCCTCGGTGAAGCGCTGCGTGCAGTGGGGCGCCGGCCCACGCGCCTCGCAATCCCTCGCGCTCGCCGCCAAGGCCGCCGCCGCCCTCGCCGGCCGCCTCAACGCCGCCGCCGAGGATGTCGCCGCCGCCGCCACCATCGTGCTCCGCCACCGCCTCGTCCTCAACTACCGCGCCGAGGCCGACGGCCTCAGCGCCGACGCCCTCGTGGCCGACATCCTCAAGAGCACCCGCGCATAGGCCCCATAGGTCCTATAGGACCCATCGGACCTAGAAAAAACCGCCGCCCATGGCCTCCCTGCCCCCGCCGCTCCCGAGCACCCTCCGGCCCCCGCCCACGCCGACCACCTCGCGGCCGCCGCTCCTGCGGCGCATGGGCTACACGCCACCTCCCGTCCGCCCGCTCGATGTCGCCGAGCTCGCCGCGCTCGGCTCGCTCCCGCTCCGCGCCCGCCGCCTCGCCGACGCGCTCGGCTCCGGCGGCCACAAGAGCCGCCGCAAAGGCTCCTCCATCGAGTTCGCCGACTACCGCGACTACCAGCTCGGCGACGAGCTGCGGCGCGTCGACTGGCGCCTCTACGCCCGCGCCGACCGGCTCCACATCCGCGAGACCCACGAGGAGACGCCCCTGCGCGTCGTCCTCCTGCTCGATGTTTCCCCGTCGATGGCCTACACCAGCCGCCCCGGCGCCTTCTCCAAGCTAGACTACGCCCGCATGCTGCTCGGCGCCGTGGCCCTGCTCGCTCGCCGCCAGCGCGACGCCGTCGGCCTCGGTCTCCTCTCCGCCGAACTCGCCGAGTGGCGCCCGCCCTCCGCCTCGCCCCTGCGCAACCAGCTGCTCTGGAGCCTGCTCGACTCCCCCTCGCCCGGCCTCGGCACCGCCCTCCCCGCCGCGCTCCACCAAGCGCTCGATCTCGCCCCGCGCCGCTGCCTCTTCGTCCTCGCAAGCGATTTTTATGAGGAGCCGGCCAGCCTCGCCTCCATCTTCCGCCGCCTCCGCCACGAACGCCACGACCTGCTCGCCCTGCACATCGCCGATCCCGCCGAGGTCGATTTCACCTTCACCGATCCCTCCGTCTTTTTCGATATCGAGACCGGCACCGAGCTCACCCTCGACCCCGCCGCCGCCGCCGCGGCCTATCGCGCCCGCTTCACCGCGCACCGCGACGAACTCGCCGAGAGCCTCGCCTCCCAAGGCTTCGGCCACCTCTTCCTCCGCACCGACACGCTCCCCCTCGACGCCCTCCGCTCCCACCTAGCCACCCGCTAACCCATGCCCAACCCATTGGTCATTTGTCATTGGTCATTGGTCATTCTCACGAAGTGAGCTTCCTCTTCCCCGCTTTTCTCCTCGGACTCGGCGCGCTCGCCATCCCGCTCGCGCTCCACCTCATCCGCCGCCGCGTCACGCGCGAGGTCCCCTTCCCCGCCCTGCGTTTCCTCGCGCCAAACCGCGCCGAGCAACGCAGCCACAAGCTCCGCCGCCGCCTCGTCCTCGCCCTCCGCTGCCTCGCCCTCGCCGCCCTCGCCGCCGCCTTCGCCCGGCCCTTCTTCGGCGCTCCCCCCGCCACCGAGGCCCGCGCCACGGTCGTCGTCATCGACAATTCCTTTTCCCTCCACTCCCCCGCCCGCTGGGACGCCGCCCGCCGCGCCACCCGCGAGGCCCTCGGCAATCCCTCGCCGGGCGACTCCATCGGCCTGCTCCTCATGAATCCCCGGCCCGCCTGGCTCGTCGCCCCCACGCGCGACACCGCCGCGGCCCTCGCCACCCTCGAGAATCTCCGTCCCGGCTGGCACGCCACCCGCGCCGAGCCCGCCCTCCGCCTCGCCGGCGAGGTCCTCGCCGCCACCCCCGCCCGCGAGCGCCGCATCCTCTACCTCGGCGACCACCAGGCGATCGGCTGGCACGGGGCCGATTTCTCCAAAACCCTCCCGCCCGGCGTCACCGTTCACTTCCCCGCGCCGCTGCCCGCCCCCGCCCGCCAAGCCGCCCTCCTCGACGTCACACTCGCCCAGGAAGGCGAGGGTCTCGTCGCCAGCGTCCAAGCCCGAAACTTCGGCGCCGCCCACACCCGCACGCTCTCCGTCTTCGCCGAGCACGCGACCACGCCCCTCCTCAGCCACCCCGTCGAGCTGGCGGCCGACGAGGCCATCACGCGGCGGCTCCCGCTCCCCGCCCCGCCCGCCGGCGCGAGCGCCCCCGCGTTTTATCGCCTCGCCCTCGATGCCGACGATCTGCCCGCCGACGACCAGGTCTGGGTGCTCGCTCCCGCCGCGCGCGCCTCCGAGCGCCTGCTCCTCCTCGACCGCGCCGCCTCCGCCCCGAGCGCCGCCGACTACGTCGGCACCGCCTACGCCGCCCTCGCCGCGCAACCGCCAGCTCTCCGCGTCGCCGCTCCGCCCTCCGTCGCTTGGCCCCTGCCCGCCGTGGCCGTGCTCCGCTCCGACGACTCCTTCGCGCCCGAAGCCGCCGCCCGCCTCGACTCCTTTCTCTCCGCCGGCGGCTCCGCCCTGGTGTTTGTCCACGGCGGCCCCGCCCAGTCTGCCTGGCTCTCCCGCCACGGCATCGCCGCCCGCCCCGCCCCCGCCACGCCCGCCCGCCTCCGGGATTGGACGCTCGACCACCCGCTCGTCGAGCCGCTCGCCGCGCAAAACCTCCGCTCGCTCGTGGGCTGGAGTTTTGCCCGCGGCTGGGCCCTCCCGGCCGATGCCCTCGAGCCCTTGGCCTTCTGGTCCGACGGTTCGGTCGCCCTCGGCGAGACCAGCCTCGGGTCCGGCCGCGTCCTTCTCGCCGGTTTCAGCCCCGAACGCCGCGAAGGCGATTGGCCGCTTTCGCCCGCCTTCGTGCCCTTCCTTCACCGCGCCGCCACCCACCTTCTCGGCCTCGCCGCCCAGAGCTCGGAGGCCCCGCCCCGCGTCGGCGACCCGTCGCCTCCCGCCGCGCCCGGTGGCGCTTGGCGCGCCCTCGCCGGCCCCGCCGACGAAATCATCGATCATAAATCATCAATCATAAATATCTTCTCCTTCCCCGGCATCTACGAACACAGCGCCCCCGGCTCGCCGCGCCGCCTCCTCGCGGTCGGGCTAGATCCCCACGAAAGCGACCCCGCTCCATGGCCCGCCGGCGAGCCTTGGAAACAACTCGTCTCCGCCGAGCCCGCCCCGCCGCCCTCGCCCGAGCTGCTGCGCGCCTCCCTGGCCGCCGGCAGCGACCGGAGCACCCCGCTCTGGTGGTGGGCCTTCGCCGCCCTCGCCCTCTTCGCGCTCGCCGAGCTCTCCCTCGCCAACCGCACCGCCCGCTAGACGCACCCCGCCGCCCCCTCCTCCCATGAGCACGCCCACCACCCCCGACCGCCACCTTCGTCGCGCCCACCGCCGCGCTCGCGGCAGCCTGCTCCTCTGGTCCCTCGCCCTCGCCCTCCTCGCCACCACCCTCCACTTGGCCGCGACCCTCGCGTGGCTCCCCGCCTCCTCCACCACATTGGTCATTGGTCATTGGTCATTGATCCTTTTTTCCGCACTCACCCTCGCCCTCTGGGCCGTCCGCGCCCGCCGCCTCGACCTCGCCGCCCACGCCCGCGACCTCGATCAACGCCTCACCCTCGCCTCCCGCCTCGAGGCCTCCGCCGAGCTCGCCGCCGACTCCAGCGCCTTCGCCGCCGCCCAGCGCGCCGACGCCGCCCGCCAACTCGCCGCCCGCCCCGCCCCGCGCAGCCTCGCCTGGACCGGCGCCTTCGCCCTCCTCGTCCCGCTCTGCCTGCTCCTCCTCACCCAAGTCATCCTCCTCGCCCAGCGCCCGGCGACACCGACCGCCACCGACGACGCGCCCGACGCCCCGCCGCCCGATTTCTCCACCACGCTCGCCTGGCGCAGCCCCGCCTCCGAGCACAAGGCCACCGCCATCGAGGAGATTCCCCTCGCCGCCCTCGCCAGCACCCGCACCGGCCTCGCCTCCCTCAGCCTCGAGATCGCCGTCAACGGCGAGCCCCGCCTCTCCACCCCGCTCGATCCCGCCACGCTCGCCCGCCTCGGCAGCGCCGGAGAACACCCACTCGAGCTCGCCCTCTATCTCGACGAGACCGGCGCCCAAGAATACGACCTCGTCTCCTACCACCTGCGCGGCGAGCGCATCGCGCCCCCCCGGGCCGCTTCCGCCCCGCCCCTTCCCCCCGTCGTCTCGCCCCTCCAATTCGTGCAAATCCGCCCCGCCCGCGAGGACGTCACCCGCATGCGCAGCCCCGGTGGCGGCCTCAACGAGTGTGCCGACATGCTCGCCCAGCTCAAGGCCGCCCAGCTCCAACTCCTCAAACAAAACTTCCTCCTCGCCCACGCGCCCCTCTCCCGCGAAGCCGCCGCCTGGCGCGAGGAAAACACCCGCGTCGGCGACGACCAGCGCACCCTCGCCGACAAGACCCGCGAGGCCCGCGAGTTCTCCATCGCCAGCGATTTCCCCGCGCTCGTCGTCGAGAAGCTCGCCCTCTGTATCCCGCTCATGGATACGGCCGCGACCGGCATCGCCGCCGCCGAAAACGAGCCCGCCGCCCGCCCCCAGGGCGAGGCCCTCGGCCACCTCATAGCCGCAGAAAAAGCCATCCAGAAGATCATCGTCGAGAGCAGCGGCGGCAGCGCCAGCCGCCCTCCCGCCGCCCGCACCGCCCAAGACCCCTTCAAGGACAAACAACAGTTCAAGCTCCCGCCCCGCGCCGGCACCCCAGCCGGCCAGCTCGAACAACTCGCGCAGGAACAAGCCGCCGCCTCCGCGGCCACCGCCGAGGCCTCCTCGCCGTCCCAGTCCCCCTCCTCCCCGTCCGCCTCCCAGTCCTCCTCGGGCCAGGCCGCCGCCCGGGACCCCCAGCAACAGCAGGCCGATCTCGCCGCCCGCCTCGCCGAGCTCGACGCCGCCCGTTCCCTCGATCCCGCCGCGCGCCCCGCCGCCGCCGCCGCCGCCCGGACGGACCGCCTCGCGCACCTAGCGGCGCCCGCCGCGGAGAAACCCGCCGCGCGGGCCCGGCGAGCCCGCAGCGGGTGGCGGAGGCGCCGGGAAGCCGCCTTCCGT
>JAUVVA010000103.1 GCA_030604905.1 Verrucomicrobiota bacterium | reverse complement strand
TTGGCCTTGGTGCTCTTGGAGGCAAGCAGGTGACGGAAGCCGGGCGTGCGACGCTTGAGCTTACCTTTGGCGGTGAGCTTGAAGCGCTTGGCGACGGACTTCTTGGTCTTTTGCATGGTGGGAACGGAAGAAGGCAGAGAGGCGCGCGCCGCTTGGCAAGGGAAAATCCGGGCCACCACCACCCAACCTCGCAGGCCTTGGGCGGAGCACGCGGGACAAGTCGGCTTGATGAGAGTCGATGAAACAGGCGCCCCATCCCGCCGGAGAGGGCGGCACGCCGGTCGGTTTTCCCAAGGGCGCACACCGATCAGCCCGTGCCGCGGGCGCCCAGCGACAGAGGCTGAAATGGAGCACCGAGCCGGGGGCGCGGCCTCGACGGATACCGCAAATCGGCCGGTTTCTGAATTGGGCCAGATTCAGAATTGGGCTTTACAGCGTCGCCGGGAGACGGTTTGTCAGACGGTTTTCTCCAACGAAACCTAATCCTGCACTCTCATGGGCAACCTCAAAAAGAAGCGCCGTCTCCAGATGAACAAGCACAAGCGCAAAAAGCGCTTGAAGGCCAATCGCCACAAGAAGCGCACTTGGCAAAAGTAAGCGGACCGAGCGGCGGTGACGCGTCAGGACGCGCACCCTTCCGCACTCCGCCCAAGGCCGACCCCCTACGCGGGGTCGGCTTTTTTTACACCCGCGTGATGGGGGACAATCTGTAAAAAGTCTTGTCTCCCCCCGATGGAAGGCGAAGGGTTTTTTCCCACGCATGACGTCCGACCTCGCCTTAACCCCGCTTGGCCGCGGCCACCGCTAAACCGATGCTTTTCGCCGCCAAGACAAAGGGATACGCGCTTGATCGGGGTGAGCAAACCTCGCTCCTAGCCCGGGTCTCCGCGCTCCAAGCCCCCCTCGTGCTCGAGGAATTACGCGAATTCGACAGTGCTGACGAAGTCGCCTTGCAGAACGCCCTTGCCGCGCTCCGTCCGAAAAAAAGCTCCGGCTATGCGCATACCCATTGCGGCGTCAGCCCGCAGTCCCGCTTCATCCGCCGGGCCAGCCTCGACCTCAAACGCATCAAGGAGCCGGATTACCTCGCCGAGGTGGTGAACACCCAGTTCCGCATCGACGCCAACAGCCATGCGATCGCGGTCCTGAACGCCGGTGACGGTCAGGGTTTTGATACCAGCCGCCCCGGCACCAACAAAGACGTGATCTTTTGCGGCCTCCCTTCCGCGGAGATCAACCGGCTGCAGAGCGATTTCCTGCGGGCCGGCGTGTTCCCCGAACGCTTGGAACTCTCCAGCATGGCCGCGCTTGGCGCGATCATCGACTACCTCAAATTCACCGAATCGACCAAACCGACCCTGGTCCTTGAACTCGGCCCCGACCAAACCCAGTCCTACATCGTGAGCGCTCGCGGCGTCGAAGCCACCCGCCCCATCGCCGTGGGCTTGGATGCCATGGTCCCGGTCGTGCAGAAGGAACTGGGCCTGAAAGACGAAGAATCCGCCCGCAAGCTGTTCTTCTCCAATACGTTCGATTTCACCGGCATGGGCGCCTCCCTCTGTAAGCGCCTGCTCAAGGAACTCCAGTCCTCGATGGGCTTCTACGAAGTCCAAACGGGCCAATCGATCAGCCAACTCATCTGCCCGGTCCTCCCGGCCAAGCTCGCTTGGCTCGAAGGCGTGATCGCCGCCCAGATCGGGGTCAGCGTCTTGCAACCCGAGTTCGTGCGCTGGCTCAACGCCCGCCAGATCACGCTTGGTGAAAACGTCTCGGCCGCCGCCCTCGACGCCCGCAAGTTCGCCCTGCTCGGCCTTCTGATGTCCGCCACCTCCGCCGCCTCCTCCGATGCTGTCGCTGCTTAAAAAATCCGGCGGCGAAAAAGCCGCGCCCCGCACCCTCCCCTGGCGGCCCGACTTCCGCGATTTCGAGCAGCTTCCCGACGTCAAAACCGTTCGCGCCGCGCTCTACACCAACATCGCCGTCGCCTCGCTCACCGCCCTCGTGGTGCTCTTTGTGGCGCACCGCGAGTGGTCGATCCTCTCGCTGCGCGGCACCCTCTCCGACGTCGAGGCCCAGATCGAATCCACCCAGGCCGGCAGCGAGCGCGCCCGCGCCATGTTTACCGAGTTCCAAGCCGAGGAGCGCCGCTTCAACGAAGCCAACGCACTCGTCTCCGACCCCTTCCGCCTCGCCGATTTCCTCATCCACCTCGGCACCTTGAATCCGCCCGGGGTCAACGTGAGCCGCGTCGATTTCCGCGGGGCCGGACAAAGCCTCACGATCCTCGGCGCCATCCGCGGCCTCGACGCGGCCGCCAGCGACGCCGCCTCCCAATACGTGCGCCAACTTCAAAACGACCCCCGGCTCAAGACCTACTTCGAATCGATCTCCCTCACCAACCTCGGCCGCAACGTCGAGGAGGGCAGCCTCAACCTCGAACTCGTCTTCACCTTCAAGAAAGCGGGAGGCCCCGCCCGATGAGCCTCGAAACCAAAGACGTCGTCGCCGCCGCCAAACGGCGCCCCCTCTTCTTCGTGTGCGGAGCCATCGTCTTCGCCTGCTTCCTGCTGGTCTACTTCCGCATGGATGCCCGCGACGAGGTGGAGGGCCGCCTGGAGGAACGCCAGAAAGAGCTCACCCGCCTCACCAACAACGTCCGCTTCGCCGCCCAGCTCGATGCGCAACTCGAGGCGCTCCGCCGCGCCAACGAGACCATCGCGAGCGGCGCCCTCCGCGTCGGCGAGCTCGCCCGCAACCAGCAGGTCTTCTACGAAATCGAGGCCGCCAGCGGCGTGAAGATGCTCGATCTCCGCCAGCTCCCGCCTCCGGCTCCGGCTCGCGGCGCGCCCGCGCCCACCACCTACGCGCCGATCAACTTCAGTCTCACCATCCGCGGCGACTACCCGCAGCTGATCGATTTCCTCCACCGCCTCGACCGCGGCCCCACGCTCTCCCGCGTCACTTCCGCCAACGCGTCCCGCACGGGCGAGGCCGGCCCCTCCGCAGCCGGCGAATACGCCCTCACCCTCAGCGTCCAGCTCCTCGGCTTCCGTCCATGATCCCCCGCCACTCCCATCGCTGGCTCCCCGTCGTCGCCGCCGCCCTCGCCGGCGCCGCCCCGGCGCACGCCCAAGGACGGAGCGACCTCAGCCCGCCGCCCGCCCGCGACAAGATCGTCGCCGAGGCCGAGCGCGTCGCCGCCTCGCGCGGCACCCGCACCGAGCTCCCCTCGCCCCTCCCCAATCCTTTCGTCGCCCGCAGCCTCGAGGTCGAGGCCGCTCCCGTCGTCGAGCGCCCCGTGCAGCCCACCGTCAACCAGGCCGATCTCCTCGCGCGTATTGCCACACGGATACCGGCCACCGGCACCGTCACGCTCGGCGGCGAGCCCATCCTCCTCCTGGGTCAAAAAAGACTCAAAGTGGGTGACACCTACACGATTAGCTTTGAGGGCCAAACCTACGAGCTCTCAATCGCCGCCGTCACACCGACCGCGTTCACGGTCCAGCGAGGCGAGAATCTGCACACCCGTCCGGTTCATCAGCCCGCCACTTCGACCAACACCCCCCAACGTCCATGAATCCACAAACACGTCGCCGCTTCGCGCTGCTCAGCCTGCTCGTCACACCGCTCCTCGCCACCGCCCAAACCGAAAACGCCGCCCTCGAGACGGCCGAGCCCGCCCCCGCGCCCGAGGCCGCGCCGGAAGCTCCCGCCGCGCCCGCACCCGCCCCGGAGGCCGCCGCCCCCGCCGCACCCGAGCCTCAGCGCGACACCCTCTCCGTCGACTTCCCCGACGAGGACATCCGCAACATCCTGCGCAACGTTGCGGATCTCTTTGAGCTCAACCTCGTGATGCCCGACACGCTCCAGGGCCGCACCTCGATCAAGCTCCGCGACGTCACCTGGCGCCAGATCTTCCGCGTCGTCCTCTCCCCCGTCGGCTTCACCTACGTCGAGGAGGGCAACATCATCAAGATCGTCACCAACGAGAGCCTCAACCTCGAGCCGCTCACCACCGAGGTATTCATTCTCAACTACGCCCGGGCCGAGGAGATCGCCCCCTCCATCACGCCCCTCGTCGACACCGGCGGCGGCGGCCGCGTCCTCGTTGATCGCCGCATCAACGCGCTGATCATCTCCGAGCGCCCCTCGCGCCTCGGCGGCATCACCCCCGTCCTCCGCGACCTCGACCGCCCCACCGAGCAGGTGATGATCGAGTCGAAGTTTATCGAGGTCACGGACAACGACGTTCGCAACCTCGGCGTCAACTGGGCCTCCCTCGCCGGCTATGGCGTCCGCGGCGGCCCCTTCACCCGTGAATTTGAGCGCGAACGCGCCAACACCTCCAACACCGGTTCGCAGCTCACCCAGACCCCGATCTTCGACGCCAACGGCAACGTGGTCGGCACCAACACCACCGTCACCCCCACCAACACCGCCGCCGCCGTCGCCGCGACCTCCCGCCTCGACACCGCGGTCTTCACCGCCGACCAGTTTGGCGTGGTGCTCTCCGCCCTCAACGCGATGAGCGACCGCCGCGTCGTCTCCAACCCGACCATTGTCACCCTCAACAACGTCGAGGCCTCGATCAACATCGGCGAAGAGTTCCCGATCCCCAACTACACCTACAACGCCGAGCGCGGCGCCTTTGAGATCAGCGGCTTCGAGTATCGCCCGATCGGCATCAACCTGCGCGTCACCCCGCAGGTCAACAACGCGTCCTTCATCCGCCTGCTCCTCGAGCCCGAGATCAGCGAGCGCGGCGACTCCGTCTCCTTCGGCGGCGCCTCCGGCGCCGAGATCCCGGTGATCAACTCACGCCGCACCCGCACGCAGGTGACCATGAAGGACGGCAACACCCTCGCGATCGGCGGCCTCATGCGCAACGTCGACCGCAAGGGCGGCACCAAGGTCCCCGTCCTCGGCAGCGTGCCCGGCATCGGCCGCCTCTTCCGCAGCGACGCCACCGCCAAGGAACGCCAAAACCTGATCATCTTCATCACCGCCCGCACCATCAACTCCGAGACCGCCACCCCCGAGGACGTCTTCGACTCCCGCGCCCTTCGCGCCACCGGCGTTCGTCGCTCCGATCTCCCCGGCTTCCGCGTGATGGAGGACGACCCCTACCTCCCCGAGCTGCCCCCCGCGCCCGAGCCCCCCGAGCCCAAGCCCGCTCCGGTCCGCCGCGCCCGCTGAGCCTCCCTCCACGGTCCGCAATCAGCTCTCCCAACCGCCGCCCTCGGGCGGCGGTTTTTTTGCGCACCCGTCGGACCAACACAGCGGACACGGCTTCACACCCATTATCTGCGCCCATCCGCGTGATCAGTGGTTAACGCCCTGCCTTTGCCCATCTGTGTCCATCGGTGGAATCTGTGGAATCCGCGGTTGTCGCGGGGTGCCTCACCCAAGCTGGTGACCGCCAACTCGCCGCGTCCTCCGCTCCATGCACCTCCAGATGCTCGTCGGGATTCCGCGACGACCGTCCGCCTCACCACCTTGCGCGATGCTCTGCCGGGCCAATCGCGAAATCCGCGCGCTGAAAGCCTGGAGGCAGCGCCCACACGTCGGGCCGGCCGCGCCGAGCGTCGACATTCCCTTCTCTGACGCCGCGGGCCCGGCGCCCTTCTCCTCCAAAGTCGCTTCTCGGCGCGCGCTGGTGTCACCAGACCCCGATCAGAAACCCCTGCGCGCCCTTGATCACGATCACACCCAGATTTTTCGCCAGGTGCGCCGCGAAGCACGGCAGCAAGGAGCGCGTCGGATTCCAGCTCGCCAGCCGACACGCGTAGAACCACAGCGACGCCACAAACACCGCCGCGAAGCTGAACCAGCCCTTCGCCGTGAAGGTGAACACCAGGCCGCCGTCCCAAGTCCACAGGAAGGGATGGATCGCCGCGAAGAGCAGGGAAGCGCCCAGCACCACCGCGATCATCACCGCCCGCCCCCGGTTCTGCACCACCACATAACCCCGAAAGATGATCTCCTCCACGATCGCCTGCACCAAGGTGTAGGTCGCGAACAAATACGTCATGCGCGACTGCTGCTCGCTCAAGCCCAGCACGATCTCCCCCCAAGTCTCCGCCGCCAGGATCACCAGCGCGCCCGCCACCGCGATCAAGCAGGGCCTCAACGAAGAAGGCGTCGCTCCCGGAAGCGCCTGCCCCGGGTCCAGCCGCCCCTCGCGGACCGCCCGCAGATCGCAGAGCCACAACCACGCGAAATAGCCGCCCAGCCCGATCAGCATCACCAAGGCGAAGGGATTGTCGTTCATTCGTCCCACAAGCCTCAGCACCCGCGCCGCCCCCCGGCAACCCGCGAGTGGAGCCGCTCCCGCCCCTACGCCCCACGCCTTCGGAGGGGCTCGCCCGGGCCGAAAAGTAAATCCGGGCCCGGCCTAGAATACACCGCACAGGGATTGCGCCACCCCGGACGCTGGTTAAGCGTCACCAGCACCGCCGCTTCATGACCGCTCCCGCCGCCGCCACGCCGCCGCCCGTCCCCGCCCGCGATTTCGCCGGCGTCTTCGCCCGCGTGGCGCCCCACATGGCCGCGCTCGACAGCTTCCTGCGCGGACAACTCGAGGCCTTCGAACCCGAGATCCGCGCCATGGCGGACTACTGCATCGACACCTCGGGCAAACGCATCCGCCCCGCCCTCGTCTTCTTCAGCGGCTGGCAAAGCGCCGCCTCCACGCCCTCCCGCGACCTCGTGCAAGTCGCCGCCGTGGTCGAGCTCGTCCACCTCGCCACCCTCGTCCACGACGACATCATGGACGAGGCCGAGGTCCGCCGCGCCCGCCCCACCGCCTCCCGCCAATACGGCCCCGCCGCCGCCGTCCTCCTCGGCGACGCCCTCTTCGCCCACGCCCTCCATCTCGCCGCCCTCTTCCCCACCACCGAGGTCTGCCGCGCCGTCAGCGAATCCACCCGCCGCGTCTGCGCCGGCGAGATCATGCAGACCCTGCGTCGCCGCTCGGTCTCCATCACCCGCGCCGACTACGACCGCGTCATCGACCTCAAGACCGCCGAGCTCTTCCGCGTCTCCTGCGCCCTCGGCGCCCGCCTCGGCGGCCACCCCGACGCCTTCGTCGCCGACGCCGCCCGCTTTGGCCGTCACCTCGGCATCGCCTACCAGATCTACGACGACCTCGCGGATTTCTTCGGCCGCGAACATCGCATCGGCAAAACCCTCGGCACCGACCTCGCCAGCGGCAAACTCACCCTCCCGCTGCTCCTCCTCCGCGATCGCCTCGCCCCGACCGAACGCAAGACCCTCGACGAGGAGCTCCTCGGCCAAGCCCTGCCGCGCCTCGAGCTGCGCCTCTCCCAGATGGAGCAACTCGGCGTCTTCGACGACGTCGTCGCCGAGATCGAGGCCGAGCTCGCCCCCGCCGAGGCCGCCCTCGCCCGCCACCCGGGCCTCGCCCCGATCGAGCACCTCGCCGCCCTCCCCCGCGTACTCCGCGCCCAAGTCGCGGCCCTACGCTGACCCGCCACAGGTTGCGGTGACACGGAGCGCGGACACGGAGTTCGCAGAAGCGCGGGACGCTTGAAGTGCTTGGGGACGGCCCCTGGCCGGGGCTGCCCGCTCCGCCATCCGCGGTCGTCGAGCCCTCCGCGGCTGATCCCGGAGAAACCGGGCGACCGGTCGCAGTTGCCAAACGCCATCAGGTTCACCAGCTTGACGGCCGTTTCGCCATGGACGCCTCGGCCAAAGTCTATGTCTCCACCGCCTCCTCGCCCGAACGGCGAGGCGAGGCCGAGGCCGACTGGCTGCTCGTGCAACGCGTCCAAGCCGGTGAAGTCGAGCGCTTTGACGACCTCGTTCTGAAATACCGCGAACGCATCTGGGGCGTCATCTACCACCTCACGGCCAACCGCGAGGACGCCGCCGACCTCACGCAAGACGCCTTCATCAAGGCCTTCCAGTCCATCAACCGCTTCCAAGGCCAGTCCGCCTTCTTCACCTGGCTCTACCGTATCGCGGTCAACACCACGCTCAACCACCTGCAGAAGTCCAAGTTGCGCCGCTTCTTCAGCCTGGAAAAGATTCGCGACGAAGAGCCGGTCGCCGGGCTGCTCGACCAACTCGCCGACCCCGGAAACACCTCGGACCGCGCCGCCTGCCTCGGTGAACTCCAACGGAAATTGAACGAGGCGATGCAAAAACTGTCTATCAAACATCGCACCGTGGTCACTCTCTTCGAAATCGACGGCCTCTCCCATGAAGAAATCGCCGAGATCACCGGCACTTCCGTGGGCACCGTTCGCTCTCGCCTGCACTACGCCAAGCAACTCCTCCAAGCCGACTTACAAAACTACCTCAACGCATGAGCCTCCCCCACGACGACAAGCGATCCGCCGCCTCCGCCGCCGCTGGCAAGCCCTCCCTTGAGGACCTCCTGCGGCTGAAGCGCCACGAGCGCCCCGACGCCGCTTTCTGGGAAGATTTTGACCGCGGCCTTCGCCAAAAGCAGCTCGCCGCCATCATCGAGCCCCGTCCTTGGTGGCTCGGCCTTGCGCTCCTCGGCCGCCGCCTCGTCCCCGTCGGCATGCCCGTCTCCGCCACCGCGGTCGCGCTTTTCGCCGTCATGGTCGTGCGCACCCAGGCCCCCTTCGCCGGCGACACCTCTCCGGTCGAGTTTGGCCCCCGCTTCGTCGAGACCCTGCCCGCCACCGAGCCCGCTTTGCTCCCCCCTGAGCAGTCCACCCCGCGCCCCGCCTCCACCGTGGTCGCCTCGGCCCCGGAAAGCTCACCCGTCTCCACCACCCGCGCCCCGGCGAAAGTCGCCGACACCGCGCCTTCCCCGGCGAAAACCGCTCCGGCCATGGCCGTCGCCGCAAACCCGTCCGAGGCTCCGGCCCCCGCGCCTGCTCCGGCCCCACGCGCCGCCAGCCCCGCCCCTTCCATCACCGGGATTGCCGGCCTCCTCGCCCTCACTCCCGCTCCCGCGGCCAACACCCCCCCGACCCCCTCGCAACTGGCCATCGCGCGCAACCTCGCCGCGCTCGGAGGCGAGCTGCCAACCTTCACCACGAGCGAGCTCCCCGCCGTCAGCACCAACCTCGTCGGCGTGCCCAGCCCCGGCACCACCCAAACCGCCAACGCCTCCCTGGAGATGGTCGTGCAAAACCCCCGCCACGCCCGCGCCCTCGTTGCCCTCGCCGAGATGAACGAATTCGAGAGCAACGCCGATCTCGCCCAAGTCCGCGAACGCATCACCCACCGCCTCGCCAACGACGACACCCGCCTCGGCTCCGCCAGCCGGGTCGGCGTCGGCGGCAATCGCTTCTCGCTCAGCTTCTGATCCTCCGGATGCGACCTGCCCGCGGCCGACGGCCCCGGGCCGCCCCTTTCGGTCATCAAGCCCCGGAACTCCGGGGCTTTTTTCCGCCCGCGTCCCCCGCCGCGCGACCAAGGATCCAGGATCCAGGAGCCGGCAGCCTCGGCTCCGGCGGGCTCCTCACCCGGGCCCGGCCCCCGCGACGGCGACCGCTTGCGCGACTGCGCCGCCTGACCGAGCGTTTCGCCATGCTGCACCAGACGACCCTTACCCTCCCCGCGCGCGGGCCCGGCCTGCACGAGTTTACCGAGCAGCTCGCCGCCCTCGTCTCCCGATCCCGCGTGCGCACCGGCATGGCCCACGTGTTTTGCCAACACACCAGCGCCTCGCTCGTCATCATGGAGAACGCCGATCCAAGCGCGCGCCGCGACCTCGAGGCCTGGCTCGAGCGCCTCGTCCCCCCCGACGATTCGCACTTCACCCACACCCTCGAGGGCCCGGACGACATGCCCAGCCACATCAAGATGGCGCTCACCCGCACGAGCGAGACCATCCCCATTGGCGAAGGCCGCCTCCTCCTCGGCACCTGGCAGGGCGTCTTCCTCTGGGAGCACCGCGCCGCGCCGCACGCCCGCCGCATCGTCGTCACGATTATCGGCGAAGGCCCGGCGTGATCTTGCCCCCCGCGACGCGGCGGCTTTTATCGCGCCCGACGCATGCCGCCCGGATTGATCCAAGGTTTTCTGGACTTCCTCGCGCCCTCGGAGACATCGCCCGCTCCGTCGGCGCCGGCCGCCTCGCCCACGACTGACGGCGGGGCACGCGCCGCGGCCACGCTCGCTCCCGCGCCCCCCGCGTCTGACGAACTGGTTTTTGAACGCAGCGCCCGCGCCGAGCGTTACCGCCTCACCCTGCGCAAAGACGGCGCTGCCGTCGTCACCATCCCCGCCCGCGGCACCGAACGAGAGGCCCGCGCCTTTGTGGAGCAGCACCGCGACTGGCTCGAGCGCGCCCGCGCCCGCCAGCGCCTCCGGCCCCGCGCCGCGACCGTGTGGACCTTGGGCACCCATGTGCTCTGGCGCGGCGAACTCTCCGAGATTCGCAAAGCCTCGGAAGGCGAGCGGCCCACGGTCTGCGTCGCGGCCGACGTTTTTCGCGTGCCGCGTCTGGACGGCGATCTGCGCCCCACGCTCGAAAACGCCTTCCAGCGCCGCGCGAAGATCGAGCTCCCCGCCCGCACTTGGGAGCTCGCGGCCGAGACCCGGATGGCGGTCACCGAGGTCGCGGTGCGCAACCAACGCACGCGCTGGGGCTCCTGCACCACCGGCGGCGTGATCTCGCTCAACTGGCGCCTCGTGCAAGCCCCCGACTTGGTGCGCGACTACGTGATCTACCACGAGCTGATGCACCTGAAGGAAATGAACCACTCGGACCGCTTCTGGCGGCGCGTCGAGGAGGTCTGCCCCCGCTGGCGCGAAGCCGAGGCTTGGCTAAAACGCAACGGCTCCCTGCTCGGGCTTTGAGCCGGGCTCCGAGCCGGGATTCATTCCCGCCGTCCAACTGAATTATCCCGGCTGAGCCACGGCGCCACCTGCACGGGAGCAGGCACCTGCTCTGCACCCGCCGACCACGCCCGGCCGCCAACTCCGCGCTTTGCAAGGCCCGGCGCGTGCCGCTTCCTTGGCGCACCCATGGACGACGCCGCCCGCACCTACACGCTCGCCGATCTGGAAACCTGGTCCCGCCCCGGCACCTCGCTCGCCGTGCTCGGGCACCCGATCAAGCACTCGATCAGCCCGGCCATGCACAACGCCGCCCTCGCCGTGCTCGCCCGCGCCGACGCCCGCTTCGCCGACTGGCGCTACTTCCGCTTCGAGGTGCCCCCCGAGGAGCTGCCCCGCGCCCTCGAGCTGCTCCACGCCAAAAAATTCCGCGGAGTAAACCTCACCGTGCCGCACAAGATCCTCGCCTTCGCCTCGCCCCGCGTCGTCGAGATCGATCCCGCCGCCCGACCCGTCGGCGCCATCAACACCCTCCGTCACCGCGCCGAGGGCTGGGAAGGCTTTAACACCGACGGCCACGGCCTCGCCTCCGGCCTGCGCGAGGACCTCGGCGCCGAGCTCGCCGGCTCTCCCGTCATCCTGCTCGGCGCCGGCGGGGCCGCCCGCGGCGCCGCCGTCGAGTGCCTCCAACGCGGCGTCGCCTCGCTCTGGATCGCCAACCGCACCCGCGAAAACCTCGATGCGCTGCTCACCCAGCTCGCGCCCCTCGCCGGCGAAATCCCCGTCCACGGCTTCGACCCGCGCCAACCGCCCGCCGCCCTCCCCGTCGCCGGCGCCCTCATCATCAACGCCACCAGCGCCGGCCTCAAACCCACCGACCCCCTGCCGCTCGATCTCACCAGCCTCCCGGCCCCGTCATCCGCGACCGGCGACACCGCGCGCCCCCGCGCCGTCTACGACATGATCTACAACCCGCCCGAGACGCCCCTTCTGGCCGCCGCCCGCGCCCGCGGCCTGCCCGCCGCCAACGGTCTCTCCATGCTCGTGCACCAAGGCGCCCGCTCGCTTGAACTCTGGAGCGGCGCGGCCGTCCCCGTCGCCGCCATGAGCGAGGCCGCCCGCGCCGCGCTCGCCGCCCGCTAGGAGCTGTCTTCAAGTTAAAGTGAGGTGGCGCTGGGAGCGCAGCCGGTTGAGGGCAAGGCGGGGGCGAGGGTGCTGGGCGCGGAGCGCCCTGCCCCTCGCGCCCAACGCCGCCCTCGACCGGCTCCGCCCCAGCCCTTCGGTTGGCGAGGAAAAGGGGCTGGCCCGGCGTGTCATACTGTCGCTTCGCTCGGTAGCCCGAGGCGGCACGGGCCTCCGCCTCGGCCGCCTTGGGCGAGCCCCTTTTCCTCACCACGCCACATCACTTTAATTTGAAGACAGCTCCCAGCCCGCATGGCTCGCACCCGAGACGAAGGAACGCGTCGAGCGACAGGACATGACCGGCGCGACCGGCCCAAGGCGCGCTCCGGCAATGCGGATCAGCGTCCGGCGCCCACTGCATCCGCCCGGTCAGGGCCCATCCTGCCCCGCATACGGGATGGCCAAGAGTCGGCGCCGCGCGCCACCGCGCTCGCTGCACCCCGCCCGCTCCCCGCGCTTGCGTCGCCGCCCCGCATGCCGCCAACTCCTCCGCCCATGCCCGATCCTTCCGTTCGCCTGCAAAAGTTCCTCGCCGACGCCGGCATCTGCTCGCGCCGCGCCGCCGAGCAACTCATCGCCCAAGGCGAGGTTTGGGTAAACGGCCGCCCGGCCGAGCTCGGCCAAAAAATCGATCCCGCCGCCGACAAGATCGTCGTCGAGGGCCGCCAGGTCCGCGCCGCCACCGTGCAGCCCAAGATCACCGTCGCGGTGCACAAGCCCCGCGGCCTCATCTGCTCCAACGACGACCCCCACAACCCCGAGACCGTCTTCGCCCTCCTCCCGCCCAAGCTGGCCAAGCTCCGCTTCTTCTGCGCCGGCCGCCTCGACAAGGACTCCGAGGGCCTCGTCATCCTGACCACCGACGGCGACCTCGCCCAGCGCCTCACCCACCCCAGCCAGCAAGTCACCAAACGCTACCTCGTGGTCCTCGAGCGCGGCTTCCCGCGCGACAAAATCCCCCGCCTCCTCAACGGCATCATCGCCGAGGACGGCGAGCGCCTGAAGGTCGAATACGCCAATCTCATCAACCCCAACCCCGCCGGCCTCGCCACCTCGCTCGACGTGCACATGCACCACGGCAAGAAGCGCGAGATCCGCCAGCTCTTCCTCGGCCTCGGCTTCCCCGTAAAACGCCTCAAGCGCTACCAGATCGGCGCCTTCTCCCTTCGCGGTCTCTCCCTGCGCTCCGGGAAACAACTCTCGCCCGCCGAGATCGAATCCCTCTTCGCCCAGCCCCCCGCCGTGCCGCCCGAGCAGATCCGCCGCGCCTCCGCCCGCGCCCCGCGCTCCTCTCCCCGGGCCTCCGCCTCCGCCAAAGGCCTCGCCAAAACCCGCCGCCCCGCCAAAAACTCCGACTGAGTGGCAGGCGCACCCGCCTTCGTTTCCCTTCTTCACCCGCCGCTCCCGTCTCCGCCTACACCGCCTAGCCCGCCCCCGCGTCACACCACACCACTCTCCGACCATGAAACGCCTCGTCACCCACGCCCTCGCGTTCCTCCTCGCGGCCTTCGCCGCCGGCCCCGTCGCCGCGCGCACCGGCACGCTCGACGCCCCCCTTCCGGCCTACGCCTCGCCCGACGCCTCCTCGCCCATCATCGGCACCGCCCGCGCCGGCACGCGCATCGTCGCCGGCACCGCCCCCTCCGGCTGGGCCGCCATCGAGCTCGCCGGCCCCCACACCGTCTTCGTCACCCAGCGCGACACCCTCAAGAACTTCGATGTCCGCCCCGGCGCCGCCTACCACGTGCAGCCGCGCCCCGACGCGCCCGTGATCGGCCTCGCCGGCGAGAACGACCGCGTCGACTTCGCCGGGGTCTCGGGCCGCTTCAACA
>JAUVVA010000051.1 GCA_030604905.1 Verrucomicrobiota bacterium | reverse complement strand
CTCGGCGACGGGCTGGCCGTCGGCGAGGAGGGTCCAGGCGGCGCGCAGGCCGGCGGCGTCGAGCGCGGTGAAATCGTGCTCGTTGCGGATGCGGATGACGACGGAGCGGCCGGCCCGGCGGTCCGGCCCTACCTTGACGAGCGAGACGGCGACGGGCTGGGCGAGGCGGTGGTGCTCGTGGCAGGCGGGGTGGGGTATCCGCTCGGCGGATACGAGGCCGTCGCAGACGAAGTTGGCGTCGTTGGGCGTGTCGCCGAAGTCGCCGCCGTAGGCGAAGTGTTCGCGGCCGTCGGCGGTCTTGACGCGCAGGCCGTGGTCCACCCACTCCCAGATGAAGCCGCCCTGGATGCCGGCGCGGGTCTTGAAGAGGTGGTAGTAGTCGGCGAGGGAGCCGTTGGAGTTGCACATCGCGTGGCTGTATTCGCAGAGAATGATGGGGCGGGCCAGCGGGTGGAGGGGCGTGCGGAGCGGCGGGCGCGGGCGGCCGTCGCGCGGTTGGTTCCAAGGGGCGTGGTCGGCGACGCGCTCGAGGGAGCTGTGGGGCGCGGGGGCGGCCGGGCAGTGTTTGTCCGCGAAATCGAGCCACTGATTGAGATCGTCGATGCCGGTATACATCGGGCAGATGAGGTCGGTCGCGAGCGAGCCGTGGAGGATGGTCGAGGAGCCCTGCCAGAGGGAGATCGCACCCTCGTAGTGCAGGATGCGCGAGGGATCGTAGTGGCGAATCCAACCGGCGGCGGCGTCGTGCACGGGGCCGTAGCCTGACTCGTTGCCCAAGGACCAGGCGATGATGGAGGGGTTGTTGATGTCGCGCACGACCATGCGCAGGGCGCGGTCGAGCCAGGGGGTGGCGTAGCGCGGGTCGTGGCAGAGGGTGTTGTGGAAGTCGTGCGATTCGGCGTTGGTCTCGTCGATGACGTAGAGGCCGAGCTCGTCGCAGAGATCGAGGAAGCGCGGGTCGTTGGGGTAGTGTGAGCAGCGGACGGCGTTGAAGTTGAAGCGCTTCATCAGCACGACGTCGCGGCGCAGGTCTTCGAGCGTGAGGGCCTTGGCGGTGTCGGGGTGGTGATCGTGGCGGTTGACGCCTTTGATGAGGACGCGCTTGCCGTTGATCAGGAGGTCGCGCTGGCGGACCTCGACCTTGCGGAAGCCGACGCGCACGGCGGCGTGCGAGGCCTCGTCGTGCGAGGACCGGGGCGGGGTGAGCGAGACGAGGACGGTGTAGAGCGCGGGGTCCTCGTGCGACCAGAGGCGGAGCTTGGGCGCGGGCACGGCGAGGCGGAGGCGGACGAAGCCGCGGTCAAAGGCCTGGGCGTGGCGAAACTCCTGGCCCTTGTCGTGGAGCACCTCGGCGGTGGCGGGTTTTTTGAGGACGGGGCGGCCGCGGGGGTCGAGCAGCTGCACCGCGACCATCGTGCCGGGCTGGGGGAAGTTTTGCGGGAAGCCGACCTTCACGAGGACCTCGAGCTCGGCCGTGCGTTTGGCGAGGTCGAGGTGCGGGGTGGTCTTGATGTCGGCGAGGTGGATGTGGGGCGTGGAGAAAAGGGAGACCGAGCGGTGGAGGCCGCCGAGGCGCCACATGTCCTGGTCCTCGAGGTGGGAGGCGTCGGAATATTGGACGACGATGGCGACGAGTTCGTGGTCGATGCCGGGGCGCACGAGCGCGGTGAGGTCGAACTCGGCCGGCAGGCGGGCGTCCTTGGAGAGGCCGACGGCGACGCCGTCGACGTAGACGGCGAGCACGGAGTCGGCGCCGCCGAAGTGGAGGACGGTGCGGCGGCCGGACCAGGAGGCGGGGATGCGGAAGGAGCGGCGGTAGACGCCGGTGGGGTTGTCGGCCGGGGTGAAGGGCGGCTCCTCGCGGAAGGGCATGCGCACGTTGGTGTAGTGCGGGCGGCCGTGGCCGTGCATCTGCCAGTTGGCGGGCACGGGCAGGGTGCCCCAGGCGGCGGAGTCGTTGAAGGGCCGGCCCTCGGTGAAGGCCTGGGCGTCGGCGGGGTTTTTCTCGAGGCGGAATTGCCACTCGCCGTCAAGAGACTGGAACCAGGGCGACTTGGCGCGCTGGCGCGCGAGGGCCTGCTTGGCGGTGGGGAAAGCGTCGAAGGTGGCGCGGGGCGGGAGCTTGTTGAGCGAGGTGAGCTCGGGGGTTTCCCAAGCGCGGATGAGGCCGTTGAGTAGCATAAGGGGAAAGGGGAAAGGTCCTTGGAAGCGGAAAGGCGGGTGGGGAGCAAGCATGCGAGCCGGTCGATCCTTTTGGCAAACCGGCCGGACCGGGCCCGAGTGAAGGATTGAATTCTCCGCTATTTCTTCCACTCATGGGAGATTCATGGCCGCCAGTTTCGCACCCTCGCTCCAGGTCTTTGCACAGGTATCGGCGACGGAAGAGCTGGTCCCCTACTGGCCTTGGGCGGCCGTGTTGCTCACCGGCGCGGCGGCCGGTTTTGCGGCGGTGTGGCTCGGCACCCAAGCCACGCGGCGCGCGGCGCGCGAGCAGGCGCAGGAGCTGCTCGAGGTGGCGAAGCGCGAGGCGCTGGTCGCGGCCGAGGAGATCAAACAACAGCTCGAAAAGGAGCTCGTCGCGCGGCGCGCCGAGGTGAACCGCGAGCTCGATCGCCGCGAGATCGAGATGGACGTGCGCTTGCGCGAGATTCGTTCGCACGAGGAGTCGCTGGCCCTGCTCGACCACCAGTTGCAGCAACGCGAGGAGCGGCTCAACCGCGAGGACAGCGCGATCCGGCTGGCGCGAGACGCGATCCGCGCGCTCTCGAAGTCGCTGCGCAAGCGCCTGGAGGGCGTCTCGCAGATGGACGCCGAGGAGATCCGCCTCGCGCTGCGCGAGGAGGTGCAGCTGGAGTGTCAGGACGAGCTGCGCGCGCTGCGCCGCCAGATCCTCGAGCGTTCGGAGCAGGATTTGCAGGCGGAGGCGAAGCGCATCCTCGTGACGGTGATGCAGCGCATGGCCTCGCGGCCCAACAACGACGTCACCGCGACGATCGTCTCGCTGCCGAACGAGGAGATGAAGGGCCGCATCATCGGACGCGAGGGGCGCAACATCAAGGCCTTCGAGGCGGCGACGGGCGTCACGCTGCTCATCGACGAGTCGCCGCAGATGGTGCTGGTGTCGTCCTTCGATCCGGTGCGCCGCGAGGTGGCGCGCGCCGCGCTCGACGCCTTGGTGAAGGACGGGCGCATCCACCCGGCCAGCATCGAGGAGGCGGTGAAGACGGCCAACGCCGAGCTCGACGTGAACCTGCAGCGCGACGGCGAGGACGCGGTGCAGCGGCTGGGCATCAACGGCCTGCACCCCGAAATCATCAAGCTGCTCGGCAAACTGAAGTTCCGCTTCTCCTATTCCCAGAACGTCCTCGATCACTCGGTGGAGGTGGGCTTCCTCTGCTCGATGATGGCGAGCGAGCTCGGGCTCGATCCCAACGTCGCCAAGCGCGCGGGCCTGCTGCACGATATCGGCAAGGCGATCGAGGGCGACTACGAGGGCAGCCACGCGACCATCGGCGCCGACTTCGTGCGGCGGCACGGCGAGACGGCCATCGTGGTCAACGCGGTGGCGGCGCACCACGAGGAGGTGAAGCCCGAGACGGTCTACGCGGGGCTGGTGATGCTGGCCGACACGATCTCGGCGGTGCGCCCCGGCGCGCGCGCGGAGTCGATGCACACCTACCTGCAGCGGCTGGATCGTCTGGAAAAGCTCGCGATGTCGATCGACGGCGTGGTGCAGGCCTTCGCGATCCAGGCCGGGCGCGAGGTGCGCGTGATCGTGAGCCCGAGCCGGGTGAACGACGAGCGGGCGCGCGAGATCAGCAAGACGCTCCGGCAGCGCATCGAGGAGGAGCTGCAATACCCGAGCACGATCCGCATCACGGTGATCCGCGAGACGCGTTTCACCGAGACGGCGGTGTAAGCGCGGTCCGGGTGGCTGGAGGTGGCACGGGCGTCTCGCCCGTGTGTCTGCGAACGTGCGGTTCGGAACAGGGGCGGGACGCGCAGGGACTCCCAGGCCACGCGCCCGCTCAGCGGGAATCATTCAGTTGCCCGGGTCGCATCGCGGCGATCTGGCGGCACCTTTCGGTGGGGCCCTCGTCTCGAAATACCCTACGGGTATTCCTTCGCTCGGTTCGCACCGAAATCTGCTCGCCACCTCGCCCCGCTGCTCCGCCGTCCAACTGAATGATCCCCGCTCAGCGGGCATTCAAGGCGAAGACGGCGAGCGGATCGCCGGAGGCGAGCTCGGCGGCGAGGCCCTCGTGCCAGGGCACGAGGCGTCCGGTCGTCGGGTGGAGCAGGGCGACGACGCCGCCTTCGGAGGCGGCGAGCTCGGCGAGGAAGCGGCCCATCGCGTCCTCGATGCGCCCGTCCGGCACGCCGCGCGCGGCCGTCATGAGGTCGATGGCGACCCAGGCGCGGTGGCCGAGGGCGGCGGCGCGTTCGCGGGTCTCGGGCGGGAGCTGGGCGGAGTGCGCGGGGTCGTCGAGGTAGGGGCGCTCGATGTGGAGCACGAGGAACCAGAGGTCCTCGAAGCGCAGGACGTGGTTGACCCCTTTGCCGATGAGGAAGCACTCGCCGCCCTTCTCGTTGAAGCGGCGGCGGAAGGCGCGGGAGGCGATGGCGGAGAGCCGTTCCTCGTCGAGCGGCAGCGGGGCGCGCAGCCAGAGGACGAGCGAGTGTTTGTGGCCGACGGGGTCGTCGACGGCGTGCGCGGGGTCCTCCGCGGCGTGGGCGAGGTAGCGCGGGCGAGCGTGGATGGTGGTGGCGAGGCCGGCGCAGATGGCGAGCACGGCGACGATCCACCAGCCGCCGAAGCCGGCCTCGGCGGCGAGGCCGGTGAAGAGGACCAGGAAGCAGCCCCAGGCGAAGACGCTCACGTGCCAGGCCCAGCGGTGCGCCGCGAGCAGGAAGAGGGCGGGCGGCAGGCAGAGCAGGGCGACGAGGCCGCCGAGGCGGTTGCCGTGCACCACAAGGTGCCAGACGCCCCAGAGCCCGCCGCCAAACCAGATGCCATCCCAAAAACCGAGGCGGCGCAGCGCGGCGGCGAGGCGTTTGGGGGAGCGGAGCGGCATGGGCGAGGCGGGGTTGCCGAGAACAAGCGCGTAAACGCGGAGACGCCAAGTGCCGGGGCGCCCGGCGCGGCGCTTTCGGGGGATCGCCCGGTGGATCACTCGGCAAGCTCGCCGGAGAGGGCTCGGAAAATCCACGCGTGTGTTTCGGGCCGCGGCGGACCCGCTAGATCGCGAGCGTCTCGCGGAGGAAGCGGGCGTAGGCGTCGCCGTGTTTTTCGAGCCACTCGTTGCGCGCCTCGGACCAGGTGAGGGCGCGGCCTTTCTCGGCCTCGATCCACTTATGCTTACGGATCTCCTCCTTCATGATGTAGGTCATGCGGTAGAAGGGATCGTGCAGCATCATGGGCGGCACGGGGACGTGTTCTTCGGATTCGAGGATTTTGCGCATGATGGGGACGAAGGAAGGAGCCGGTCGGTGACAGAAGGGGGATGCCGGTCGGCGACCGGTGCCCCGGCGTTCAACGGATCACCCGCTCGGTTTTCGCGTCGAAGAGGTGCGCCTTGGCGAGGGCGAGGTAGACGACGAGCTCCTCGCCGACGGCGAAGCGCCGTTCGGTGTGGAGGCGGGCGATGACGGTGCCGGCGCCGGTCTTCAGGTAGACGTTGGTCTCGGAGCCCATGAGCTCGGACAACTCCACGCGGGCGCGGAGCGGAGTGGTGTCGGCGCCGCGCGCCTCGTCGTAGATCGCCTCGGGGCGCAGGCCGAGCACGACCTCGTGACCGAGGTTTTTCTCCGCCCGCTGCGCGAGCGCGCCGGCGAGGGGCACGAAGACGGCGTCGCTCTCGGCCGCCTCGACAAACACGAGCCGGCCTTCGCGACGCTCGACGCGCCCGCGCAGGAGGTTCATCGGCGGCGAGCCGATGAAGCTGGCGACGAAGAGATTCTCCGGCTGGTGATAGAGGGTGAGCGGATCGGCGACCTGCATGATGCGGCCGTCCTTCATCACGCAGATGCGGTCGCCCATGGTCATGGCCTCCACCTGGTCGTGGGTGACGTAGATCATCGTCGTCTTGAGCCGCGAGTGGAGCTTGGAGATCTCGCTGCGCATGGAGACGCGCATCTTGGCGTCGAGGTTGGAGAGCGGCTCGTCGAAGAGGAAGACCTTGGGGTCGCGCACGATGGCGCGGCCGACCGCGACGCGCTGGCGCTGGCCGCCGGAGAGGGCGGCGGGCTTGCGGTCGAGGATCTGCTCGAGCCCGAGGATGCGGGCGGCGTCGGTGACGCGGCGCATGACCTCCTCCTTCGGGGTGCGCGCGAGCTTGAGGCCGAAGGCCATGTTCTCGAAGAGGTTCATGTGGGGGTAGAGCGCGTAGTTTTGGAAAACCATCGCGATGCCGCGGTCCTTGGGGAGGAGGTCGTTCACCGTGGAGCGGTCGATGGAGATGGTGCCGCCGCTGATGTCCTCGAGACCCGCGATCATGCGCAGGGTGGTGGATTTGCCGCAGCCGGAGGGGCCGACGAGGACCATGAACTCGCCGTCCTGGATCTCGAGGTCGATGCCCTTGACGGCGTGGAAGGCGGGATTCTTGCCGGCGGCGGGATAGATCTTGTCGAGGGATTGGATGGATACGGAGCCCATGGTGGAAATGACGAATGCCGAATGCCGAATGACGAATGGAGGCCGGGCGTGCGCGGAGCGGGTGTTCACTCTTTCACGCCGCCGGAGGTGAGGCCGGAGATGAGGAAGCGCTGGCAGGCGAGGAAGAGCGCGGTGATGGGAAGGCCGCTGAGGACGGCGGTGGCGGCAAATTTGCCCCAGAGGTAGTTTTGCTCGTAGAGGAAGCTCTGCGCGCCGACCGCGAGGGTCCACTGCCGCTCGGTCTGAAGCACGACCGAGGCGATGGGATACTCGCTGATGTGCGAGATGAAGCTGAGGATGAAGACGACCGCGAAGATGGGCGCGCTCATCGGCAGCAGGATGCGGACGAAGGCCTGGAAGTGCGTGGCGCCGTCGATCTTGGCACTCTCCTCGATGCTGACCGGGATGGTGTCGAAGTAGCCCTTGATCATCCAGATGTAGATGGCGATGCCGCCGAGGTAGGTGAGGATGAGGCCGGGGTGGGTGTTGAGGCCGAAAGGCGGGAGGAAGTCGCCGATGAGCTGGAGCAGCGCGTAGAGCGCGACGAGCGCGAGCACCATGGGGAAGACCTGGAGCACGAGGAGCGACTTGAGCAGGAGGCCGCGCAGGGCGAAGCGCATGCGGGCGAAGGCGTAGGCGGCGGTGCCGGAGAGCAGGATGATGCAGGCGGAGGCGACGGTGGCGACCTTGAGGGAGTTCCAAAACCAGAGGAGCACCGGTGTAGTGGCGCGAATGATACGCGGTTGGCCGTCGGCCCCGGGCGCCTCGTAGGGGATGCCGAGGACGTATTTCCAGTGCTCGAGGGAGAAGTTGTCGCCCACGGGGACGAGCGCGCCGATGGCCAGATCTCCGCGACGGAAGCTGATCGCGATGATCATCAGGAAGGGCGTGAGCGTGAGCACCAGGAAGCCCACGAGAAAGACGTGGGCGAGGGTCAGCTTCAGGCGGCGGATGGTGGAGGCTTTCATGAATGACCAATGTCCAATGACCAATGTCCAATGAAAGATACGCGGCGGGGGGAGGGCGCGACGCGGTCAGGTTTTCTGGTGCTTGAGGTTCCACCAGGCGAGGAGGGCCACGATGACGAAGATGATCGTGGCGATGGCACTCGCGTAGCCGAAGTTTTGGGCCGTATCGCGGAAGGCGATACGGAAGGTGTAGCTCACCAGGATGTCGGTCTGGCCGGCGACGGTGGCGGCGCCGACCATGTCGGGCCCGCCTCCGGTGAGCAGGTAGATGAGGAGAAAGTTGTTAAAGTTGAAGGCGAAGGAGGCGACGAGGAGGGGGAAGAGCGGCTGCCAGATGAGCGGGAGGGTGAGCTTGAAGAAGTCGTGCAGGGCGTTGGAGCCGTCGATGGCGCTGGCCTCGTAGATGGTGTCGGGCACGGACTGGAGGATGCCGGTGCAGACGATCATCATGTAGGGGAAGCCGAGCCAGGTGTTGACGATGAGGATCATCACCTTGGCGAGGAGCGGGTCGGCGAACCACTCGGGGCGGATGCCGAAGAGGGCGTTGAGGAGCAGGTTGATCTCGCCGAAGTTTTGGTTGAAGAGGCCCTTGAAGATGAGGATCGAGATGAAGGCCGGCACGGCGTAGGGCAGGACGAGGAGTGTGCGGTAGAGCTTGCGGCCGTGGAGCTGCTTCCACTCGAGGAGCACTGCGAGGGTCATGCCGACGGCGAGCGAGAGGGCGACGGAGCCAAGGGCAAAGACGATGGTCCAGATGAAGATCCGGATGAAGGGCCCTTGGATGCCCTTGTCGGTGAAGACGCGGGTGTAGTTGGAAATTCCGATAAAGGTGCGAAAGCCGGGGCCGTAGGGCGTGCCGGCGGCGGCGATCTCGCTGTCGGTGGCGTGCACGAAGCGGCCGATCGAGTGGTCGGGCACGATGCGCGCGCCGTTCTGGACGTTGGTAAAGGAGTCGTCCTCGGGGTTGTGCCGCCAGAGCGGGAGCCGGGGCCCGAACTCGCGCAGGCCGGTGTTGGTGAGGAGGGTCTCGTCGGGCAACTCGAGGGAGAGCGCCTGGAGCAGGCCGCGGAGCGGGATCACCTCGCGCAGGGCGAGGGGCGGGCTGTCGGGCACGGGGTTGTCCGCGGCGACGGGGACCGGCTCCGCGGGCGGAGGATCGAGGGCGACGGGCGTAGTGGCGTAGCGGATACTCTCGTCGCCGGGCGGCGAGAGGGCGATGACGTAGGTGGCGGGCTCGCCGCCCACGCGGTGGAGGGCGAAGGAGTATCGGGTGTCGCCGGCGAGGTAGGTCTCGGTCTCGAAGTAGCGGACAACCTGGGGAAAGCGGAGGAGGTTGGCCGACGAGTAGTTGGTGAAGCTGACGTAGACGGTGTAGCCGAGCGGGAAGAGGACGAAGACGGCGAAGCCGAGCAGGCCGGGGAAAAGGTAGCGCCAGGTGTAGGCCTTGGCGCGGAGGTAGGTGACGGCGGCGAGGCCGGCGACGAGGAGCACGCCGGCGCCGACGAGCGGCTCGCCGCCAAGGTAGAGGCGGGCGCTCAGGAAGAGCGCGGCGACGACGAGGCCGGCGACGATCGTATGGTAGAGGATGCGGACGGCGGCGGGGGGCATCGGGGCGGGGTGGAGCGGATCGGAAGTCGAAGGTCTGAAGGTCGAAGGTCGCAGGTCGGGTCCGCTCGGCGGGGGGCCGAGCATCGGGTCGGGCGGCCGGAGGCCGCGGTAGTGACATTCGACCTTTAGACCTGCGACCTTTGACGATCGGGGTTGCTACTCGCGCCCGCGGATGCGCTGGGCGGCGAGGTCGAGGGCGCGTTGGGGCGGGGCCTGGCCGTTGGTGGCGTTGCTGAGCGCGGCGCCAAACGCGGTCCAGAAGCGGCCCATCTCGGGGACGTTGGGCATGAGCATGCCGGCGTCGACGGCGGCCTTGGAGGAGGCGATGAGGGGATCGCTGGCGAGCTCGTTGTAGAAGCTTTCGAGGGCGGGGACGCCGAGGGGCACGTCGGCGTTCATCGCGCGGAGGCCGTCGTTGGTGAGGAAGTGGTTTCGGATAAACTCCTCGGCGAGGTCGGTGTTGGGCGAGGAGCGGTTGATCATGGCGCCGAGCACGCCGACAAAGGGGCGGCCGGGTTTGCCGGGCTCGATGCCGGGGAGCGGCGCGACGGCGAAGGGGATGCCGCTCTGGCGCAGGTTGCCCCAGGCCCAGGGGCCGGAGACCATCATGGCGAGTTCGCCGGAGTTCATCCTGGCGTCCATCACGGAGTAGGTGGTGCCGCGGGGCATGACGCCCTCGCTGATCATCGCCACGATCCGGTCGAGCGCGGTGACGGCGCCGGGCACGTTTACGCCGACGTCGCCCACGTTGTAGTTGCCCTGCTCGTCGCGGCCAAAGACGTAGGCGCCGCCGCTGGCGAGGAAGCCCCAGGAGAAGTAGGGCGTGTTGTAGTCCCACATGATGGCGGTGACGTTTTTGGCGCGCAGCTCGCCGTGAAGGCGCACGACCTCGTCGAGGGTGGTGGGCGGGGTCTGGACGTGGTTGGTGTTGTAGATGAGGCCGACGGATTCGAGGGAGACGGGGTAGGCCCAGACGCGTCCCTTGTGGGTGAAGGCCTCCCAGCCGCGGGGGAAGAAGCGGGCGCGGTAGTCGGCGGGCACGTCGATCGGGCGGAGCAGGCCGGCGTCGGCCCATTCTCCGAGGCGGTCGTGGGGCCAGACGAAGATATCGGGGCCCTGGCCGGCCTGGGCGGCCTGGAAGAACTTGTCGGTGACGCCCTCGGGCGCCTCGACGCGCACGGGGACGCCGAGTTCGCGGGAGAACCGTTCGCCGACCTGTTGGAGGCCGCGGACGCCCTTGTCGCCGTTGATCCAGATGAGGAGCTCGCCTTCTCTCCAGGCGAGGGCGGGGGAGGGCGCGAGGAAGGCGGCGGCGAGGGCGGCGCCGAGGAGGGTTTTGAGGATTCGGGGGAGGCGCATGACGGGTGGTATGTAAGGGTTAAGTGGATACAGAAGGGGGCTACCACCAGGTCTCGGCCTGGAGGCCGAAGTTCCAGGAGGCGCGGTCGTCGGGGCGGGTGCCGTTGGGCGAGTAGTAGGAGGGCTCGCCCATCCAGCGGAAGTAGGAGACGTAGGCGCGCAGCTCGGGGCGGGTCCAGAAGGAGCCCGAGGGCTTGATGATGCCGGCGACGGTGATCTTGCCGAGGGTGGCGCTGCCGCGCCGCTCGTCGAAGCGGACGTCGTCGGTCCAGTCCACGCCGACCTCGGTGGTGAGGCCGAGGTTTTTCGTGAACATGTAGATGGGGCGGACGGCGCCGGAGAGGAGGAGGCGGTCGGTGCCGTGGGGGTTGCCCGGGAAGGTGGTCTCGTTGTAGTTAACGATGACGGCGCCCATGACCGAGAACTGGTCGGAGAACTGCCAGACGGTCTGGTTGGTGAACTGGAAGGTCTCGGAGTCGTCGAGGGTGCCCGGGACCTGGAAGTCGACCGCGGAGACGTAGGTGTTGAACTGGGAGGCGGGGCCGTAGCCGTATTGGACCGACCACTTGTTGTAGCCTTTGGAGAGGGTGTTCATCTGCACCCAGCCGGCGGCCACGCCGAACTCGCGGCCGGGGTTCACGCCTTCGCCGCCGTTGAGGAACATGGGCGAGATCCAGAGCATGCCCTTGCCGCCAAAGGCGGGCAGCTCGCTCCAGCGCAGGTCGATGGCTTGTTTGGTGAGGGTGTTGCCGCGGGCGTCGATGATGGCGTCGTCGCGCGTGCCGCCGAGGTAGGCGACGGCGAGTTTGCCCGGGCCCAGGCGGATGTTCTCCACGCCGCCGCCGTAGCCGGACATGTCGAGGAAGTAGTAGTCGTAGATGTGGATGTCGTGCCGGTCGTAGAAGCGCTGGCCGATCCAGAACTGGAGGTCGGGGGCGGTGGCGACGACGTTGGTCGCGGTGACGAAGGCCTCGCGAAAGAGGATGTCGCCGTTGCTGCGCCACTCGGGGCCGGCGGGGTCCCAGCTGGGCGTGGTGTAGTTGCTCCGTTCGCCGACGTAGCGGTAGGCGAGCGTGCTCTGCACGGTGAACTGGGGCCCGCCCTCGTCGGCGGGGAAATTGTAGCGGAAGGTCAGCTCGCCGTAGGTGTCGGGCTCGGCGCCGAGGCGGCCCGGGCTGATCTCGAAGAGGCCGTCGGGGTGAACGATGCGTTGCTGGCCGCCGCCGGACTGGTTCACGCCGTAGCCGGCGCGCAGGTAGCCGTGAAACTCGAAGTTTCGGGTGGCGTCCTCGGGCAGGCGCTCGGGGACGAAGCCGGGGGCCTGGACCTCCCCGAGCGCCTCGGTGTGCTCGCGGCTCGCGCGTTCGAGCGCGGCGACGCGTTCCTCGATGGCGGGGGCGGCGGCGGGCGCGGCTTCCGCCGGTGCGGCGGCGCCGGGTGCGCGTTCGATGGCGGCGAGGCGCCGTTCGAGCTCCGCGATGCGCGCTTCGTAGGCCTCGCGCGCGGCGCGCATCTCCGCGCGGAGAGCATCGATCTCGCCCGGGGTCTGGGCGTGGGCGGCGCCCGCGAGGGCGACGAGGAGGCCGGCGCCACGAAGCGCGTGACCGAGGCGGCGGGGCCTCGGGGTGGGGGTGGTGCTCATGGCGGATGGGGGTTGCGGCGACGCGCCGGAGGCTCGGCCCGGAACGCACCCGAGGGGTGTAGGTTCCGGCCAACTACAGGGGCAGGCGTCGACGGGAAGAACCGTCCGCGACGCTTTGCTTTCAAACGGGTTCTCCGCTCCATCTCCTGTTATGTCGGGACAAAACCTAGCGCCACCGGTCCGGCCCGCTCCCTCGCCGGGCGGAGCCGCGCAGCGACACGAGTTTGGCCGGGTGCTGGCGCAGGCCCTCGACGCACTGGAGCGGGATCGTCTGCCGATCAAGGTGCCCGAGCCGCGAGCGCTGATGCAGCGGCGCCCGGGCATGCATTTTCATTTCCGCCCGGAGTTGTTTGTTCAGCTCGAAGGCGCGACGCGCTTTCGGTTTCCCGAGGGCGAGCTGTTCTTGCGGCCGGACGAGGCGGCGGTGATCCCGACGGGTTTGCCGCACGGCGAGCAGGCCTTGCCGGCGGATGCGGGTGACAGCCGGCCGGGCGCGCCTTTTCAGAATCTGGTGATCGGATTTTATGCGGGCGCGGTGAGCATGCACCTCGCGCGGGATTTTGGCGGCGGGCGTCCGGACATTGAGACGATCCTGTTTTTCTCGACGCCGGATCTGCGGCGGATCGTGGAGATGGCGGAGTTTCTCGTGGAGGCGAGCCAGTCGGCGAGTCCGCTGGGAAGGGCCCGGCTGCGCGGGCTGGGGCTCGCCTTGTTCGCCACGCTGACCGACCTCACGCGAGCCGAGACACCGGACGCGAAGCAGGAGTCGCAGCGCATTTTTCAAATCAAGTGGATGGTGCGCGACCAGCTCCACAACCCGGCGCTCAACGTCACGTTTCTCGCGAGCCGGCTGGGGTGGTCGGCCGATCATCTCTCGCACGTCTTTCACAAGGAGACCGGCGAAACCTTGATCCACTACATCCACCGCCAGCGGATGGACGGGGCGGTGGAGGTGATCGCGAATCCGGCTCTAAGCATATCGGAGGTTGCCTGGGCCTGCGGCTTCGCCGACGCGGGCTATTTTGCCCGGGTGTTTCGTAAGCACACGGGGCTGTCGCCTCAAGCTTATCGGAGGCGTCTCGCGGGTGAGCTGAGCCGGGAGGAGGACAATCCCAAGACAGTCTATCACGATCGGGCCGACTATGGCTTTGGGGCGAGTCCGGCCCCGCGCGTGCCGGAACCGGAGCCGGGCTGAGGTAAACGGGCGGCATCGCCGCCCCGGGAGCGCCGAGCCCCGGCTTGGCATCCGATCGATCCCATGGGCGAGACGCCCATGCCACGTCCAATCCCACGGGCAAGATGCCCGTGCCACTCGGACGCGGACGACTACGCGGCTCCGGCGCGCCAGCGCGGGACGGTGAGGGCAAGAATTTCGAGGTCGAGCCAGAGGCTCCAGGTCTCGATGTAGTAGATGTCGTGCTGGACGCGGCGGGCGAGGTCGGTGTCGCCGCGCAGGCCGTTGACCTGGGCCCAGCCGGTCATGCCGGGTTTGACGAGGTGGCGCGGCAGGTAGTGCGGGATCTCGCCGGCGAGGCGCGCGGCGTGGAGCGGGCGTTCGGGGCGCGGGCCGACGAGGCTCATGTCGCCGCGCAGCACGTTCCAGAACTGGGGCAGCTCGTCGAGATTCCAACGGCGCATCCAGGCGCCGATGCGGAGCAGGCGGGGGTCGTCGCGCGCGGTGCTCTGCGCGAGGTGGTCGCTCGCGGCGGCGTCGGGTCGCATGCTGCGGAGTTTCCACATGCGGAAGGGGCGGCCGCCGGCGCCGAGGCGTTCCTGCGCGAAGAAGGCGGGGGCGCCGGGCGATTCGCGCCGGATGAGCGCGGCGAGCACGAGGATGAGCGGCGCGGAGAGGAGGAGGCCGAGGCCGGCGCCGAAGAGGTCGAGGCCTCGCTTGAGGCCGCGGTTGAAGAGGCGGTTGATCGCGAGCTCGTCCACGCCGAGGACGGGCACGCGGCCGATGGTCTGCAGGCGCAGGCCGCTGACGAGGATCTGGAAGGATGAGGGGATGATCTTCCAATCGACAAAGCTGCGTTCGCAGGCGTCGACCACGGCGCGGAGTTGCTCGCGCGGGAGGTCGGTGCGGGCGGCGATGAGCACGTCGATGCCGGCGGAGCGGAGCGTGGCGGCGAGGTCGGGGCCGGCGGGGAGCGCGGGGATCTCGGGCGGGCGCGGAGGGTCGTCGGGCAGCGGGATGACGCCCACGATGAGCAGCGGGTGGGCGGGGCTGGAGGAGAGCTCAAGGGCGAGGGAGCGAGCCTCCTCGGTCCAGCCGAGGAGGGCGACGCGTTGGCGAAGCTCGTGCGCGCGGGAGGGGCGGGCGAGGAAGGCGTAGGCTAGGCTGCGCCAGGCGAACATGAGCGCGAGCACGAGGACGTAGGCGATGACGACAAACCAGCGCGAGATGGGCGGGTCGAACTTGAGGACAAGCGAGAGGCTGAGGTAGGCGACGAGCCAGAAGCTGGTGCCCTTGATGACGAGGTTGAGCGCCTGGAATTTCCGCAGCAGAAGGCGCTCCTCGTAGAGGCCGAGCTGGGCGTAGGCGACGACGAGGAAGGCGGTGCCGAGCAGGAGGAGCGGCAGGTAGCGCGCGAAGCTGGCGTCGGGCACCTCGAGGCCGATGCTGCCGACGGGCGTGGCGTAGCGCAGCCAGTAGCCGAGGGAAAGGCCGGCGAAGGCGATACACGCGTCGCCCAGCAGCAGGAGGGCGGGGTAGATGACCTTGCGCTGACGGTCGGCGGACATGGGGAGGCGGCGGAGCCGAGGAGTCGAGGTGGCGAGGAGCGAGAGCGGCCGCGCTTACTCGGGACGGAGTTCGAGGTCGGGAGGGTCGAGGAAAAACTCGGGCTCCGGCGAATCGACGTCGGGCTCGGCTGCCGGAGGAGCGGGCAGGGGCGGCGGCTCGACGGTGGCGAGAAAGACGGCGGGGTCGATGAAGCGACGCGGGGGGAGCGCCGCGCGTTGGCCGGGAGTGAGCTCAAAGGTGAGCATGATGTTCACGTCGACGGGCGGGGGGCCCTCGGGGTGGCCGTAGAGCACGCCGTGGCCGGTGCGCAGGCGGCGGTAGGCGGAGACGGGCTCGGCGGGCGGGCCGGCGTTGCGCAGCCAGGCGGCGAAGATCGTGTGCTGGCCGGTCTCGGCGAGGTGGTCGGCGAGGAAGCGCAGGGTCTCGGCCCGGTGGGGCGCGAGGGGCAGGGCGCGCCAGTGCGGTGACCAGACGAAGGCGGGGTCGAGCAGGATCTCGGCGGCGAGCTCGGGCGCGGGCGAGGCGCGGTCGCCGGAGAAAATTTTCGTGAGCGCGAGGCCGAGGTAGCTGTGGGCGCGAGCGGGGGCGAGCTGGAGCGCGGTGGAGAAGTGGGCGCGAGCGGCGAGCGGATCGAACTCGAGCAGAAGCCAGCCGAGGTTGTAGTGCGCGGATTCGTGGGCGGGGTTGCGCGCGAGGGTGGCGAGGTGGATGGGAATGGCGCCGTCGGGATCGGGGGCCGGAACGCCCAAGGGGTGGCCCGTGGCGAGGTGTGAGGCGAGTTGGTCGGCGAAGAAGGGGTCGGCGGGGCGGAGGGCGTGGGCGCGCTCCAGCGCGGCGAGGTAAGCGTCGGCATCGCCGATTTCGGCGGCGTCGAGCGCCTCGGACCAGGCGGCGCGGGCGGAGAGATCGCGGGCAAGCGGAAGCGCGATGATCGCGAGGGGGAGGAGGCAAAGCCAAGCCCACGGGCGAGACGTCCGTGCCACCTGTGGAGCCGCGCCATCGGGCGGGACGCCCCTGCCGCCCAGCGCGGCCACCGGCAGGGCGGCGAGGAGGGCGAAGGCGGGGGTGGCGAAGGAGTGGTCGAAGAGCGCGACAACGGCGCCGCAGACCAAGGTGGCGGCGATCGGGATCTTGTCCGCGGTGGGCGGGAGGCGGAGCGCGCGGGCGGCGAGGGCGCAGGCGAGCAGGGCGAGGGCGAGGAGACCAAGGCCGCCGAGGGTGGCGGCGCTTTGCGCGAGGGCGTTGTGGAGCTGGAGGTAGTTGTCGGGCTCGCCGGGCAGATCGGCGCGCACGCGGGGGAAGACGTGGGGCACGGCGCCCGGACCCCAGCCGGTGGCGGGGCGCTCGGCGGCCAGGGCGAAGCCGCCCTGGAACATGGCGATGCGCTGGGCGTTGCTTTCGCTGTCGGCGGCGGACCAGCCCTGGCCGAAGGCGAAGAGGCGGAGGCGCTCGTTGGTGGTGAGCGCGATCCCGAGCGTGGCCACGGAGATGACGATAAAGGTGAGCACGCGGCCGCGGCGCAGGAGGAGCGCGCCGGCGGCGTAGATGGCGGCGATCATGAGGGCGAGGACGGCGCCGCGGCTGGCGGAGCTGGCGGCGAGCGCGGCGGCGGCGAGGGCGCCGAGAGCGTGGAGAACCAGGGCCGCGCGGGTCTGTGCGCGGAGGGCGAGGGTGGCGAGCCAGCAGGCGGCGAGCGCGAGGACGGCGCCGGTGGTGTTGGGGTGGCCGAAGGGCTCGGCGTTGCGCGGGAAGGGGCCGGCGAGCGAGGGGAGCTTGGCGGCCCAGAGGAAGGCGCAGGTGAAGACGAGCGGGTAAAGGAAGAGGGCGGCGAAGAGATCGGCGCGGCGGCCGTCGCGCAGGAGCGGGAGGAGCGCGTAGGGCAGGGCGAGGGCGCCGAGGAAGGGCAAGAGATGGGGCGCGAGCGTCTCGCGCAGCGGGGAGAGCGCGGTGGCGAGAAGGCCGGTGAGGGCGAGCGCGCCAAAGGCGGCGTCAAGCAGTCCGCCGAGGCGGGCGTCGGGCCGGCCGAGGGCGAGGCGGGTGATCGCGACGAGGATCGGCAGCAACCAGAAGGCGGCGGCGTAGAAGGCCCAGGGCCAGGTCTGGAGGCGGGTGGAGCTGAGCGGCGGAAGGGTGAGGGCGAGGGCCAGTGTCAGCCCGAGCGCTGACACGGGAATGACGAATGCCGAATGGCCAAGGGCCGAGGGCGCGGGGAGCCGGCCGGAGGACGGAGCTTCGAGGGGCGGAGTGGAGGGCTGCACGCGGTGTGGTGTTTTGTTGAACTTAACCTTCCCACTTGGACGTCTCAGGCGAGGAGGCGCCTGAGATAAGCGGCGTAGCTGGATTTGCCGTGGAGGGCGATGGAGGATTCGAGATTGGCGCGGTCGATCCAGCCGCGGTGGTAGGCGATCTCCTCGAGGCAGGCGATCTTGAGGCCCTGGCGTTGCTCGATCACCGAGACGAACTGGGCGGCGTCGAGGAGCGAGTCGTGCGTGCCGGTGTCGAGCCAGGCGGTGCCGCGTCCGAAGGGCACGACGTGCAGGCGGCCCTGCTCGAGGTAGAGGCGGTGGAGGTCGGTGATCTCGAGCTCGCCACGGGCCGAGGGGCGGAGCGTGCGCGCGAGGGCGGGCGCCTCGGCGTCGTAGAAGTAGATGCCGGGGACGGCGTAGTTGGATTTTGGATGCGCGGGTTTTTCCTCGATGGAGAGGGCGCGGCCCTCGGGGGAAAACTCGACCACGCCGTAGGCGCGGGGGTCGGCGACGGGGGCGGCGAAGATGGTGGCGCCCTCCGATTCGGCGGCGGCGGCGCGGAGCTGGCGGGGGAACTCGTGTCCGTAGAAGAGGTTGTCGCCGAGGACGAGCGCGGAGCTGTCGCCGGGGCGGAGGAAGCCGGTGTCGGCGGCGATGAGGAGCGCCTGGGCGAGGCCTTCGGGGCGGGCTTGCGTGGCGTAGGAGAGGCGGATGCCGAAGCGCGAGCCGTCGCCGAGGAGTTTTTCGAAGAGAGGCCGGTCGTGCGGGGTGGTGATGACGAGGATCTCGCGCAGCCCGGCGAGCATGAGCGCCGAGAGCGGGTAGTAGATCATCGGTTTGTCGTAGATCGGCAGGAGCTGCTTCGAGACCGCGGAGGTGAGCGGGTAGAGCCGAGTGCCGGAGCCGCCGGCGAGGAGGATCGCGCGCCGGGAATGCGGGAGCGAGGAGGTGAGGGAATGGGGGCTAGTCATCGGTGCGGAGTTGGCGAATGGTGGCGCTCAAGACGGCGAAGTTTTCTTCGCAGAGGGCGAAGCGGGCGGCGATGGCGGATTCGGGCGACCAGTGTTTCACCCGCGAGTGGGGGCCGGCGGGTTTTCGTGGTCGAGCCGCGCGCGGGGGCAGAGACGCCTGGAGAGGCCATGCTTCGTTCTTCACGCCTTCGCTCCCTCACTCCCGCGCCCCCGCCGCGCCAGACCGCCGTCGGGCGTCGCAAGCAGCGGCCGCCACCATGCTTCATTCCCCAGATACCACGCGACGGTGTGGCGGAAGCCGGAGACGGGGTCCTGGCGGGGGCGCCAGCCGAGCTCGCGACGAATTTTCTCCGGGTTGATGGCATAGCGCAGATCGTGGCCGGGGCGGTCGGCGACGAAGGTGATCTGCTCCGCGTAGGGGCGCCCGTCGGCGCGTGGGCGCAGCTCGTCGAGCAGGCCGCAGAGCAGGCGCACGAGGTCGAGGTTGCGGCGCTCGTTTTCACCGCCGATCGCATAGGTCTCGCCGGGGCGGCCACGCTCGGCGACGGCGAGCAGGGCCTCGACGTGGTCGCCGACGTAGAGCCAGTCGCGGATGTTTTCGCCGCGGCCGTAGACGGGGATCGGATCGCCGCGCAGGGCTTTGAGAATGACGACCGGGATCAGTTTTTCCGGATACTGGTAGGGGCCGTAGTTGTTGGAGCAGTTGGTGACGAGAACGGGCAGGCCGTAGGTGTCGGCCCAGGCGCGGGCGAAGTGGTCGCTGGCGGCCTTGCTGGCGGAGTAGGGTGAGTGCGGCGAGTAAGGCGTGGTCTCGTCGAAGGGGCGTGCGTCGGGCGCGAGGCTGCCGAATACCTCGTCGGTGGAGACGTGGACGAAGCGGAAGCGCTCCCGGGCGGCGCCGGCGAGGCGCTCGAAGTGGGCGCGGGCGGCCTGGAGGAGGGTGAAGGTGCCGACGACGTTGGTCTGGAGGAAGGCGGCCGGGCCGTCGATGGAGCGGTCGACGTGGCTCTCGGCGGCGAGGTGGAGGACGGTGTCGGGCGCGAAATCGGCGAAGTGGCGGGCGAGCGCGGCGGCGTCGCAGACGTCGGTCCGGGAGAAACGGTAGCGCGGGTGGGCGGCGAGATCGGCGAGCGAGGCGGGGCAGGCGGCGTAGGTGAGCGCGTCGAGATTGAGCACCTCGTGCGGGGTGTGCTCGAGGAGGTGACGGACGAGGTTGGCGCCGATGAAACCGCAGCCGCCGGTGACGAGGATCTTCATGAGGTTGAGCGCGAGGGGCGCGAGGGCGCGCGAAGTTTAGGAAGCGGAGGCGGGTATCCACGCGGCGAGCGCGGCACGGAGGGCGTCTTGGATCGGCGCGAGGGCGATGCCGGTGGCGAGGAGCTTGGAGGGATCGAGCACGCAGTTGGAGCGCGGGGTGGCGGCGGCGTTGCGCATGAACTCGGCCTCGTCGGCAAAGAAGGCGAACTCGCGGCCGGGCGCGACGGTGGCGGCGAGGAGGGCGGTGACTTCGCGCGTGGTGACGGAGCCGGGGTTGGTGAAGTTGTAGAGGCCGGGCGCGGGGCGGATCTCGGCGAAGGCGAGGGCGGCGGGCACGAACTCGGCGAGGTGGGTGAGGGAATTGCGCGCGTCGAGCAGGCGGGAGTAGCGGAGGAGTTTGGAGAGGTAGTTGCGCGGGTGGTCGTGGTGGTCGAAGGGGATGCGGATGCGCCACTGGTAGACGTCGGGGTAGGCGGCGAGCACCTCTTCGCCGAGGGCCTTGGTGCCGCTGTAGAAGGAGCAGGGGCCGGCGCGGAAGGAGAAGTTGGGCGGGTCGAGCTCGGTGAAGCCGGAGCCGTCGGGGCGGGCGCCCTGGTAGATGCAGCCGGAGGAAACGTGCCCCCAGGGGATCCCGGCGGAGGCGCAGGCCTCGGCGATGCGGGCGGGGAGGACGGCGTTGCCGAAGAGGCACTCGGCCTTGTGGTGCTCGGCGGCGTCGACGTTGGGCTTGCCGGTGTAGCCGGCGGCGTTGATCAGGAAGGAGACGCGGTCGGCGCGGAGCGCGGCGAGCAGGCGGGCGGGTTCGGCGTAGTCGAGCTCGGCGCGGCGGACGCTGCGATGGGGGATGCCGTGGCGAAGGAGATGACGTTGAAAGGCTTGGCCGATGTAGCCGCTGCCGCCGAGGAGGTAGATCATATGCCGGGAGAGAGGCTGCGCGGGGCTGGCGGGGGCGGGAAGGGGAAACTTTTCCGGGTGGGGCGAGCGGGGAATCCGCCGAGCGCGGGGCGGGGAAGGGGCGGGCGGCTTGACCACGTAGGCGAGCGGACCAGCGTGGGCCCATGGAAACCACGGACAAAGCGACGGCGCGACATCGGCTGCGCAGGCGCGTCGCGCTCGCGGTTTGCGGCGCGGGAATGATCGCGGCGGGCGTGGTCGCCTTGATGTTGCCCCCCTCTTTCTGGAGCTGGGCCAAGGACGGCGTGATGGTCGGCATGGAGTGGCTGCGCGGGCTCGGCGCGGGCTGGTTCTTCGCGGCCTTCGCGATCTTGCCGGCGATCGGCGCGCCGGTCTCGCCCTTCGCGATCGGGGCGGGCTCGCTTTTCGGCCCGACGATGGGCCTGCCGATGGTGCTCCTGCTGGCGGGCCTGGCGATGGCGGCGAGCATGACGATCTCCTACGGGCTGGCGCGCTATATCCTGCGCCCCTGGGTCGAGCGCCTGCTGGCCTATCTCGGCTACAAGGTGCCGCAGGTGCCGCCGGGCAAGGCGGCCCTCTTCGTGTTTCTCGTGCGCATGACGCCCGGCGCGCCCTACGTCTTTCAGAGCTTCCTGCTCGGCCTCGCCGAGGTGCCTTTTCGGATCTACCTCGCGGTCTCCTGGCTGGTCGCCACGACGAACGTGTCGCTGATGATCGTCTTTGGCGACGCGATCATGCAGGGCCGCGGCATGGTGGCGATGGCCGCCGTGGTGGGCGTGGTCGTGCTGGTGCTCGGGGTGCGCTTCGCCCGCAAACGGCTCGCCGCGCGGGTGGAGCCGGCGCCGCTGCCGCCGGGCGCGGCTTTGGAAGGACGGACGGGCGACGCATGATCGGGGGCGGACGCGAGATCGACCTGGGCTCCGGCGGCGCGCGCGCGGAGAGCGTGAGCGAGTTTACCCGTCGGGTGAAGACGCTGCTCGAGGGCGGGCTGAAGCCCGGCTGGGTGCGCGGCGAGGTATCGAATCTGCGAATACAGGCGAGCGGGCACGTGTATTTTTCGCTCAAGGACGCCGGGGCGCAGGTGCGCGCGGTGATGTTTCGCGGCGACGCGGCGCGGCAGACGGTGAAGCTGCGCGAGGGCGGGCAGGTGGTCGTCTACGGCGAGGCCTCGGTCTACGAGGCGCGGGGCGAATACCAGCTCATCGTGCGTGCGCTGGTGGACGACGGCACGGGCCGCCTGCAACGCGAGTTCGAGGCGCTGAAGGCGCGGCTGGCGGCGGAGGGGTTGTTCGCGAAAGAGCGCAAGCGCTCGCTGCCGCGCCTGCCGCGGACGGTGGGTTTCGTGACCTCGCCGACCGGCGCGGCGGTGCAGGATTTTGTGCGCATCCTCGTGCGGCGCGGCTGGCGCGGGCGCGTGGTCGTGCTGCCGGCGAAGGTGCAGGGGGAGGGGGCGGCGGCTGAGGTGGCGGCGATGATCGCGTATGCACACCAGCCGGGGGCCCTCAGCCGCGGAATGACATCTAGCGCCGCCGCGGCGCTGGCCCGACATGACCAATGTCCAATGACCAATGAGAGCGGAGGGGACGCGGCGTTTGATTTGTTGGTCGTGGGGCGGGGTGGTGGGTCGCTGGAGGACCTTTGGGCGTTTAACGAGGAGGTGCTGGTGCGGGCGGTGGCGGCTTCGCGCGTGCCGGTGATCTCGGCGGTGGGGCACGAGATCGATTTTACCCTGTGTGACTTCGCGGCGGATGTGCGGGCGGAGACGCCGAGTGCGGCGGCGGAGCTGATCTCTAGCGGCTTCGTGGCGGAGACGGAGCGGCTGGCGCGGCTCGCGCGGGCCCTCGAGAGCGAGGCGGAGGCGGTGCTGGGCGCGGCGCGCGAGCGGCTCGACGGGCTGCGCGCCCGGCTGAAACTGCTCTCGCCGGCGGCGCAGGTGGAGCGCGGCTGGCTGCGGCTGGACGACCTGCGCAATCGGGCCGACGCGGCGCTGGCCCATGGGATGCAGGGGCGGCGTCACCGGGTGGCGCTGGTGGCGGGGCGATTCGCGGCGGCCTCGCCGGCGCGGCGCGTGGAGACGGAGTCGCAGCGTCTGCTCGGGCTTTGGAAACGTCTCCAGGCGGCGAGCCCGGCCTCGGTGCTCAATCGCGGCTTCGCAATCGTGCGCGATGAGGAGGGGCGGCCGGTGACGCGGGCCGCGGAGCTGCGGCCGGGCGGGCGCATCGGGCTCGAGTTCGGCGACGGTCGCGGGGCGGCGCGGGTGGAGCCGGACGCCGAGCTTGGAAAGCCGGTCCGACGCCGGAAAGGGTAACCCATTGGGTTACATTTTTAGTCTCACGCGCTGAAGTCGCGGCCGAAGCCGAGCTCGCGCAGGGCATCGCGGTAGGCGGCGGAGAAGCGGTCGCAGCGGATGTGGAATTCCTCGCTCAGATCGAGGGGCAGGTCCTCGGGGCGCTGGCTCTCCACGATGGGCTTGTCCTCGGCCAGCACCTTGCGTTCGAAGGCGAGCACCTCCTCGGCCGGGATGTGCGGATCAAAGTTGCGCGCGACGAAGTGGAAGACTCGCGTCTTGCGGCGCGAGACCGGCGTGGGCGCGTCGAAGACGCAGTGGCGGCGGCCGTCGCCGTAGTCGATGACGAGGCGGCAGGCGAGGGGCAGGTGGAGATCGTAGATCATGCGGCGCTGGATCACGCCGCCGGCGGTCGAGGCGGTCTTGGCGGACTCGGGGTTCGACGCGAGGTAGCGATAATCGACGCGAAAACCGCCCGCGGTGCGCTGGACCTCGTAGGGCGGCACCTCGGGGCGCTCGCGGTTGCCGAAGGTGCCGGCGTGGATCCAGGAGAAGTGCGCGACGTCGATGAAGTTCTCCAGCTGCCGGCCGGGCGTGCACTCCCAGTCCTGCGGCTCGGCGTGCATCATGCGGTAGGCCGGGTCGGCGAGTTCGGGCCAGTCGGGGAGGGATGCGCCGGGCGCGGCGGAGGGCGACGCGGGGTCGGGCGCGAGGCAGACCCAGACGAGGCCGTGGCGCTCGATGCTGGCGACGGTGGAGAGGCAGAGTTTTTTCGGGACCGGCAGGTCCGGCTGGGCGGGGATGGCGGTGCAACGGCCGTCGGCTCCGTATCGAAAACCGTGATACGCGCAGACCAGCTCGTCGCCCTCCTGCCAGCCGAGGTGGAGCGGCACGCCGCGGTGGATGCATAGATCGCGCGCCACGACGACGCGGCGCGCGCTGCTGCGGTAGGCGATGAGCGGCTCGTCGAGGAGGGTGCGGGCGACGGGTTTGCCGGCATCGAGCTCGTCCGAGTAGGCGAAGGGATACCAGTGCCGGGCGAGCGCGCGCCACTCCGTCTCGGGGAAGCTACAGGCGCGGGGCAGGGCGGGCGAAGGGGCGGAGGGAGCGGGCGGGTGGGACATGCGAAGCGAAGTGAGCGCCGGGCGCCGGGTGACCAATGACCAATGACCAATGACCAATGACCAATGACCAATAATGGCGCGGGCTTGTCAGGGTGTGGGCGGGGTGGGCTTGAGGCAAGCACCGGGGGTGCGGGCGGGGGAGGACCTGATGGCGGGGCGGTGGGGCGGCCGCTAGCGTCGCGTGGATGATGACGAGCCAGACCGACTGGGAAATCCTGCTGAAGTTGGCGGTGGCGGCGTTGTTGTCGGGAGTGCTCGGCTGGGAGCGTCAGTCCTTCGGCAAAAAACCCGGGCTGCGGACACACATCCTGGTCGGGGTGAGCGCGGCGTTTTTTGTGGGGCTAACGGGCGCGGTGGTGGAGCACTTCGGGCAGGAGACCGGGGTGATGCAGTATGATCCTATCCGTGTGATCGAGGCGGTGGTGGCGGGCATCAGTTTCCTCGGCGCCGGCACGATCTTCGTTTCGCGGGGCAAGGGCGAGACGGTGCAGGGGCTCACGACGGCGGCGGCGATCTGGGCGACGGCCGGCGTGGGGCTGGCGGTCGGCGTGGGCCGCTACACGGTCGCGGTGGGCGCGACGATCTTGGTTTTTCTGGTGCTGCACGTGCTTGGGCTTTGGGAGAAACGCGGGCTGCCCGGCATGCCCAAGGCCAAACACGAAGGGGAAGAGACTTCGTAGTCGTTTCTTTTCAGAGGAAGGGCGCTCGAGCTTTGCCTTGATGCGAGCACCCGGGCGACGGGAGGAGTGCGCGGAGGGCGGCATAATCGATCTTCGCGTTGTGGCGTTTGTCGAGCGGGAGGCGCGGGAGGAGGTGGAGGCGCAGCTCGGGCAGGCCGCGCAGGGCGAGGCGGGCGCTGGCGAGGGCGAGCACGGCGGGCTCGTCGGCCTCGAGCACGCCCCAGGCTTCGTCGGCGTGGGTGAGGAGCGCGCTGCGGCGCAGGCCTTTGACGCCGCGCAGGGCCACCTCGACCTCGGCGGGGTAGAGCGTGCGCGCGCCGGCCCGGACGCGCGCGGAGCAACGGCCGGCGAGCCAGAGGCGGCCGGCGGTGTCGAGCAGGCCGGCGTCGCCGGTGCGGTGCCAGATCGCGCCCTCGACGCGAAACTTCGTCTCGTCGTTGCCGACCCCGCCGAGGTAGCCGGAGACGACGTGCGCGCCGCTGACGACGATCTCGCCGATCTGGCCGGGGGCGCAGGTCTCGGCGGCGAAGGCGGCGGCGTCGAGGTCGGGGCGCGGCGTGCCAAAGCGGTCGCGGAGCACGGCGCAGCGGATTTCAGGACGGAGATGGCCGCCGGGGAGGAGAGTCTGGGCTTCGGGCGCGGCGAGGGCCTCGGCGGCGTCGATCTCGGCGATGGGCTCGGCCTCGGTGCTGCCGTAAACGCAGACGACGCGGGTGGCGGGGGCGGCGGCGCGGAGGGTGGCGAGATCGTCGGGCCAGAGCGGGCCGCCGCCGGTGTAGAGCGAGCGCAGGGTGGCGAGGGCGGCGCGGCCTTCGGCGGAGGACGCGAGGCGCAGCCAGAAGGCGGGCGAGGCGCCGCCGCGGGTGGCGGGGTGGCGCGCGAGTTGGGCGGCGATCGGGGCGGGGTTGACCGCGCCGGGCCGGGCGATGTCGCCGGCGGGGATGATCGAG
>JAUVVA010000182.1 GCA_030604905.1 Verrucomicrobiota bacterium | reverse complement strand
GGCCGAGCACGCGCTCGAGCTCGTCGATGAGCTCGAGGGGGTTTTGCGTGGGGCGGTCGCACTTGTTCATGAAGGTGAAGATGGGGATGCCGCGGCGGCGGCAGACCTCGAAGAGCTTGCGCGTCTGCGGCTCGATGCCCTTGGCGGAGTCGATGACCATGAGGGCGGCGTCGACGGCGGTGAGCACGCGGTAGGTGTCCTCGGAGAAGTCCTTGTGGCCGGGGGTGTCGAGCAGGTTGACCGCGTAGCCTTGGTAATCGAACTGGAGGACGGTGGAGGAGACGGAGATGCCGCGCTGTTTCTCGAGCTCCATCCAATCGGAGGTGGTGGAGCGCTGCTGCTTGCGGGCGGTCACGGAGCCGGCGAGGTGGATGGCGTTGCCGTAGAGCAGGAACTTCTCGGTGAGGGTGGTCTTGCCGGCGTCGGGGTGCGAGATGATCGCGAAGGTGCGGCGGCGGGCGATTTCCTGGGCGGGCGTCATGGCGAAACCGACAAGCAGACGCGGCGGGGCGGGGGAGGGAAAGGGAAAACGCGGAGGGCGCGGCGCGGCGCGCCGCGCCCTCCGCGGAATGACCAATGACCAATGGCCAATGACCAATGACCAATGGCCAATGACCAATGGCCAATGGCCCAGGGGAGAGACCGAGCGGGGGCAGGAGGCGGAGGCAGGGCGGACGGGCCGGAGGGTATCCTGAAGGGCTCCCGGGCCCTCTCCGGGGGCGGAGCGGCCCGGCTAGCAGGGGGTTACCCTCATGCCTGCGGTGCTTTTGACAGATTGATTACCTACGTTTCGGTGGCGCGGCGCCGATAAGCGCATTGGTTCAACTGTATCGATTCAACCCCTACACTGCCATGTTCCTCACCATCGCCCTTCTAGGCCTGCTCTACACGGTGGGACTCGTCGTGCTCGCCGGTGCGCTCTGGCGCGCGCCGGAGGGTTTCGAGGACGAAGCCGGGTTTCATCGCGGGTCCGATCCGCGCGGGGACTAGCCGCCCCGGCGCGCCGCGCGCCTCCAGCCTTTTCGCGCCGTCCGGGGCTTTCGCTCCGGGCGGCTTTTTTTGGCTTCCTCGGTAGGATGGCGGGCGCTGAGAGTGCGCGCTCATGTCCGACGCATCCCTCAAGCTCAAAGCCAACGTGCGCGCCCGCGTGCTCACCGGGCACCCCTGGGTGTTCGCCAACGAAGTCGAGGCGCTGGCTCCCGCTGAGCGTGATGGTGAGACGGTCGAACTGCGCGACCGCACGGGGCGTTTCCTGGGCGTGGGGGTTTACAACTCGAGGTCGCAGATCGTGTGGCGGCGTCTCTCGCGAGATCGGGTGGCGCTCGACGAGGCCTTTTTGCGCGGGGCCTTGGAGCGGGCGCTGGCGAGGCGCGGCGCTTGGGACGGGGCGGCCAACCGGCGTCTGGTGTGGTCGGAGTCGGATGATTTACCCGGCGTGGTGGTGGATCAGTTTGGCGGCACGCTCGTGGTGCAGACGCTCACGCTGGCGATGGACCGGCGGGCTAACCAAATCGTGGAGGCGCTCGCCGCGCTCACCGGCGCGGAGGAGATCATTTTGCGCAATGACGCCACGATCCGCCGTCTCGAGGGGCTGCCCTTGGCGGTGAGCACGCGCAGCGGGCGGGCTTGGGAGCCGCGCTGGCACCGGATCGAGGGTTTTGACTACTGGCTCGACTTGCAGAACGGGCAGAAGACCGGGTTCTACCTCGATCAACGCCTGCAGCACGGGCTCGTGGCGAGGTATGCCCGGGGGCGGCGGGTCTTGGACGCGTTTTGCAACCAAGGCTCCTTCGCGCTCCATGCGGCGCGGGCCGGGGCGAGCCAGGTGCGCGGGCTCGACAGCGCGGCGGACGCGATCGAGCAGGCGCGGCGCAACGCGGAGCGCAATGGCGTGGCGGCGCAGTTCGAGTGCGTGAACGTGTTCGATTACTTCGGGGCGAAGCGGGACGAGACCTGGGACCTGATCGTGCTCGATCCTCCGCCCTTCGCGAAGTCGAAGAGCGCGCTCGAGGGGGCGCTGCGCGGCTACAAGGAGCTCAATCTTCGCGCGATGAAAGTCCTCGCCCCGGGCGGCCTGCTGGCGACCTACACTTGCTCGCACCACATGCAGGACGCGGAGTTGCGCGGCGTGCTCGCGGAGGCGGCGGCCGACGCCAAGCGCAAGGTGCAGGTGCTGGAGTTTTGCCACCAGCCGCCCGACCACCCCGTGCTCGTCACGATGCCCGAGAGCGAATATCTGCGCGGATACCTGCTGCGGGTGGAGTAGGCGGCGGGAACGCCACGGCTTGGCTCACGAGGTGGCAGGCGGGTTGATTTTTTCCGCACTCGCCCCCTCACTCCTCGTTCCCTCCCATGGCTCTCAGCACGCTACACTGGTTCAGCCAAGTCCTCGGCAAACAGACGACGACGCAGGTTCTTTTGCCCGACGTGGGCGAGCCTCCCTTCCCGACTTTGTATTTGCTGCACGGCCGCTCGGACGATCACACGACCTGGCTGCGACGCACCCGGCTGGAGAGTTACGTCGCGAAGCTGCCGCTGATCGTCGTGATGCCAGACGGCCATCGTGGTTTCTACACCAACAACGCGGACGGCCCCGCCTGGGCGAAGCACGTCGGCGAGGAGCTCGTGGCGATGGTCGAGCGCACGTTTCACGCGCGTCCGGAGCGTTCGGCCCGGGCGATCGGCGGGCTTTCCATGGGCGGTTACGGGGCGCTGCGCGTCGGCCTCGCCTACGCGGACAAGTTTTGTTCGATCAACAGCCACTCCGGCGCGGTGGGCTGGTCGCGGATCCGCGACGGCGTGAGTCTGCGCGAGGAGGCGGAGCGGCGGAACTGGGGGCCGGTGGTGCTCGCCGAGATGTTGCGGATTTTCGGGCAGGGCACCTTGCGGGGTAGCGCCCACGATCCGCTGGTGCATGCGCGCAAGGCCAAGCGCGCCGGCCGTCTGCCGCGTTTGCTGATCGATTGCGGCACCGAGGATTTTCTTTTGGAAGGCAACCGCGAGTTCTCCCGCGCCCTCACGATCGCCAAGATTCCGCACTGGTATCGCGAGTTTCCCGGAGCCCACGACTGGGACTATTGGGATCTGCACATTCGGGACGCGCTGGCGTTTCACGCGGAGAGTCTCGGCCTTGGCGGCTGAGCCCAAACCCGTGCTCGCCTGTCGCGGGATCGCACCCTTGCCCGACGAAAGGTCCGGCATGCATCGAACCCGGAATCCGGGTTGAAACCCACGGGTGAGGGCTACCTGCCTTGCAGCGAGTATTTGCCCGGGCCGGTGAAGAGCAGGCCGAGGCAGACGACGCCCATGGCGAGCGGGTAGCTCGAGGCGGACCAGCCGGCGAAGGGGTAGTGTTTCCAGATGGCGGCGACGCCCATGGTGATGGTGAGCGCGAGCGCGGCGGGGCGGTGGGCGAAGCCGAGGATCAGGCAGACGGCCCCGAGGCTCATGGAGAGCACCGCGCCGAAGCCCCAGACCTGGTGGCCGGACTTGATGCCGAGGTAGCTCACGGCCCGCCCGATGCCGGCCCAGGAGCCGGGGTTGATGAGCTTGGGGAAGCCGTAGAGGAGCAGGAAAACCAGGCCGATGCCGACCCGCATGACGAGCAGGCCGAAGTCGTGGAAACGATCGAGAAAGGACCAGCGAAACATGGATGCGGTGCGGGAGCTGCGGCCGGGATCAGGCGCCCTCGGGGTTGGTGAGGGTGGCGAGGTATTTGCGTTTCACCAGGCGCCAGGCGGTGACGAAGAAGGCGGTGAGCGGGATGGCGAGGATCATGCCAAGGATGCCGCTCAGCGCGGTGCCCCAGAAAAAGATCGAGAAGATGATGGTCACCGGGTGCAGCCCGGTGCGGTCGCCCATGATCTTGGGCGTGAGATACCAGCCCTCGATGTTTTGCACGAGGATGAAGACCACCAGCACCAGCGCGACCAGCTGCACGCCGCCCGCCGGCTGGAAAAACGCCAGCGGCAGCGCGATCGCCAGGCCGATGATCGTGCCCAGGTAGGGGACGATGTTGAGGATGCCGAGCAGCAGGCCGATGAAGAGGCCAAACTTGAGCCCGATGATCGAGAAGCCCACCGCGAGCAGCGCGCCCATGATGAGGCCGATGATGAGCTGCCCGCGGAAAAAGGAGACGATGATGGCGACAAACTCGCGCACGAGAAACACGATGTCGGCCCGCAGCCCGGGGCGCAGGAAGCTGAGGTGGTCGCTCAGGTTTCGCGTCGGGTCGCCGCTGGAGAGCAGGAAAAAGAACAGGTAGATCGGAATGACGGCGACGCTGGCCAGCACGCCGAAGAGCTGCATGGCCCCCGAGCCGGCGGCGCGCAGCGAGGGCACGGCGTAGGCGGTGAGCCCCTGCGCTTCGGCGACCAGGCGATCAAAGGCGGCGCGGATGCGCTCGTTGGCCAGGTAGCCCTCGGCCGCCGCGACCCAGTGGGGATAATGTTCCTCGGAATAAGCGACCACGCGTTCCCAGAAGGTTGGCAGGAAGCCGATGAAATCGATCAACTGTTTCGCGACCGGCGGGATGATGGCCACCGCGAGCCCCGAGGCGACCACGATGAAGGACCCGAAGATGGTGATCACCGAGGCGAGTCGCCCGAGGCGCAGACGCCGCTCGAGCAGGTGCACGAGCGGCATGAGCACGAGGGCAATGATGGCCGCGGTGAGGAGCGGCCAGAGCACGCCGGAAAACATGCCCAGCAGGCCGAGCGTGGTGTCGACGATGCGAATGATCAGGAGGCCGGAGACGACGACGGCGAGGAAGGCGAGGGCGAAGCCCACGAGGCGGACTTGGACGGGCGTGAAGAGCGGCGGCCGTTCGGATGCAGGTTCTGCCATGGGCAATGCCAATGGCGGGCGAGAGGCGGCGGGGCGAGGAAAGTTTTTGCCCGGACAGGGTTGCGCGCTTCCCCGGATGCGTAGGCTGTCGGTCACGCACCATGCAGTCCGCGCCGGCCACGCACATCCACATCAAGGGAGCCCGAGAGCACAACCTGAAGAACCTCGAGGTGCGCCTGCCGCGCGGGAAGTTGGTCGTCATCACCGGCCCCTCCGGCTCCGGAAAGTCCTCGCTGGCCTTCGACACCCTCTACGCCGAGGGCTACCGGAAATACATGGAGTCGCTCTCCACCCAGGCCCGCCAGGTGCTGGAGCAGCTGAAGCGGCCCGACGTCGACTTCATCCACGGCCTCTCGCCCGTCCTCGCCATCGAGCAACGCACGGGCAACGGCTCGCCGCGCTCGACCATCGCCACCGTCACGGAGATCGCCGACTACGCGCGCCTGCTCTGGGCGATCCATGGCGAGCAACGTTGCCCCAAGGACGGCGGGCGCGTCGTTCAACGCTCGCTCGACGACAACGTGCAACACGTGCTCAGCGCCTGCGCCGGTGAGCGCATCATGCTGCTCGCGCCCGTCCTGTCCGCCAGGCCCAGCGTGCTGCGCGACGAGCTGCCGCGCCTGCGCCAGCGCGGCTTCCAACGCGTGCGGCTCGACGGCGAGGTGAAGAACCTCGACGACCCGCACCTCGTGCCCAACGGCCAGGGCTCGCGCGAGATCGCGGTGGACGTCGTCGTGGATCGACTCGTCGCCGTGGCCGAGCAGCGCTCGCGCCTCGCCGACTCGCTCGAGCTCGCCTTTCGCGAAGGCAAGGACCGCGTGATCGTGCTCGCGCAAAAAGCCGGCGCCGCGCCCGAGGCCTGGCGCGAGCTGCACCTCTCCCAATCGCTCGCCTGCGAGATCTGCGGCGACGTCTTCGAAAAACTCACGCCGCGTCACTTCTCCTTCAACCACCGCGAAGGCGCCTGCCCCGACTGCGACGGGCTCGGCCGCAAGCTCCGCTTCGTGCCCGAGCTCATCGTGCCCGATCCCTCGAAGTCCGTGCGCGAGGGCGCGATCAAGCCCTGGCGCATCGGCGGGAAAAATCTCATCATCAAACACAACGCCCTGCTCAAGCAGCTCGCCGAGCAGTTGCCCTACGACGCCGACAAACCCTGGTCGGAACTGCCGGAGGCGACGCGCAAGGCCATCTTGCACGGCGCGGGCGAGCGGCAATTCGCCTTCAAGCTGAAGCGCATGCGCGAGGCCCGCGCCATGCCCTTCGCCGGCGTGATCGCGGACCTGGAGGAGAGTTTCCGCGGCACCGATAGCGACGGCTTCCGCGCGCGGTTGACGACCTTTATGGTGAGCGGCCCCTGCCCGATGTGCCGGGGCGGCCGGCTCAACGAGCGCAGCGCGGCGGTGAAGGCGGGCGGGCTCACCATCACCGAGTTCCTCGCTCGCGACGTCGCCTCGGCGCATGCGTGGGCGAAGGGCCTGCTCGATGTCGTGGCGCACGAGGCCGTGCGCGAGATCGCGAGCGGCATCGAGCAGCGGCTGCGTTTCCTGCTCGAGACCGGGCTCGGCTACCTGACGCTCGACCGCGACTACGACACGCTCTCCGGCGGCGAGGCCCAGCGCGTGCGCCTCGCCACCCAGCTCGGGATGGGGCTGATGGGCGTCATCTACGTGCTCGACGAGCCGAGCATCGGCCTGCACCCGGCCGACAACGAGAAACTCCTCGCCACCCTCACCGAGCTGCGCGACCGCGGCAACACGGT
>JAUVVA010000126.1 GCA_030604905.1 Verrucomicrobiota bacterium | reverse complement strand
TCCTGGGGGAGCGCCGCACCGAGCCCTCCATCGCCCGCCTCTGGTGGTCCCTCGTGGAGGGCTGGCACGGCCACACGGCCGACCCCGAAGCGACCGTCCACGCCCGCTGGTCCGGCTTCCTCTGCCCGACCCAAACCGGCAAGCACCGCCTCTACCTCGACCTGCCCGTCGGCGGCGAGCTCTGGCTCGACGACCAGTGCCTCCTCTCCTACGCCCACACCCACAAGCGGCACCAGGTCGACGTGCAGCTCGAGGCCGGCAAACGCTACGCCTTCCGCCTCGAGGCCACCGAAGGCAGCACCTGGCTCGGCGCCTACGCCTACCTGCAATGGCAGGAACCCGTGCCGGCCGACCGCTTCAGCTTCTGGTCCCAACACGCCCCCGCGGCCAACTACTACGTCATCGCCGGCCGCCCCGCCGACATCCTCGCCACCTACAATCAGCTCACCGGCCCCGCGCCGCTCATGCCGCGCTACCTCTTCGGCTACTGGCAATCCAAGGAGCACTACAAAAACAAGGACGAGCTCGTCGGCGTCGTCGAGGAGCACCGCCGGCGCGGCATCCCCGTCGATGTCGTCGTGCAGGACTGGCGCTACTGGCACCCGCGCACCTGGGGCGAGCCGTGGTTCGACCCCGAGCGTTTCCCCAACCACCCCGAGATCTTCCGCGACCTGCACGAGCGGCTCCACTGCCACCTCATGCTCTCCAACTACTGCCAGATCACCAAGGACGCCCCCCTGTATCCGGAGTTTAACGACAAAAAATACCTTCTTCCCAACGCCGTCCGCGAGAACGCGTATTGGATCGACCCTTACAATCCCGAAGCCGTCCGCACCTACTGGCAGCGGCACAAGTCCGTCTTCTTCGACGCCGGCGTGGACATCTTCTGGCTCGACACCACCGAGCCCAAGATCACCCACCCGCTCACCCCCGAGGCCCTCCTCAAGGGCCTCACGCCCAATCACCACGGCGAGGCCGCCGAGGTGCTCAACGCCTTCTCGCTCCACCTCTGCAAGGGCTACTACGAGGCCCAGCGCGAGGTAAGCCGCGACCGCCGCGTCTGCCTGCACCCGCGCTCCGGCTTCGCCGGCCAGCAACGCTACGCCGCCGCCGTCTGGACCGGCGACACCGAGGGCAAGTGGGAGGCCCTCGCCGAGCAGATTCAGATGGCGCTCAACATGTCGCTCTGCGGCATCCCCTATTGGAACACCGACATCGGCGGCTTCCTCGGCCGCAGCCCGCAGGATCCCGATTACCGCGAGCTCTTCATCCGCTGGTTCCAGTTCGGCGCCTTCTGCCCCATCATGCGCAACCACGGCACCTGCGACGCCAAGGAAATCTGGCGCTTCGACTCCGAGGCCGAGGGCATCCTGCGCGCCTGGATCGAGCTCCACTACCAACTCCTGCCCTACTTCTACAGCCTCGCCTGGGAAAACCACCGCAGCGGCAAGCCCTTCATCCGCCCGCTGCTGCTCGAGTTTCCCGACGACCCGCAGGCCCGCGCCGTGGCCGACCAGTTCCTCCTCGGCCCCAGCCTCCTCGTCGCCCCCGTCGTGCGGCCCGGCATCACCCGCCGCCCGGTTTACCTCCCCGCCGGCCGCGCCTGGTATGACTTCTGGACCGGCCAAATACACGAGGGCGGCCAGACCATCGAGGCCGAGGCCCCGCTCGCCCGCCTGCCGCTCTTCGTGCCCGCCGGCACCATCCTGCCCATCGAGCCCAACCGCCTCCAACACACCAAAGCCTACACCGGCACGCGGCTCGAGCTCCGCGTCTATCCCGGTGCCGACGCGGCCTTCTCGCTCTACGAGGACTCCGGCGACGGCTACCAGTATGAGGACGGCGAGCGCCTGGAGCTCCCGATTCGTTGGGACGACAGCTCCGCCCGGCTCGAGCTCGCCCCCACCCGCGGCGGCTTCCCCGGCGCGCCGAGCGAACGCACCTTCATCCTCGGTCGTCCCGACCAGGCCGAAGCCGCGCGTCTGAGCTACCGCCCGAACCAGAGCGCGACGGCCCACCTGTAAGCCCCCCCTTCGCTTTTCGCATTTGCGAAACGAAGCGGCCGCCCGAACCGCTTCGCGCTGGAGCGAAACGCCCCCCCGATCAAAAAAACCGCAAGATCTCAAACCCCAAGCCCCGACCCGACTCAACCTTCATTCCATGCAAAAACTACTCCTCCCCCTCCTCGCCGTCGGCGCGCTGTCCGTCTCCACCGCGGGCGCGCAGACGTTAATCTCGGACACCTTCGGATCCAGCTTCAGCAACTTCACCGCCCAAGGCACCCCCGGCACTCCGCCCGCTAGCTTCCAATGGAGCAATTCGATCGGCGTCGGTGGCGTCTCCGGACGAATCGACTCGATCAGCGGTTCACAAAACCACGTGAACAATGTCCGTTATGTAGGCTCAGGCGCAGCCGTCACGTGGACAGCGGGACAACAATACGGAACAAGCATTTTCTTTCTGCCCGGCACCATCGCCACTGGGAACGTCTTCCAGGTGCAGAACGGCTTTCTCCGTTCGGATGGCTCTCAATTCGGTGGCGGCGGCTCGAGCGTGTGGGGCCAAGTCCGTCAAGACAGTAGCGGAAGCCCCTTCCTCCGCCTTTTTCAGCATCAAACCCAGGTCGGCAGCAACTCCGCCACCTTCACGCTCTCCAACGCACTCTGGTATGAGCTAGAAACGACGATGACGCTTACGAGCGCTACGCTTGGCGACATCTCCGTCAGCCTCTACAGCCGCGGCACCGACGGCACCGCTGCCCGCACCTTGGTTCAGTCCATCAGCGCGACCAGTGTCACCATCGGTAACAGCGGCTTTAACCAGTCCACCTTCTTCGCCGGCTTCGGCGGCGGCAACAACTCGGGCACCAACATCGCCGCCTTCGACAACTTCAGCGTCACCGCCATCCCCGAGCCCTCCGCCTTCGCCGCCCTCGCCGGCCTCGGCGCCCTCGGCTTCGCCTCCTCCCGCCGCCGCCGTCGCGCCTGATCTCCACGAGCGTCCGCCGCTCTTCGCCCTCTCCGGCCGGTCCTCAGGGACCGGCCTTTTTTGTGCCTGCATCCCCAGCAGCTCGAAACCTTCGCCTACTACCGTCATCACAGAAGATTCAGACCTCAACCACGGATCTCACGGATCGGCACGGATTGATCAGTTCGATCTGTGATAATCTGGGAAGATCTGTGGTCAAAAACTCCGGCCCTCAAAGTCTGGTATCTGCGCGCCATCCGCGCCATCTGCGGTTTCTACTGCACCCATTCCTCGGATTGCTCGGGCTCCATCCGTGTCGATCCGTGAAATCTGTGGTCAAGATTCTGGCGGCTCAAGTCTGCCGTTCTTCAGCCGCGGGTATCCTCACGAGCTCCACCAAAAAATAAACCGGCACGGGCTCAAAGCCTCGCGCCGGGTGATGCGCCGGGTGATGGATTCCCCCGACAAATCTCATTCCGCCCTTCGCGTTCTTCGCGCTCTTCGCGGTTAAAAAATCACTCCGAACGGCGACTCACTCCAAAATCCCGCCCGTCGCCCGCAGCACCTCGCGCACGCGCTCCGGGCCCACCGCAGCCACCTTGGCGCCGTTTCGCGCCGCCAGCGCCGCCGTCACCCCCGCCGCCTCGCCCACCGCCATCATCGAGGGCGACACGCGAAACGAACTCATCGCCTCCACGTCCGCCGAGATGCAGCGACCCGCCACCACGATGTTCTGCGGCCCCGCCTTCGGGATCAGGCTGCGCCACGGAATGTCGTAGTGCGAACCGCGCGGGATCTCCTCCAACTGCGTCGCGTCCGATCCCCCCGGACCATGGATGTCGATCGCATAGCAGCACTGCGCGATCGCGTCCTCAAATTGCCGGCAGGCCCGCACGTCCTCGCCCGTCAGGGTGTAGAGCCCCTCGATGCGGCGAGACTCACGCACCCCGATCTGCCGCGGCAGCTCGAGCAGCTTCACCTTCGCAAAGCCCGGCACATACTTTTGGAAAAAGCGGATACCCTCGTCCACCTGCGCGCGCGCCAGGCGCATCGCCTGCGCCAACTGCGCCGGATCGGTCGGATCGTCCACAAACACCCGGCCGAAGTTCACGGTCGCGTTCTCCGGCTCTCCCGGCACGCCGAGCACGCAGGCCACGTCGTCGCGCGGAATGCTGAGTTCGCCCTTCCGCCGTGCCTCGGCGACCTCGTCGGCAAAGCCGCCCAGCACCACCTGGGGCTGGCCCGTCGTGGGATCGTCGCGCACCGACTTGGGATGGGCCGCGCGCAACGCCACGAGATCAATCGGGCCGAGCTTATAGCAAAGCGTCAGCGGCATCACCTTGCCCGAGCCCGGCTCGCCAAAGGCGAAAGGCACGCCCGCCGCCGCCGCCACCGCCGCATCGCCGGTCGCGTCCACCACCGTGCGCCCCAGCAGCACGCGCCCGTCGCTCAGCGTGATCCTCGCCGGACCCTCCGCGGGCGTCGCGGACTCGGCGATCGCCGCGCCCAGAAAAAGCTCCACCCCCGCCTCGCGCGCCATCGCCGCCGTCTCGCCCGCAAACACCGCCGGGTTGTAGGCCTCCATCTCATAGCGATGGTCGAGGCTCGCGAAGATCGCCTTCCGCTCGATCAGGCGCCGACGCAGCTCGGCGAAAATCCCGCCGATGATCAGCCGTTTCCCGTCGAGATGCGCCGGGCAGAAATTGTTCACCAAAGCGGCCGTGCCCATGCCGCCGAGCACGTCGTGACGCTCGATCAAGGCCGTGGCCGCGCCCAGGCGGGCGGAGGCCACCGCGGCGGCGAAACCCGCGGGACCACCGCCGATCACGAGGACATCAAAGAGGGATTCGGACGAAGCTGGGACCATGATGCGCGTTGAAGACAGGCGCTATCAATGAGGCGTAGTCGCCCGCGGCGACCAGCGGCGACACCCCCTGCCCGCAAAGTCTTTTCGCATAGGCGAAAGTCTCCGCGCTGCCTCCCCTGTCTACCGCGCTCTGCCCGCTTGCGCTCCGCGCCGTTCGCTGCCTCGCTGCCTCGTCGACGCTTCCCCTAAATCGCGCGCGGCCGTCCCCGCCTCCCACCCCAGCCCTCTGCATGAGTCGCACCAAAAGCGCCCGTCAATCCGGCTTCGGCGTCGGCATCGCCCTGCTCGAATACCTGATCGAAAGCCGCGGCCCGCGCGGCGTCTCCCAGATCGCCGAGCACCTCGCGCTCCCCGTCTCCTCCGTTCACGACATGCTCAAGCTCATGTCGGAGCTCGGCTTCGTGGAGAAAAAAAGCCCCACGCGCCTCTACCGCGCCAGCGCCCGCGTTTTCGATTTCGCCCACAAACTGGCCAGCCACTACGGCGTGAACGATCACATCGCCCAGAGCCTCCGGCGCTACAGCCGCGAACACGGGCTCACCGTCTCCCTCGCCGTCCTCGCCTCCGGGCAGACCTACATCGCCTGTGCCACCGGCTCGCTCGGCGGCACCGCCACCCTGGGCGCCGGCGGCCCCGTCTACGCCACCGCCGCCGGCAAGTGCCTTCTCGCCCTGCTCCCCGAGACCGAGTGGCCCCACTTCGCCCCGGGCCCCGCCTCGCTCCGGCTCACCCCGCACACCAATCTCGACCCCGCGCGCTTCTTCCGCGAACTCCACCTCGCCCGCGAGCACGGCGTCGCCTGGAACATCCGCGAAACCGCCGCCGACATCGTCTCCGTCGCCGCCCCCCTCATCGAGCCCGATGGCTCCGCGCGCTACGCCGTCGCCTTGCTCTTCCCCTACGACGACTGGCCCCTCCTCGACCGTGAGGACGCCGCCAAACGTGTGAAAGCACTCGCCGCCAAACTCGCCGGCTCCCTCTTCCCCCGCGCGACCCGCCGCGCCTCGGCCTGATCGACCCCACGCCGCCCCATGGAACGCCGCGTCACCATCAAGGACATCGCCCGCCACACCGGCTTGCACCACTCCACCGTCTCCCGCGCCCTGCGCGACGACGCCCAGGTCGCCAAAGCCACCCGCCAGCTCATCAACGCCACCGCCCGCAAGCTCGGTTACTCGCCCGACCCCATGCTCCGCGCGCTCGCGCTCTACCGCAGCAGCCTCCACCCCGTCGCGCACAAGGAGACCATCGCCTTCCTCTGGCCCGAACAGACCGTCGCCGAGGCCTCCGACTCCATCTACCTCCAGCGCTTCCTGCGCGGCGCGCGCGCGCGCGCCACCGAGCTCGGCTTCGATCTCGCCGAGTTTTTCCTCCGCGAACACAAACCGCGCGCCCTCGACCGCATCCTTCGCTCCCGCGGCATCCGCGGTCTCGTCCTCGGCGTCTTCTCCCACCCCAGCCCGCCCGACTTCGCCTTCCCCATCGAGAACTTCGCCAGCGCCGCCCTCGGCTCCGCGCTGCAAAACCCGCCGCTCAACCGCGTCGCCCACGACCACTACCGCGCCATGCGCATCGCGCTGCGCGAGGCGGCCAAGCTCGGCTACCGCCGCATCGCCCTCGCCGTCCAGGACGAGCTCGATACCATTCTCGAAAGCCGCTACAGCATGAGCTTCCTCGCGCACCACCCGCTCGGACGCCCCGCCGCCGAAGGACTGCTCTTTGTCGATCCCTTGAGCGACGCCTCCCTCGGCCGCTTCCTCCAGCGCGTCGAACCCGAGCTGCTGATCACCACCTTTTCCTACCCCCTCGATTTTCCCTCGCTCCGCCGCCCCGACGGCACCCGCTTCCCTCTCGTCAGCCTCGACGTCGTTCCCGGCCGTGGCACCCACGCCGGCATCGACCAACGCTCCGAATTCAACGCCGCCAACGCCATCGACCTCGTCGCCGAGCAGGTCCTGCACGGGCGCGTCGGCATACCCGACGTCCAGAAGAAGGTGCTCACCGACGGCATCTGGTGCCCGGGCCCCTCCTGCCCGGCGAAAACCAAAGCTTCCCCCGCCAGCCGCTGATCCCCCGCCTGCGGGCGCGGTGCAGCAACTGTGTGCGAAGCGCCGCGCTTTCGCTTCCGGGCCTTCTCGGCCTTATTCCGCCCAGGGCTTCCCCTTGCCCGCATCCGCCTTCGCCCGCCGAAAAGTGCTTTCTTGCGTCGCCACCGCGCCCCGCCCCTCGCCCCGACTCCGCCTCTCCCCGTCCACACCTCCGTCCTCACCCCACCCTCGCGCTCCATGAACCCTCGTCTCATCGCCCTCCTGCTCGGTTTCGCCGCCCCGACCTTCGCTTCCGGCCAAGTGAACTTGGTGAAAAACGGCGGCTTCGAAGAAGTCTACGACAACGGCATGCCCGCCGACTGGCGCAACATTTCCCATGAAAACCACCTGGAACGGGTCGGCACCACCCTGGTTGTCGTGCCCGAAGGTTCCTTCCTTCGCGTGACCCGCAAAACCGCCGAGGTCGCCAACCTCGGGGAGCAGCGAATCCAGCTCCCGCCCGGCACCAGGCGGGTGCGTGTCGCCCTGCGCATTCGCGTGAACGACCTTCAGCCCGGCACCGATTTCTGGCAGGTCCCCGGCCTCGCCTACTCTTGGATCCTCGCCGACAACAGCGAGCGCCAGATCGGCCCCGGCAACTGGCTTTCCGCCCGCGACATGGTGAATGGTTGGATCCCGCTCCAGACCGTCCTCGAAAGACCCGCCGACGCCACCGGCATCAAAATCAGCATCCAAGGCATCGGTTGGATCGGCCAGGCGGACTTCGACCACATCGTGGTCGAAGCGCTCAAGTAGCCCGGCCCGGGCGCGAGTAGCTCCCCCCGTCCCCCCAAAAACCGCCCACTTCGCCTCCCCATGAAAAGCACCCCTTACCCCTCCCGCGGCTTCACCCTCATCGAGCTGCTCACCGTGATCGCCATCATCGGCATCCTCGCCGCGATCATCATTCCCGTGGTCGGCAAAGTGCGCGATTCTGCTCGTCGCGCCGAGTGCACCAGCAACCTCCGGCAACTCGGCGTCGGCTTCAACCTATACGCGACCGACCACCGCAACCGCCTCCCCGCCGTGCAGTCCAACACCAGCGACCCCAGCACGGTTTGGTTCATGCGCCTCACCCCCTATCTCCAGCGCGAGACCTTGGATTCTTCCCAGTTGATCGACGTCTATGTCTGCCCGGTCCGGAAGGCGACCTACACGCCGACCGGTCCATTCGACTGGGCCCGCCTCGGCTATGGCATGTCGAACATCCTCATCGGCTCGCCCACCACGGGCTGGGGCAACGGCAACAGCCTCACCTACGCCGTGAGCCTCGGCGAGATCGTCAGCCCCGGAAAGACCATCCTCCTCGCCGACGACCACTCCTGGTGGTGGGGCATTCACTCGGTGAACTACCAATCCAGCACCTACTTCGCCGCCTCCGAAGGCGTGAACCGCGGCCTCCGCCACGGCAGCGGCGCCAACTTTCTCATGGTCGACGGTTCCGTGCACGCGCTCAACCGCTCGAACATCCTTCCCTTCCTCGCCAGGTAGCAGCGCCGGCCTCTTCGCCCCTGGGACCGCCGGGCTCCCGCCCGGCCCTTCGCCTCAGCACCACGTCCACCAAACGTGTTTAGTCCCGCGCGCCTTCCCGCCCGGGGCGCCATCGCTTTGCCTGTTCCCGCCCTCCGCGGCCCCGCGCCCCCTCGCGTAACCGCGACAACCCCGAGCCCCACCCGACCACCCCCATGCCTACGCCCCTCCCGGGCCGCGCCGCCCCCGCCCCGCGCCGCCGCCTGCTCCCCGCCCTCGCCCTCGCCTGCGCCGCCGCGCTCGCCTTCCTCGCCGCCCCCGCCGCCCGCGCCATCGGCGGCACCGAGATCACCTTCGACGAATCCACCATCGCCCGTATCGTCTATGTGAATACAGCCACCGGCGTCGACGGCGGCAATTTCTCCGGCACCGCCGCCAACCCCGTCAAATCCATCACCCGCGGCCTCCTTGTCGCCGCCGACCACGAGGCCGCCACCGGCCAGTCCACCAAGGTCCTCATCGCGCCCGGCCTCTACCGCGAGACCATCAACATGCGCAGCGCCGCGCATGCCCACACCGTCATCGTCATCGAGGGCGACGCCTCCCAGCCCGGCCAGGTGGTCGTCACCGGCGCCGAGCGCTTCACCGGCTGGGTCCACCAGGGCAACAATGTCTGGTCCCGCCCCTGGCCCTACAACTTCACCTACACGCCCATCACCGAATGGGATGGCGTCGGCAGCTTCACCTACCCCGAGGCCTCCACCCGCAAGGAGCACGTCGTCGTGGACGACACCCTCTACGTGCAACGCCTCTCCCTCGCCGCCCTCGACCCCGAGTCCTTCTTCGTCGATGCCGGCACCTCGACCATCTACCTCAAGGTGCCCGCCGGCCTCGACCCCAACGCCCGCGCCACCGAGGTCGCCGTGCGCGATTGGTGCGCCTACCTCTTCAAACCCGGCGCCAACGCCCACCTCCCCGACAACCTCGTCTTCCGCAACCTCACCTTCCGCGCCGCCTCGCGCGACACCCTCGGCGGCCTCCTCATGCTGCAAAACGCCAGGCGCGTCCGCATCGAGAACTGCCGCTTCGAGCAGGCCAAGGAGTTCGGCCTGCACATCATGAACAGCTCCGACATCACCGTCGTGAACTCCGTCCTTACCAACAACGGCATGATGGGCGCCGCCCTCGACGGCACCAACCTCTACCTGCGCAACCTCACCGTCACCCACAACAGCGCCCTCGCCGCCCGCGCCGGCCTCAACGGCTGGGCGCCCGCCGGCATCAAAGGCGGCGCCATCACCCACTCCACCTTCCGCGATCTCGTCATCGAGGACAACGCCCAGCTCGGCCTCTGGATCGACACCCTCAGCCACAACGTCCTCGTCCAAAACCTCACCAGCCGCCGCAACCTCGGCCAGGGTTTCTTCTGGGAGCTCAACCACGGCCAGACCGGCCGCATCAACCCGATCGCCAATCTCGGCACCCAGACCACCCTCCTCCTGCGCGACAGCCTGATCGCCGACAACGGCCGCACCGGCCTCCGCATCGCCGAGTCCGACAACGTCGTCATCGACAACGTCACCCTTCGCGGCAACGCCCTCGGCCAGCTCAGCGTCACCCGCAACGCCAACCGCGCCG
>JAUVVA010000183.1 GCA_030604905.1 Verrucomicrobiota bacterium | reverse complement strand
CGCTGACGGAGGTGTTGAGCAGGTCGGCGACGGAACGGTCGGACCAGGTGATGGCGAGGACCTCGGGCTTGAAGCGGCGGCCTTCGCAGACGGGGCAGGGGACGAAGACGTCGGAGAGGAACTGCATTTCGACGCGCTCGTAGCCGAGGCCTTGGCAGTGGTCGCAGCGGCCGTCGCCGGCATTGAAGGAGAAGGAGGAGGCGCTGAAGCCGGCGGCGAGGGCGGCCTCGGTCTTGGCGTAGAGTTCGCGGATAAGATCCCAGGCCTCGGTGTAGAGGGCGGGGTTGGAGCGCGGGGTGCGCGAGAGGGGCGATTGATCGACAAGCACGATCTCGGTGAAGGCCTCGTCGCCGGTGATGGCGCCGATCTGCGCGGCGTCCTCGGTGAGCTGGCGGCGCTTGGCGAGCAGACCTTGGTGGATGACCTTGTCGAGGAGTGTGGATTTGCCCGAGCCCGACACGCCGGACAAAGCCACGAAGCGGTGGAGAGGGAGACGAAGATCGATACCGCGGATGTTGTGTTTGTGGATGTTCGTGAAGGTGAGCCAGCGGCTTTGTCCGGAATGACGAATGTCCAATGACCAATGACCAATGGGGCGGCGGGTGGGGGGCGTTGGGATGGAGCGGCGGCCGCTGAGGTAGGCGCCGGTGAGGGAGTCGCGCGAGCGGAGGAGCCCGGGGAGTTCGCCTTGGAAAACGAGGTGGCCGCCCTTGGCGCCGGGCACGGGGCCGATCTCGAGCACGTGGTCGGCGGCGCGGATCATCGACTCGTCGTGCTCGACGAGGACCACGGTGTTGCCGGCGTCGGTGAGGGTGCGGATGATCTGGATCAGGCGATCGATGTCGCGCGGGTGCAGGCCGACCGAGGGCTCGTCGAGGACGAAGAGCGTGTCGACCAGCGAGGTGCCGAGACAGGAGGTGAGGCCGACGCGCATGGTCTCGCCGCCGGAGAGGGTCTTGCTGGTGCGGTCGAGAGTGAGGTAGCCGAGGCCGACCTGCTGCAGATAACGCAGGCGAGTCCGAATCGACTCGAAGGCCAAGTGGGCGGTGTTGGCGGACTCGCCTGAATGACCAATGTCCAATGACCAATGACCAATGAGATCGGAAAGCTCGGCGACGGGGAGTTGGTAGAGCTCGGGGAGGGTGCGGCCGCGCCACTTCCAGCAGAGGGACTCGGGTTGGAGGCGGGTGCCGCGGCAGTCGGGACACTCGTTGTAGGCGCGGTAGCGGGAGAGGAAGACGCGGACGTGGGTCTTGTAGGTGTTTTTTTCGAGCCAGGAGAAAAAGCCCTTGAGGCCATACCAGGCGTGGGGCCACTCGCGTCCGTCCTGGCCGTAGTCGGGCTCGCCCTCGAGGACGAGGCGCTGGTGCGCGGCGGAGAGCTCGGCGAAGGGAACGTTGACCGGGATGCCGGCTTTTTTGGCGAAGCGGAGCAGGTCTTTTTGCGATTCGCCGTAGGTGTCGCCCTGGAAGGCTTTCACGGCGCCGTCGGCGAGGGAGAGGGAGCGGTCGGGGATGGCGAGGTTTGTATCGATCTCAATGATACGGCCGAAGCCGCGGCAGCGCGGGCAGGCGCCGAGGGGGGAGTTGAAGGAGAAGAGGGCGGGGGAGGCGGGGCGGAAGTGGCGGCCGGTCTCGGGGGAGTGGAGGCCTCGGGAATAGTGTCCGGCGGGGACGAAGGTGCCGAGCTGGGGCTCGGCGTTCCCGGGGGAGAAGAGGTGCAGCTCGCCCTGGCCGAAGTGGAGGGCTTGCTCGGCGGCCTCGATGAAGCGGGTGCGGGCCTCGGCGGAGAGGGTGATGCGATCCTGCGCGACGAAGAGGTGCTCGGCGGCGGAGAGCGGGGCGGGGTCGGCCAGGAGATCGTCGACGCGGTGGGCGGAGAGGGAGGAGGGCGTGCGGGTGGGGACGAGGACGCGGACGTAGGACTGGCCTTTGAGGCTGGTGAGGATCTCGGGCCAGGTGAGCTTGTCGGGGCGGGCGATCTTGAAGGCGACGACCAGGGTTTGGCCGGGGTGGCCGGCGAGGGCTTTCTCCCAGATGGTGGTCGGGCTGTCGTCCTCGACGGGTTTGCCGGTGGCGGGGTCGAAGCAGGTGGCGACGTGGCTGAACCAGACTTTGAAGTAGTCGGTCAGCTCGGTCATGGTGCCGACGGTCGAGCGGGAGGTTTTGACCGTGTTGGTCTGCTCGATGGCGATGGAGGGGCGGATGTTCTCGATGGCGTCGACCTTGGGCTTGTCGAGGAGATCGAGGAACTGGCGGGTGTAGGCGGAGAAAGTCTCCACGTAGCGACGCTGCCCCTCGGCGTGAAGGGTGTCGAAGACGAGGGAGCTTTTGCCCGCGCCGCTGGGGCCGGTGACGACGATGTAGCGGCCGAGCGGCAGGTCGAGGTCCCAGCCCTTGAGGTTGTTTTGGCGCACGCCGCGGAGGCGGATGCACTCGGGGGCCGGGCGGGCGGAGGCCGGGGCGGCGGAAGACGAGGCGGAGCGGGAGGAGGAGGGCTTGGCGCGGACCACGCCGGCACGAAGTTCAGGGCGCGGCGGAAGGCAAACCCGGAGCGGGCGCGGCGTCGGGCGCGGGCGGCGAATCTCCGGAAACGGTGGAGTGCCAGAGGCGGTTTTGGGCGGCGGCGAGCAGGCGCTCGGCCTCGAGCTGGTTTTGCGCGGCGTGCAGTTCGGCGCGCAGCAGGCGAGCCTCGTTTTCGGCGAGGTCGAGCCGGAGGCGCAGCTGGGCTTGTTGCGCGCGCAGGGTCAGGACGAGGAGGGCGAGCGCGAGGCAGGCGAAGAAGCAGGTCCAGCCGAGCCAGAGGGTGAAGCGGGGGGCGGAGGCGGGGGACATGGGGCGCGGGGGCGGGATCAGAGCACCCAGAGGCCGATGGTGCCGAGGACGATCAGCGCGGCGAGGACGAGGAGGGCGCGGCGTTCTTGGGCGGTGACTTTGTGCAGCATGGTGAACTCAGCGAGGGAGCGGGCGGGGCGCGAAGCGTTCGTAGAGGGTGTAGGTGGTCTCGAGCGGAAGGGGTTGGAGAAGAGGCAGGAGGGTTTCGAGGCGAAAGCCGCCGCGGATTTCCAAGACGGCGGCGGCCACGGGCCGGAGCGCCTGGGGCGAGCGGCCGGCGAGTCGCACCACGTCGTCGATGGCGGCGCGCAGGCGTTCGGCGTCGGGCTGGGCGGCGCAGGCGGCGAGCCAGACGTGGCGCGCGGGAAGCGATTCCTCGTTGGGCGGGAGCGGGTCGTTGGCGAGCTTGTCGGAGAGGGTGGCGAGCAGCGCGGGATCGGGGTGCGCGATCAGGTGGTTGCCGAGAAGTTCGAGGATGCTCGGATTCATCGGTAGGGCCAGCACTTGGCGGAAGAGATCCGCGCGCTCCTCCGCGCGCCCGATGGCGGCCAAGGCATCGAGCCGGAGGCGCACCCGCTCACGATCTCCCAGCAGGCTGCCGCCGGGCAGGGTGGCGCTCAGCACGAGGTCGGCGCTTCCGTCCGCAAGGAGCCGACGTAGAAGGTGGTGTTGGGTGAAGGGGTCGCGTGCGGCGGGCAGGGCGGCGGAGAGGCTGGCGACACGCTCGGCGAGGGAGAGCTCAGGCAGGGCGCGTTCGAGCGCGAGGAGCGGTCGGAGTTCGGGTGACAGGGCGGCTTCGGCAAGCAGTTGATCAATGGCGGCGAGTTCGCCGCTCTGGCGCACGGCGAAGAGGAAGGCCTGGATCCAGGCCGGGTGTGGGGCGGTGGCCGGAGCGGGCTGGAGGAGCCGGTTGCCGGAGAGCTGGAGAATCGCTTGAAAATCGCCGCGCGCGAGCAGGGAGCGATACCAGGCTTGGGCGGTCGCCTCGCGTTGCTCGGGGTGATCTTGGTAGAGCCGGGCGTAGAGAGTGTCGGCGCGAAGGGCTTGGTGGTTTTGCCAGAGCTGGGCGAGGAGCAGACCGGTGGCGTAATCGCGCGGGTTTAGCTCATAGGCGCTGGCGAGCGAGAGGAGAGCGTCCTGTGGGCGGCCGTCGGCGAGGGCGTGGCGGGCTCTTTCCAGATGGAAGCGGGCCTGCACCCCGCGAAATTCGCGCCACGCGGGCGGCCAGGCGACTTGGCGGTAGCTGATTTCGTAGCCAAGGGCGCGCAGGCCGCCGAAGCCGACCAGGGTGGTCGTGGTGTAGGCGGCGAGGACGGCGGCGAGCAGGAGCAGGAGGCCGCGGCCCCAGAAGGGGCGCACGTCCTCGCGGCCGACCGAGCAGACCCAGGCGCCGTCGGAGCGGCGAATGAGCAGAGGGCAAAGCATGCGGTGGCGGCCGGGGGAGTGGTAGGCGGCGGCGGCCTCGCAGCCGGTCTCGCCGGCGCGGCCGGAGTCGCTGGCAACCTGGCAAGGAGCCTGCCGGCGGCGGCCCTGCAGCAAGTGGGCGCTTTTGCGGGCGTTCCAGTAAAGGCTGCCCCAGAGCAGGCGGAGACTGTCGGCAAGCCAGGCGGTCACGCGGGCATGGTGGAAAAACAGGAGAAGCGAGGGCGAGGGGAAAGGAGCCCGCGATGGCGAGAGATGAGGCGGCGACATCGGGAGCCGGAAGGCGCTGATGGCCCGGAAAAAACACCAGAACGGCTGGCGAAGACGGAAACTTGCGTTTGCCTGCGGATGCCGGGGTTTAAGGGACGAAACCTCGGTCCCCGATCCACGTCTCGCCTAATCCATCCGAAACAATCATGAAACTCACAGGACTCCCCTCCTTCCTCCGCGCCGGTGTCGCCGCCTTCGGTCTCTTCGCGACCGCGATCCTCGGCGCCGCCACCGTGGGCCAGCCCGCGCCGGCCTTCACCTTGACCGACATCAAGGGCAACACCCACAGCCTCTCGGATTTTCGCGGCAAGACCGTGGTGCTCGAATGGGTGAACCAAGAGTGCCCCTTCGTGGTAAAGTTCTACGAGCGCAGCGGCAAGATGCCGGCGCTGCAGAAAGCCGCGGCGGAGGAGGGCGTCGTCTGGCTGTTGATCAACTCCGCCGCCCCCGGCAAGCAGGGCGACTTCGACGCCGAGAAGGTGAAGGAGTGGAAGGCCAAGAACAACGTGGCCGCGGCCGCCTACTTCCGTGATCAAGACGGCACCGTCGGTCGTGCCTATGGCGCGCGCACCACGCCCCACATGTTTGTCATCAACGCCGAAGGCATCCTCGTCTACAACGGCGCGATCGACAGCAAGCGCTCGACCAACGCCAAGGACATCGAGAGCGCCGAGAACTACGTCGTGGCCGCGCTCGCCGCGCTGCGCGAGGGGCGCGAGATCGCCACGCCCGTGACCCAGCCCTATGGCTGCTCGGTGAAGTATTGATCCTCGACACCGCGCCGCGTGAAGCGGTGCGGATCAACCGGACCGCGCCGGCGCACGAACGCCGGAAACGGCTCCAAAGAGGCGGCGGGCTTTATGAAGCCCGCCGCCTTTCGTTTATCCGCCCGGCGCTCGAGGCCGAGGCTCGCTCCTGGCTTCAGTTCGCCTTGGCGGGGGCGGCCGGGGCGGGGGCCTTCTTCGGGGGCAGGGCGCGGGTGGCGATTTCCTGCTTCACGCGGGCGAGGAAGTCGGCGAAGGGCAGCACGCCCTCGTCGCCCTTGGCGCGGGAGCGCACGGAGACGCTTTGCACCTCGGCCTCCTTTTGGCCGACCACGAGCATGTAGGGGATCTTGGCGAGCTCGGCGCGGCGGAGCTTGGCGCCGACCTTGTCGGCGTCGCCATCGAGGGCGACGCGCACGCCTGCCTCGCGGAGCTGTTCGTAGATGGCCTTCGCGTAGTCGGCGACCTTCTCGGAGATGGGCGCGATGCGGACCTGCTCGGGCGCGAGCCAGACGGGGAAGTCGCCGGCGAAGTGCTCGATGAGCACGCCGCAGAAACGCTCCATCGAGCCGAAGGGCGCGCGGTGGACCATGACGGGGCGGTGTTTCTGGCCGTCGGCGCCGATGTAGTGGAGGTCGAAGCGCACGGGCAGCACGTAGTCCACCTGCACGGTGCCGAGCTGCCACTCGCGGCCGATGACGTCCTTGATCACGAAGTCGATCTTTGGGCCGTAGAAGGCGGCCTCGCCGGGCTCCTCGGTGAAGGGCACGCCGAGGGTGGCGGCGGCCTGGCGGCAGGCGTTTTCGGCGACGTCCCACTTGGCGGGATCGCCGGTGAACTTGTTGCCATCCGGGTCGCGCAGGCCGACGCGCACGCGGTAGTCGGCCATGCCGAGCGTGGCGAGCACGGTTTTGACGAGGCTGAGGCAGCCGAGCACCTCCGCGGCGACCTGCTCCTCGGTGCAGAAGAGGTGGGCGTCGTCCAGGGTGAAGCCGCGCACGCGGGTCATGCCGTTGAGCTCGCCGGACTGTTCCCAGCGGTAAACGGTGCCGACCTCGGCGAGGCGCACGGGGAGGTCGCGGTAGGAGTGCGGCTGCGAGGCGAAGATCTTGATGTGATGCGGGCAGTTCATCGGCTTCAGGAGGAAGCCGTCGAGCAGCGTAGTGGGATCTTTGATACGGTCCTCGCCGATCACGGTCTTGCCGGCGCGCTCGTTGATGCCGGCGGCGAAGGAGGGCGAGACGGCCTCGAGGCGCGCGGTCATCTCGGCGCAGGAGCAGCCCTCGGAGGCGATCTGCG
>JAUVVA010000186.1 GCA_030604905.1 Verrucomicrobiota bacterium | reverse complement strand
GACGACGGGGAGGTCGGTGAAGGTGGAGAGCCAGTCGCGGACCTCGAGCGAGGGCGGCCAGCTGGTGGCCAGATGAAGGTGTGTCGGCGCCAAAGGCGCCTGATCACCTTCACGGGAACGCACCATGGCCAGCGGTGATTCGAGCGAAGCGACAGGTCCGCCATGACCAAAGTCGGAGGCCGAGCCGGGGCTAGGCGTTCCCGGGGGCTTGACGGGGACGAGCTGGTATTCGTGGACGAGGCGGCCGGGGAAGAGTCGGAGATGGTCGGGGTCGATGACGGGATCGGGGAGGAGGGGGAGGCCTGAGGCGTCGGCGAGGGTGGAGAGGGCGGCGTCGGCGGTGACGGAGAGGGCTCCGGCAAGGGCGACGAGGCGTTCGCCGCGGGGGGCTTCCTGGACGGTTTGGAGCGCCTCGGGGGCGAGGGCGGGGAAGGTGGTGGCGTCGAGGGTGAAGGGCATCTCGGGGAGGGGAACCGGCCTGGCGGGACGGGCTCTGGATGAGCGGTGCGCGAGGATGTCGGCGCGTGTCAGCGTTTGCGGGCGGGGCCGGAGGAGCGGCGGACTTCGGGCTCCGGGGGCGGCGGGGTGGCGCGCGGGGGGAGCGCGGTGCCCTCGGGGGCGGCGGCGGGGCGGGATTCAAGAATCTGCCGCACGTCCCCGGACTGCGGGGTCGAGTCGATGCGCCGCATGGCCTCGACGTTGTCGAGCGAGGTGTTGGTGAGGACGGTGGGACGGAGGAAGAAGATCAGTTCGGTGCGGGTCTTGGTGCGGGAGCGGGCGCCGAGGAGGTCGCCGATGATGGGGATGGGGCCGAGGCGGCTGGTGTTGCGCGACTGGGAGTTTCTCTGGAGGCCGCCGAGCACGATGATGTCGCCGTTGCGGGCGCTGACGTAGGAGGTGGTGGTGCGGCGGCCGATGATGGGCTGGTCGTTGCCGTCGATGCGGGTGCTGCCGAGGATGTCCTCGACCTCGGTTTCGATCTCGAGCTGCACGTTGCCGGAGCTGCCGATGAGGGGGAGGATGCGGAGGCGGACGCCGATCTCCTGCTGGGTGACGGTGGAGCTGGTGGTGTCGGCGTTGACCGAGGAGGTGGTGGTGCCGGAGATGACGGGGCGCGTCTCGCCGACGAAGATCTCGGCCTCCTTGTTGTGGGTGGTGGTGACGGCGGGCGTCTGGAGGATGGTGGAGCGAGTCTTGCGCGGCGTGGTGGTCAGGCTGACGAGGCCGGAGAGGTCGTAGCCGGAGCCTCCGGCCACTTTGTCGATCGAGGCGAAACCGGTCGGATTGCCGTCGGTGTCCACTCCGCCGCCGATCGCGCCGCCGACAAAGCCGGTGCGGAAGCCGACGAGTTTGTTGTCCTGGACGTTCAGGCCGAGGGAGCTGATGCCGGAGGCTGAGTCGTCGGAGAGGGTGACCTCGGCGATGACGACCTCGATGCGGACTTGGGAGAGGAGGACGTCGATGCGCTCGACGAGCGAGGACACCAGTTTGATGTCGTTGGGCGTGCCGGCGATGACGATGGCGTTGGAGCGTTCGTCGGCGACGATGGTGAGGTAGGAGGAAAACTCCTCGGAGGCGACGGCGTTGGCCGCGGCGTTGACGGCGGCCGCGGGGGTGGGGACGGGGGTGGCGCCGCCGCCTTCGCCGGCGGCGGCGGCGCGGCGCTGGGCGGCGGTGGTGGGGCGGGCGGCTCCGGCGCCTTCGCGGGAGGCGGCGGTGGTCTGGCCGGAGATGAGCTGGCTGAGCAGGGTGGCGACCTCGGTGGCGTTGGCGTGCTTGAGGAAGATGACCTCGCTGCGGGTGTTGGGCGAGGCCTCGGCGTCGAGCTTGGCGATGAGCTGGTCGAAGAAGGCGTGTTCGCGGGGGTCGGCGATGAGGATGACCTTGTTGGTGCGGTCGTCGGGCTGGTAGGTGGTGGCGGTGCCGATCTGGGCGGCGAGGGGCCCGGAGAGGAGGGTGCGGAGCTTGTTGACGAGATCGGAGGCCTTGGCGTTGGCGATCGGGTAGGATTTGATCGCGAGGTTGCCGGCGGCGGGGCGGTCGAGGCTGGCGACGAGGCGCTCGATGCGCTGGAGCGTGGAGACCGAGTCGGTGACGAGCACGGAGTTGTTTTTCTCAAACACGACCGGGGCGGCGCCGAGGGCGGGGTTGAGCAGCGAGCTGATCTGGGGGACGAACTCCGCGACGCGCAGGAACTCGAGGTTGAAGATCTTGGCGACGATGCGGCCGCTGGGCGGCAGTTCGAGCAGGCTGCCGTCGACGAGCTCGGGGTTCTCGGTGCGGATAAGGTTGAGAGGGGCGACCTTGATGAAGCGGTCGCCGAGCGGGGCGAGGCCGACGCCGTTCATGGCGAGGAGCGTCTCGATGGCGCGGAGGGCCTCGGCCTTGGGGAGCTGGCGGTCGAGGGTGATCGCGTAGTTGGCGGGCGGCAGGCTGGCGGGGCGGAGGAGCACGCGGCCGGTCCAGCGCTCGACGAGCTCGAGGATCTGGTCGAGCGGGGTGTCGCGCAGGATGAGCGGGCCGACCATCTCGGTGGGGCCCACGGCGGTGAGCGGGGCGGAGTCGGGCGAGGCCGCGGGAGTGGCGCGGGTCGTCGCGGGGCGGGGCGAGGGCACGGGCGCGGGTGAGGCGGGCGCGATGACCGGCGCCGGGGCGGCGGGGGGCTCCGGGCTGGGCTCCAAGTCGGCGTCCTGGGCGGCGAGACGGCCGGGGGCGGCGGTCGCGGCGAGGCCAAGGGCAAGGGCGAGGGAAAGACTTTGGGAATGCCGGGGGAAGGAGCGGGAGGGGCGGGACATCGGGACTGTAGACGCGTAAACCTCGCGCGGGTTGCAGCGGGGAGGCGAGGGAGAAAAAACAGCGGCGGGAAAGCGCAGGGGGAGCGCGCGGGTATTTTCCCCGAGGCGCGCTTAGGGCTGGCCGAAGGGCGAGGGGACGCGCTGAAGTGGGTCTTCTTTTTCTATGCCGAATGAAACGGTGATGTGGATCGTGTGGGGCTTGATCCTGGCGCGCCTGGCGGCGCAGCTGGGGCTGGCGGCGCTCAATCGGCGCGAGGTGCTGCGGAACGCGGAGACCCCTCCCGCGGCGGTGGCGGCGATGACGGACGCGGCGACCTACCGGCGCAGCGTCGCCTACACGTTGGCGAAAAACCGCTTTTCGGTGATCTCGCTGATCTTCGACGCCGGCGTGCTGGCGCTCCTGCTCGCGAGCGGGATCCTGCCCTGGCTCTTCGCGAACATCGCGGCGTGGGCGCCGGGGGCCAATTGGGACGACGCCCTCTTCATCCTCGCGGCGATGGTGCTGGCGAGCCTGCCGTCCCTGCCCTTCGAGTGGTGGGAGACCTTTCGCCTCGAGGCGCGCTTCGGGTTCAACAAGATGACGCCCGGTCTCTGGGTGATGGACCGGGTGAAGGGCGCGGTGCTGCTGGTGTTGATCGGCTTTCCGCTGCTCTGGGGCCTGCTCTCGCTGGTCGATCTGGCGGGGAGCGCCTGGTGGCTCTGGGGCTTCGGCCTGCTCTTCGGCGTGCAGCTGCTCATGCTGGTGCTCTATCCGCGCTTGATCCTGCCGCTTTTCAACAAGCTGACGCCGCTGCCCGAGGGCCCGCTACGCGAGCGGCTCTTCGCGCTGGCGGACCGCACCGGCTTCAAGGCCTCGACCATCGAGGTGATGGACGGGAGCAAACGCAGCGGACACGCGAACGCGTTTTTCACCGGTTTCGGGCGCTTCCGTCGTATCGTGCTTTTGGATACGCTGATCAATCAGCTCACCGAGGAGGAGACGGAGGCGGTGCTGGCGCACGAGGTGGGGCACTACCGGCGCGGGCACGTGCCGAAGATGCTGGCGACCTCGGCGGCGCTGCAGTTTGGCGGGTTTTTCGCGATCGCTTGGCTGGCGGAGAGCGCGTGGTTCAACACCGGCTTCGGTTTCCCGGCGGGTGAGCTGGCGCCGGCCTTCCTGCTTTTCGCGCTGACGAGCGGCCTGGTGACCTTTTGGTTCGCGCCGCTGGGCAATCGGGTGTCGCGCAAACACGAGTTCGAGGCCGACGCCTTCGCCCGCGAGGCGATGGGCGGCCCGGGGCCCTTGGTCGCGGCGCTGCGCAAGCTGGCCGGCAAGAGCCTGGTCAACCTGACCCCGCATCCGCTCTTCAGCGCGGTGTATTACTCGCACCCGGCCCTGGTGGAGCGCGAGCGGGCCTTGTTGGACGGCAAATGAGGCGCGGCGGGCGGATCCTGGCGGGGCTGTTTCTGCTCGGGGCGCTGTTTTGGGCCCCGGGCGGCCTGCTGCGTGCGGCGGCGGAGACGCTCGTGGTGGCGACCTACAACGTGCAGAACTACACGATCACCGACCGGCGCGGCGGGCCGGGGGGATTCAGGCCGGATTATCCGAAGCCGGAGGCGGAAAAGGCGGCCCTGCGCGCGGTGATCCGCGGTCTCGGCGCGGACGTGATCGCGTTGCAGGAGATCGGCGGGGCGCCCTTCCTGGCCGAGCTGCGGCGCGATCTGGCGAGCGAGGGCGTGTTTTATCCTTTCGGCGAGGCGATGCTGGCGGCGGACGAGGTGCGCGGGCTGGCGGTGCTGAGCCGGGTGCCGCTCGGAGCGGTCACGGCGCATCGCGACCTCACGGGGCGGAGGCGGGGAGGGGAGGAGCCGCTGCCGGTGCGGCGCGGCCTCCTGCAAGTCGAGGTGCCGCGGCCGGAGGGACCGATCACGCTCTTTGTGGTGCACCTGAAGAGCCGGCTGGCGATCGATCGCGACGATCCGCAGGCCGAGGACCAACGCGTGGCGGAGGCGCATGCGGTGCGGAACCGCGTGCTGGAGCTGTTTCCCGATCCGGCGGCGGCGCGCTTCTTGATCATGGGCGATTTCAACGACCTCCCGGGCAGCCGGGCGCTGCGCGGGGTGGAGACTCGCGGGCGGACGCGCCTCGGGCGCTGGGTGGACACGGCCGACGAGCGCGGGCATCGCTGGACGCACGCCTTCACGGGGCGCGGGCTCTACTCGCGCTTCGACCATGTGCTGGTCTCGACCGGACTGGAGGGAGCGGTGACGCGCGGGTGGATCGCCGACGGGCCGGAGGTGGCGCTGGCGAGCGATCACCGGCCGGTGGCGGTGGAGCTGCGTCTCGCGGGCGCGGGGCCCGGTGCGGGCGCGGGCTTGTTGCGCGAAGACGGCGCGGCGGCCGAAGCCGAGGACGCGGGCGGCCCTTGAGCGCGGGCCGGTCCGGATCAGTGCGGGCCGTCGGGGCGCGGCGCCGACTTGGCGCCGTGACCATGGGCCGCTCCGTTGGCGGCTCCGTTGGTCTGGGAAGGCGTCACGGTCGCGGTGACGCGAAAATCGGCGGGCTTGGCCGAGTTGTAGGGCTGATGGGCCCGGCGGGCCGCGCGCCAGCTGTCGCGGTGCTTGCGGATCCAGTCCAACAGCGCTCGCTCGAAGCCGATGTCGTAGCCGAGCCGCTCCGATTCGAGCCACTTGTGGCGGAGGATCTCCTCCCTTTCGGCAAGGAACTCCTGATAAAGACTCGACTGCTTGACGAAGTCTTTTCCGCCGGAGGGATCTTGCTTGGAAGGCGGGAGTGGCATGGCGTTTACGGGGAAATCGTAGCCTCGGGCGTGAGCCCGTTGGGCCGAGCGATGCCGAAAGCTAGGGTGGGGCGGGGACCTGTCAATGCCAGCACCCCGTCTACTCGAAGGGTGATTTTGCGCAGGGGGGCCATCGGGGAAAAACGGGTTGCCGCGCGCGGGACCGCCTCTCACGTTTGCGCTTTCGCGTCGTCCGCCTTGCGCTGGCGCGCGGTTCTTCGCAAGCACCACACCCACAACCTAACCCATCCTCCTCATGGCCCTCGCCGTCGGCACCAAAGCTCCCGATTTCACGCTCAAGTCCAAGACCCCCGATGGTCTCGTTGATGTGACGCTCTCCGCCAACTTCGGCCACAAGCAGACCGTGTTGCTCTTTTTCCCGCTCGCCTTCACCGGCGTCTGCACGACCGAGATGTGCGACATCACCTCCGGCCTCGCCGCCTACGCCGCCCTCGGCGCCGAGGTGATCGCGATCAGCGTCGACAGCCCCTTCGCGCAGGAGGCCTGGGCCCAGCAAAACAAGATCAAGCTGACAATCGTCTCCGACCTCAACAAGGAGGTCACCAAGGCCAACGGCGTGCTCTTCCCCGCGCTCGCCGGCATCGGCGACACCTCGGCCCGCGCCGCCTTCGTCATCGGCAAGGATGGCGTGATCAAATACGCCGAGCGCACCCCGACCCCGAAGGACCTGCCGAACTTCGAGGCGGTCAAGGCCGCCCTCGCCAAGTAAGCGCCGCCCATTCTTCCGTCGCCCGCGCCTGACCCGCGCGGGCGATTTCGTATCCGGACCCCCATTAGATTTTCTACGACCACGATGAGCCTTCCGAATCCCTTCAACACCCTCCAAAAGTTCTCCGCCAACGGCGCCGAGCACTCCTTCTACTCGCTGCCCGCGCTCGAGCAGGCCGGCTTCAAGGTCTCGCGCCTGCCGGTCTCGATCCGCCTCGTGCTCGAGTCGCTCCTGCGCAACTGCG
>JAUVVA010000037.1 GCA_030604905.1 Verrucomicrobiota bacterium | reverse complement strand
GGTGGCCGGCGGTCTCGGCCTCGGCGCGGGCGGCGCGCTCCTCGGCGCGGGCGGCGGCGGTCTCGGCGCGGGCGTAGCCGCGGGCGCGGAAGGGCAGCTCGGTCATGAAGGCGACGCCGACCGTATCCATGTTGCCCATACGTTCTTCTTCGCGTTCGAAGCGGAGGCCGACGGCGCTCATGGGGCGGGCGGAGGCGCGGGCCATGCGGGCCAAGGCGCGGGCCTCGTCGGCGCGGGCGGAGGCGAGGCGGAGCGCGGGCAGGGCGGCGGGGTCGATCTCGGCGGAGGCGGGGGCGGAAAAGGCGGGGAGCGGGGCCTCGGGGGCGAGGCCGAGGCGGCCGCGGGCCTCGGCGAGGGCGTCGTCGGCGAGGCGGCTTTCCTGCTCGATCTGGAGGCGGAGGGTGGCGACGCGGCTTTGCACGGCGAGGCGGTCGGCGACGCGGCCGGAGCCGGCGCCGAGGCGGGCATCGAGGCCGGCGAGGATGCGCTCGCCGCGCTCGACCTGGCGTTGGAGAAGGGCGACGCGGGCGCGGGCGGCCTCGGCCTCGGCGAGGGCGAGAGCGGTGTCGGCGGCCATCTCGCCGGCCATGAGCGCGAAGTCGGCCTCGGCCATGGAGACGGCGGCGGCGGCGCGGTCGCGGTCGGCGGCGCGTTCGCCGGCCTTGGGGAGGGGCTGGGTGAGGGAGACTTCCCACATGGGATTTTGCTCCATGCCCATGGGGCGGCGCACCTGGGAATACATGCCCTCGAGCTGCGGGTCGGGGAAGCGGCCGGCGGAGGCGCGGCGGGCGCGGGCGGCCTCGGCGCGGGCGCGGGCGGCTTGGAGGGTGGGGGCCTCGGAAACGGCGTGGAGGAGGGCGGCGGCGGGTGGGGGCGGCGGGGACGGAGTGCCGAGCGGGGGCTCGGCGTTCCCGGGGGAGGGCAACAGCGCGACGGCGAGGGCGAGGGGCAGGAGGCGGAAGGGGCGCATGGATGCGGAGGGTGTTACGCGCGGCGGGGGGCGGGTCCGGCGACAAAGTTTTGCCCGGGCTTGTGAGGAGGGCGAGCGGGGCTTGTGGTGGGCGCATGATTCACCCGGGTCTGGTCTCCATCACCTTTCGCAAACTCTCGTCCGCCGAGATCATCGCGCTCGTGCGCAAGGCCGGTTTGGTCGGCATCGAGTGGGGCGGTGACATCCATGTGCCGCACGGGGACCTGCCGAGGGCGCGCGAGGTGCGGGCGATGACGCAGGAGGCGGGGCTGCGGGTGGCGGCCTACGGGAGCTATTACCGCGCGGGGTTCAGCGAGACGAACGGGCTGCCGTTCAAGCAGGTGCTCGACTCGGCGCTGGAGCTGGGCGCGCCGACGATCCGGGTGTGGCCGGGCAACAAGGGCTCGGCGGAGCTGAGCACCGAGGGGCGGCGGGCCGTGGTGGAGGATCTGCGCCGGATCACCGCGCTGGCGGCGCAGGTGGGGGTGACGATTTCGACGGAGTTTCACGCCAACACCCTCACCGACACCAACGAGTCGGCGAGCCGGCTGCTGGAGGAGGTGGCGCATCCAAATCTCTTCACGTGCTGGCAACCGCACAACGGCGAGGCGACCGAGGAGTGCGTGGCCGGGCTGCGCGCGGTGTCGGCGCGGGTGAGCAACGTGCACGTTTTCCATTGGTGGCCGAGCTCGGCGCAGCGCTTGCCCTTGGCCGAGGGGGAGGCGAGGTGGGCGGAGTTCTGGCCGGTCTTGGCGGCCTTGCCGGGTGAGCGGTTTGCGATGCTTGAGTTCGTGCCCGGGGATACGGAGGACGCGTTTCTCCGTGATGCGTCGGTGCTTTCGCGATGGTTGGAGGGGGCGCGGCGCCACCGAGGGGCCTGACGAGCGGGGGGCGCTTGGGCGCTGGTTTGCGTAATGATAACGTAAAAGTCTGCGGATTGCGCCTCGACAGGAGCGCCGCCGGGTTGGTCTGGTTCGTGCACCCATACCGAGTCCATGCTTACCTCTTCGCGTTGTTTCGGGCGTTTCAGTTTATGTGTGATCGGTGCCGCGGCCGGTCTGCCGGTGGCGCGTGCGGCGGAGGATCCCTGGGTCGCCGTGAGCGTGGCGGAGTGGTGGGGGATGGGCTTGGCCGGGGCGCTGGCGGCCTTGGTGTCGTTTCTGATTTACCGGGCGAGGGTGCGGAAGAAGACCGCGGATTTTGCGGTGTCGGCCGAGCGGTTGAAGTTTTTGTTCGATCACGCGCCGGTAGCCGTGGTGGTCATGGACATGCGCTCGCAGGCGGCGTGGGTCGAGGAGCTTCGCGCGGAGGGGGTTTCGGATTTCTCCGGGCACCTGCGGAGGCGTCCGCAGGTTTTGCGGGAGCAGTTCAAGCGCATGAAACTGGTGGCGCTCAACCGGACCGCGCTGGAGATCACGGGGCTGAAGGACCTGGCCGAAGCGCAGGATCGGCTGCCGGATTTCGGGCCGGAGTTCGAGGCGGCCTTCTCCGCCAAGCTCGAGGCCTTGTGGGCGGGGCAGCGGGAGCTGGTGCACAACGTGAGCCTGAGGCGGGGCGACGGGCGGAGCGTGCAGGCGATCATGCACTGGTCGGTTCCGGTGGACAAGGGGCGGCCGGACCATTCGCGGGTGATGGCGGTCTTCACCGACGTGACGGACCTGCGGCAGACGCAGGAGCGCCTGCGCGAGAGCGAGGATCGCTGGCAGTTGGCCGTGCGGGGCATCAACGCCGGCATCTGGGAGGTCGATTTTGCGAGCGGGCGTTTTTTCGTTTCGGACCGCAGTCGCGAGATGCTCGGCTACGGGCGGGGCGATCTGGAGGAATCGCGCGAGGCTTGGGACGCGCTCACGCATCCGGAGGATCGCGCGGCGGCGACGCGCGCGATGGACATGCACCTGGCCCGTCGGACCGAGAGCTACCGCGTGGAGCATCGGCTCCTTTGCAAGGACGGGCGCTATCGGTGGATCCTCGCGCGCGGCCTGGCCCAGTTTGACGAGGCGGGGCGGCCGGTGCGTTTCGTGGGCACCCACTCCGACATCCACGCGCGGAAGGTGGCGGAAGAGGATCTCGCTTCCGAGCGCGAGCGGCTGCGCGTGACGCTGCGCGCGATGGCGGAGGCGGTGATCACGACCGACCGCAAGGGCGTGGTGACCTACATCAACGAGGCGGCGGAGGAGCTCACCGGATGGACGGACGGGGTGGCGATCGGTCGCTCGATTTCGGACGTGTGCCCCTTGCAACACGAGCGCTCGCGTGAGCCGGTGGAGTCGCCGCATCTGCGCGCGTTGTCGGAGGCCTTGGTGGTGGAGCTGCCCGCGGCGACGGCGCTGCTGCACCGGCAGGGGGTGCAGCGACTGGTCGAGGGGCGTTGCGCCCCGGTCCGCGACACCGCCAGCCAGCCGGCCGGCGTGGTGCTCGTGCTGCGCGACGTCACCGAGCGCGCGAAGCTGGAGTCGGAGATGCTGCGCGCGACCAAGCTCGAGAGCGTGGGCGTGCTGGCCGGCGGGATCGCGCACGATTTCAACAACCTGCTCACCGTGGTCATGGGCAACGTGACGCTGGCGATGCTCGACACGCAGGTGCAGAGCACGAGCGCGCAGTGGTTGCAGGAGGCGGAGAAGGGCCTGATGCGGGCGCGCGATCTCACGCAGCAGTTGCTGACCTTCGCCAAGGGCGGGGATCCGATCCGTTCGGCGGTGCAGCTGGCGGAGGTGGTGCGCGAGACGGCGGAGTTTTGCCTCCACGGGGCGAAGGCGAAGTGCCAATTTGAGATCGAGCAGGATCTCTGGGCGGCGGATGTCGACAAAGGCCAGATCGGGCAGGTGGTGCAAAACCTGGTGCTCAACGCGTCGCAGGCCATGCCCGACGGCGGCCTGATCTGGATCAACCTGGCCAACGACAGCGCGGCCCCGCTGCGCACGGGCCTGAGCGGGCCGACGGTGCGGTTGTCGGTGAGCGACACGGGGGCGGGCATCCGGCCGGAGCATCTGGGCAAGATCTTCGACCCGTATTTCACGACGAAGCGCGAAGGCAGCGGACTCGGCCTCGCGACGGTCTATGCGATCGTGAAAAAGCATGGCGGCTACATCGAGGTGGATTCCGAGATCGGTCGCGGCACCCGCTTCCGCATCTGGTTGCCCGCGACCAGGTCGGCGCAGGCTTCGACGCTGACGCAGACTCCCTTCGGCGGCTCGCCGACGATGAACGGGCGCGTGTTGCTGATGGACGACGAGGAGGGAATCCGGACCATGGCTTCGCAGTTGCTGCGGCGCATCGGATTCAAGGTGGAGGCCGCGGCCGACGGCACGGCTGCGATCGAGGCCTACAAGCGCGCGTTGGAGGAGGGGCGGCGTTTCGATCTGGTCATCACCGATTTGACCGTGCCGGGCGGCATGGGCGGGCTCCAGTGCATGCGAGAGTTGATGAAGATCGACCCGGAGGTGCGCGCGATCGTGAGCAGCGGTTATTCGAGCGACCCGGTGATGAGCGATCACCGCGCCTATGGATTCCGTGGCATGATCCCGAAGCCCTATCGCATAACCGATTTCGCCAAGGTGATCCGGCAGGTGCTGGAGGGGATAAGTTGAGGCGCGGGGTGGCCTCCGGGTGGGCTTGAGTCGAGAAGGGCCGACCCGGAAGCGGCCGGCCGCGCTTGCGGAAGCGGTGGGGCTCTGCGTTATAGCGCGATTCTTTTCGCCGCCGTGACCCTCGCCGTGACCGCCGACGCCTCCGCCAACATCGCCCGCCACCTCGTCCTCCAGGCGGCGGCCCAGCCGGCGCAGGCCGCGCTCAAGGTGCCGCGCGGCCGGCGCGGTGACCGGATCGACTACCTCGTCCTCTCCTACGCTGAACTCTCCGCCGAGGTCGCCGCGTGGCGGGAGCGTCTCTCCGCCGCGGGGGTGCGACCCGGTGACCGCACGCTGGTGATGGTGCGACAGGGCCTGCCGTTGATCGCGGTGGTGTTTGCCCTCTTTGAGCTCGGTGCGCTGCCGGTCGTGATCGATCCGGGCATGGGCCGAAAAGCCTTCCTGCGCTGCGTGGCGCACAGCCGTCCGTGCGCGCTGGTGGGCATTCCGCTCGCCCGCTTCGCCTCCTGGATTTTCCGCTCCGCTTTCCGCAGCGTGGAGGTGCGCGTGGCGGTGCCGGGCACGACGACCGCGCGTCTCGCGCCGTCCGGCGCGCGCCGGCCGGCCGGCGACCGCGGAGCTCGGGTGTGCGCGGCGGCGGAGCCGGCGGCGATCTTGTTCACCAGCGGCTCGACCGGCGCGCCGAAGGGCGTCGTCTACACGCATGGGCAGTTCGACGCGCAGGTGCGCTTGATCCGCGAGACCTACGGCATCGAGCCCGGCGAGGTGGACCTGCCGCTGTTGCCGCTCTTCGCGCTCTTCGCGCCCGCGCTCGGCATGACGGTGGTGGTGCCGGAGATCGACCCCTCGCGTCCGGCCCAGGCCGACCCGGCGAAGCTCGTGCAAGCGATCCGGCAGGAGGGTGTGACGACCTCCTTCGGCTCGCCGACCTTGTGGGGAAATCTCGCCGCGCATTGCCTGCGCACGAAGACCACCCTGCCCAGTCTGCGCCGCGTGCTCTGCGCGGGCGCGCCGGTGCCGCCCGGGCTCTGGCAGGCGATGCGCGAGGTGATGCCGAACGGAGAAATGCACAGCCCCTACGGCGCCACGGAGGCGCTGCCGGTGAGCACGATCTCGGGCGAGGAGGTGCTGGGCGGCACCGCGGCCGACACGCTCCAGGGAGCGGGCGTCTGCGTGGGCCGACCGCTGGGGGCCAACGCCGTGCGCGTGATCGCGCCGGTCGAGGGACCGGTGGCCGACATCGCGCAGACGCACGAGGCGGCGGTGAACGAGATCGGCGAGATCATCGTGCGCGGCCCCACCGTGACGCTGGAATACGACGGCCTGCCCGAGGCGACGGCCGGGGCGAAGATCCCCGACGCGGCGCGCGGCGAGGTCTGGCACCGCATGGGCGATCTCGGCTTTCTCGACGCGTGGGGCCGGCTCTGGTTCGCCGGGCGCAAGGTGGAGGCGGTGGAGACCGCGCGCGGGCCGCTTTTCCCGGCGCAGGTGGAGCCGATTTTTGAGGCGCACGCGGAAGTGCGGCGCGCGGCCTTGGTCAAACTGCTGGTCGGTGGACGCGCGCGACCGGCGATCGTGGTGGAACCGGACGACCCGACGAAGGTCGACTCGGGCGACCATTGTCGTCGGCTGGCGCGCGAGCTGCGAGCCCTGGCGCTCGCCCACGTGCACACCTCGGCCTTAAAATCCTTCTACTTTCGCAAGCAGCTGCCGGTCGACGTGCGGCACAACGCGAAAATCCACCGCCTCACCCTCACCCGCTGGGTCAACGAGGAGGGTGCGGTTGGTTTTGAGTCCGACCCCAAACGCTGAGACCCTCTTCCCATGAGCACGCAAAAGATCGCCGACATCGACACTCCGGTTCTGGTGACCGGGGGCACCGGGTTTCTTGGTTCGCATCTGGTCGATCGCCTGCTGGAGGCGGGGCGTCGCGTGACGGTGGTCTCGCGTTCGGCCCGGCCGGCGCTGGAGGCGCGCGGCGTGCGCGTGGTGGTGGGGCCGCTGCACGAGGCCTCGGTCTGCGAAGAGGCGGTGCGCGGGGCGGACACGGTGTTTCACGTGGCGGCGCGAGTCGGCGTGTGGGGCAGGTATGACGATTTTTATCGGGACAACGTGCTCGCCACCCGGGCGCTGATCCGCGCGGCGCAGGCGGCGGGCGTGCCGCGCTTCGTGCATACGAGCACGCCGAGCGTGGTCTACAACGGCCTCGATCTCGCCGACGCCGACGAGTCGCTGCCGCTCACGCGGCACTGCCCAAGCCCGTATCCGGTCACCAAGGCGATCGCCGAGGGCGAGGCGCTGGCCTCGACGACGGAGCTGTTTCGCGTCTGCGCGCTGCGGCCGCACCTGATCTGGGGTGTGGGCGACCCGCACCTCGTGCCGCGCATCCTGGCGCGCGCGCGGGCCGGCCGCCTGCGCATCGTGGGGCGCGGGCAAAACCAGGTCGACATGGTGCACGTGCGCAACGCGGTCGACGCCCACCTGCTGGCCGAGCGCGCGCTCGGCGCGCCGGGTGGAGCGCGCGGGCCGGCGGCGGGCCGGGCCTACTTCATCACCAACGGCGAGGCCGTCGTGCTCTGGGACTGGATCAACGATCTCCTGCGCGCGCTCGGCGAGCCGCCCGTCACCAAGGCGCTCTCCCTCGCGGCGGCGAGCGCGCTGGGAGGCGTGTGCGAACTGGGCTGGCGCTTGCTGCCTCTGCGCGGCGAGCCGCCGATGACGCGCTTCATCGCGGCGGAGCTGGCGAAGGACCACTGGTTCAATATCTCCGCCGCGCGCCGCGATCTTGGTTATTCGCCCAAGGTGAGCATGGCCGAGGGCACGGCCGAGCTCGTGGCGTCCTTGCGCGCGGGCCGAACCTGAGCCGACATCATGCAAATGTTCGGGTCGCATCGAGGTGATCTCGCGGCACCTTTCGGTGGGGCTGTTGCGCCCGGCTCCGCCCGCTGCGCGGGCACCCGAGTCCGGGCGGCCCTCCGGGCCATCGCCTGCGGCGATGCCATCTCCGCGCTACTGCGCTCCGTCGTCTTGAAATACTCTCCGAGTATTCCTTCGCTCGGTCCGCACCGAAATCTGCTCGCGATCTCACCTCGCTGCTCTGCCGCCCATTTGCATGATGGCGGCTGAGGGAACGCGAAGGCGGGGTGGCGCGGGAGCGGGGCGCTTCCCGTCGAAGGGCGGACCAGATTAGGCTACAACCCGGGACGGTTTGTCGGTAACCCTGCCTCGTGTCCGACTCCGCTCCCGCCGCCACCCTCACGCTCCGGCCCATCGGTTTCATCCGAAGTGGGAAGGGGGTGAAGTTTCAGGCGCGACATCAACCCGACGAGCGCGAGCCGGAAGTAAACTATCTGGAGCTTCTGCCGGAGGCGGAGCTCGCCCTCGCCACGCGGGACCTCGCGGGATTTGAGCGGGTGTGGTTGCTGTGGTGGTTTCACCGCAACAACACCTGGCGCCCGACCGTCATTCCCCCGCGGGGGCCGCAGAAGCGCAGAGGCGTTTTCGCCACGCGCTCGCCGCATCGCCCGAACGCGCTCGGCCTCACGCCGGTGCGCCTGCTCGGAGTGGAGGCGGGCGGGCGTCTGTTGCGTCTCGGGCCTTGCGATCTGGTGGAGGGCACGCCGGTTTTCGACATCAAGCCTTACGTGCCGGCCTACGACGCCTTCCCCGGCGCGAAGGCGGGCTGGATCGACGAGGTCGATGCGGCGGAGCGCGCCGCTCCGCGTTTCGAGGTGGTGCTCGCCCCGCGCGCGACGGAGCAGGCCGCGTGGCTGCGCGAGGGGCATGGGGTGGATTTTTTGCCGCGACTGCGCGAGTTGCTCGGCCGCGACCCCGCCCCTCATCGCACGCGGCGTATTCGTCGAGTCCCTACAGAGCACGGCGGAGGGCTGGAGATCGGTTGCGGCGCTTGGCGCGCGCTCTTCGTCGTGGACGAGGCGGCGGCGCGGGTGACGGTGACGGGGCTCGGGCCCGGCTATCCGGGCTGGCAGCTGGAGCGCGAGGGCGCGGAGCAGGTGCCGGATCGCGCGGCGCAGCGGGCTTTTTTGGCGCGATGGCCGGACAGCGAGCTGCCTTTGAAGACCGTCTACCGCGGCCCGGCGGCCCGCTCTCCCAAGGAGGGCAAGCAAGCCTGAACCGCGTGAGCCGCGGAGTGAGCGGGGCGGGGTGGATCCGCCTCGGTCGCCGGAGGTGGCAGGCGCGGCTTGTCGGGCGGCCGGGTCCGGGCACAGAGTGACCCTCTATGTCCGTATCCCCGTCCGCCTCCTCGCCCGTCCCGCCCGTCTTGTCCGCGCTGGGGCGGCGTGCCCGCCCGCCCGCGATCACGGCCTTGATGCAGGTGGCGCTCGAGACGCCCGGCCTGCTCTCGCTCGCGGCGGGGTTCACCGACAACGCGACCCTGCCGCTCACGGCCTTGGGCGAGGGCATGCGCCGGCTGACGCTGGAGGCGCCGGACAAGGAGTTTCTGCAATACGGCACCAATGCCGGCCGCCCCGGCCTGCGCGCGGCCCTGGCGGCGCGCGTGCTGGCGCAGGACGCGGCCGCCGGCGGCGGCGGCGCTCCGGCCGTGGCTCCCGAGGCGGTCGCCGCCCGCGCCGCGCAGACCTTTGTCACCAACGGCTCCCAGCAGGCCCTCTACCTGGCGGTCCAGACCCTGTGCGAGCCGGGGGACATCGTGCTCCTCGACCGTCCCAGCTACTTTGTGTTTCTCGAACTGCTCGGCGGTCTCGGCGTCGAGGCGCGCTCCCTGCCGACCGACGTCGAGGGGCGGCTCGACGCGCGGGCGCTCGCCGTAATGCTCGGGCAACTACGGAGCTCCGGGGCGCGTTCGCGGCTCAAGGCGGTGTATTTCGTGAGCTGGTTCTCCAATCCGAGCGGACGCACGCTCGGAGCGGACGAGAAACGCGTCCTCGCCGCCACCCTGCGCGCGGAGGACTGCGTGGTGCCGGTGATCGAGGACGCCGCCTACCGTGAGCTCGGCTTTGATCCCGCCGCCGCCTCGGCCCAGGCCGGGGTGCTCGGCGACCGCGCGTGGGATGGTTTTCCCCGTCTCTACACGGGCACGCTGACCAAGCCTTTCGCGACCGGTCTGAAGGTTGGCTTCGGCATGTGCGATGACGCGGCCTGGCGCTCCGCGATGCTGCACGTCAAGGGGCACCAGGATTTCGGCACGGCCAACTTCGCCCAGGCGCTGCTCGAGCGCGCGCTGCTGGACGGCGGCTTCGAGGCGCAGCTCGGCGTGCTGCGTGGAGCCTACCGGGAGAAACGCGACGCGCTGCACCAGGCGCTGGTGGCGGGCGGGCTCGCCGGGCTCGGCTGGCGCTGGCGCGTGCCCGAGGGCGGGCTTTATCTCTGGCTGGAGGGGCCGCCGGGCCTCGACACCGGGGGCGACTCGGCGTTTTGCCGCGCCTGCCTGCGCGAGGGCGTGCTCTACGTGCCGGGCGCGCTCTGCCACGGCGACGCGCCGCCAAAAAACACCGTGCGCCTGAGCTACGGCGTGCTTCCGCCCTCCGCGCTCGCCGAGGCGGGCGCGCGCTTTTGCCGGGCCGCGCGGGCCTGCGCCGCCCCGCTTGCTTCGGACGCGGCGCAGGCCGAGGGTGCCGCCCGATGAAGCCCAAGGTCACGCGCCTGCAGATCGCCGCCCGCGGCCTCGCCAATCGTTGTCCCAACTGCGGGGGGCGCGCGCTTTTCGTGCCCGGCCGGCCCTTCACGCTGCGTCCGGTCTGCGGCGAGTGCGGTCTCGTGCTGGAGCGCGACGAGGGCGGATTTCTCGGCGCGATGTCGCTCAACTACGGCGTGACGGTCTGCCTGATCCTGTTGCCCATCCTGCTTGCCTACCTCTTCGGCTGGATCGGCGGCGCGACGGCGGCGGTGGCGGCGGGCGTGGGCGCGGTGTTGTTTCCCGTGCTGTTCTACCGCTCCTCGCGCAGTTGGTGGTTGATGAACTACTACCTGGTCCTGCCGCAGCACCTGCCGGCCAACCAGCGCCGCCTCGCGGCCGACGAAGACGCCAACACCTAGCCCAGGCGGCGCCCACCGCCGAGCATCGGCAACAGCCCCGCCCGCCCCCCGATTTAGGCAGTCGTCGCTGCCACTGCCTTGCGCTATCTCGCTGGGGCGGCGGTTTTTGACCACGCGGAGCTGTTTGCCTGTGAATTTTATTCATCATTCAAGCCGCTGATGATGAGGCGCATGCTTTGGTGATTAAACTTATCGGGCTATGAGCGGGATTCATGGCGTGCCGGGTGCTGCGAGGTGTCCGGTCCACATGAAAACGCTCCTGAAAACCCTGTTCTGCGCGCTGGCTCTGGCTGGCGGCGCTTTCGCCGTTTCCGCGACGGCCCAAGAAGTCCTTCCCGCGCCCACGGCCGCCGCGAGCGCCGCGGCCGAGGGGGTGGCCGAAGCCGCCGCCGCCCTCACGCTTGAAGAACGCTTAGCCGCGTTGGAGGCGCAGGCCGGGGCCGGGGGCATCGACTCCGGCGACAACGCCTGGATGATGGTCAGCTCGGCGCTCGTGCTCTTCATGTCGATCCCGGGCCTCGCGCTCTTCTACGGCGGCATCGTGCGAAAGAAGAACGTGCTCTCCGTCTTCGCGCAGATCTTCGCGATCGCCGGCATCTCGGCCCTCGCTTGGTGGGCGGTCGGCTTCAGCCTGGCCTTCACCGAGGGCAACGCGTTCGTCGGCGGGCTTTCGGCGGCCTTCTTCGAGGGCGTGGGCTCGGAGCCGTCCACCTTGGACACCGTGCCGGAAAACGTCTTCGCGATCTTCCAGATGACTTTCGCGATCATCACGCCCGCGCTCATGATCGGCGCCATCGCCGAGCGCATGAAGTTCTCCGCCGTGCTGCTCTTCGTCACCTTCTGGCTCTTCCTGGTCTACTTCCCCTTCGCGCACATGGTCTGGGGCGGCGGCCTGCTGCACTCGCAGATCAAGGCGATCGATTTCGCCGGTGGCACCGTGGTGCACATGACCTCCGGATTTTCCGCGCTCGCGCTCTGCATGATCCTCGGGCCGCGGCGCGGCTTTGGCAAAGACCACCTCGCGCCGCACAGCGTGGTGCTCACCGCGGTGGGCACCGGCATGCTCTGGGTCGGCTGGTATGGTTTCAACGCGGGCTCGGCGGGCGCGGCCGACGGCGTGGCGGCCAACGCCTTCGCGACCACGACCTTCTCCGCCGCCGTCGGCGGCCTCGCCTGGGGCCTCGCGGAGTGGGCGCTCAAGGGCAAGCCCAGCGTGCTCGGCTTTAGCTCGGGCGTGATCGGCGGCCTCGTGGCCATCACCCCCGCGGCCGGTTTTGTCTCGGTCAACGCGTCCATCGTCTTCGGCCTGCTCGGCGGCCTCGTGCCCTTCTTCGCCGTCGCCTACCTGAAAAAGATCTTCGGCTACGACGACGCGCTCGACACCTTCGGCGTGCACGGCGTGGGCGGCCTGCTCGGCGCGGTGCTCACCGGCGTCTTCGCCAATCCGGAGATCAACCCGCTCGTCGGCGAGCTCCAGGCCGAGGGCTACAACCTCGTGCTCGAGCAGTTCAAGGCCGTCGCCATCACCGCGGTGTGGAGCGTGGGCGCCACCATCCTGATCGCCTATGTCGTCAAGGCCCTGGTCGGCCTGCGCGTCTCCGCCGAGGTGGAGCAAGCCGGACTCGACACGTCCGAGCACGGTGAAGAGGGTTACATCGGCTGAGCCGCGAGCTTGCCTTCACCGTCCAACAGTCACACGCCAACCTTTATTCCCGCATGAAACTCATCATCGCCATCATCAAGCCCTTCAAACTGGAGGAAGTGAAAGAGGCCCTCGCCGGCATCGGCGTCGAGGGCATGACCGTGACCGAGGTCAAAGGCTTCGGTCGCCAGAAGGGGCACACCGAGATCTACCGGGGCAGCGAATACACCGTGGATTTCCTGCCCAAGACGAAGCTCGAGATCGTGGTCGGCGACGACCTCGTGGCCAAGGCGGTCGACACCATCGCGGCCGCCGCCAAGACCGGCAAGATCGGCGACGGCAAGATCTTCGTGCAGCATGTCGAGGACGTGGTGCGCATCCGCACCTCCGAGCGCGGCGAGGCCGCGATCTGAGCCCGAGCCGAGCCCGAGCCCGAGGGGCACGCGCCCAGCGCGCGGCTCCGACGTCGGTGATTTTCCGGCCCCGCCTTCACCGGCGGGGCTTTTTCTTCGCGCGTGTCGGGGCGGGAGCCGCGCGTGGGCTCCGCGCGGCGGGGCGGCGTGAGGCGCGGGTTTTGGAGTGCGCGGCTTTGACCTTGTCCGCGCGGGGGCGGCGTGGCTTTTTGCGGACACTCTCGGGTGTCCGTAGCTCAGTTGGATAGAGCAGCCGCCTTCTAAGCGGCTGGTCGTGGGTTCGAATCCCGCCGGACACGCCAGAGCGGGGAGCCGCGCGCCGCGTGCGCGGGGCGCGGATGGCGGACCGGCTCAGGCGCCGACTTTGAAGAGGGCGACGTCGCCGTCGCGGAAGACGTATTCCTTGCCCTCGAGGCGGTATTTGCCGGCCTCGCGCGCGGCGGCGGTGCTGCCGAGGCGCACGAGGTCCTCGTAGGAGACGACCTCGGCCTTGATGAAGTTTTTCTCGAAGTCGGTGTGGATGACGCCGGCGGCCTGCGGGGCCTTCCAGCCCTTCTTGCTCGTCCAGGCGCGAACCTCTTTTTCCCCGGCGGGGAAGTAGGTCTGCAGGCCGAGGAGCGAGTAGCTCTCGCGGATGAGGTTGCTCACGCCGGAGTCGGAGACGCCGAGGTCCTTGAGAAACTCCTTCGCCTCCTCGGGCGCGAGGTCGATGAGCTCGGCCTCGATGCGGGCGCTGATCGGCACGTAGGCGGCGTCGTGGTGGGCCGTCACGAAGGCGGCCACTTGTTGCACGAAGGGGTTGTGCTCGGCGGTGGCGAGAGCGCCCTCGGCGACGGTGCAGGCGGAGAGGACGGGCTTGGCGGAGAGGAGCTGGAAGAGCTTGAGGAGCTTTTGCTCTTCCTCGGTGGCCTCGAGAATGTTGGCGGGCTTGTTCTCGTTGAGGTGGGGGACGAGGCGCTCGAGCAGGGCGACTTCGGCCTGGGCGTCCTTGTCGCCGGATTTCGCCTTCTTCTGGGTCTTGTCGAGGCGCTTCTGGACGGCGTCGAGATCGGCGAGGATGAGCTCGGTGGTGATGACGTCGATGTCGCGCACGGGGTCGACCGAGCCCATGGTGTGGAGGATGTCGCTGTCCTCGAAGCAGCGCACGACGTGGACGATGGCGTCGACCTCGCGGATGTTGGCGAGGAACTGGTTGCCGAGGCCCTCGCCCTGGCTGGCGCCTTTGACGAGGCCGGCGATGTCGACGAACTCGATGGCGGCCGGGATGATGACGTTGGTCTTGGCGATTTTCTGGAGCGGGACGAGGCGCTCGTCGGGCACGGTGACGACGCCCACGTTGGGGTCGATGGTGCAGAACGGGTAGTTGGCGGCCTCGGCCTTGCGGGAGCGGGTGAGGGCGTTGAAGAGGGTGGACTTGCCCACGTTGGGGAGACCGACGATTCCGGCTTTCATAAACGGTCAGCGTCCGCGGGCGAGGGGCGGGCGGTCAAGGGAAAGCTCGGGCGGCATGTGCGGGCTCTGCTTTCAGCGAGGCGCGCCGCGGCTGTCGCCGGATGCAGGCTCAGGGCGCGACGGCGCGGAAGAAGCGTCGGGGCTCGGTGAGCGGCTCCTGGTGCTCAAATTCGCCCCGTGCATCGCCAAAGTAGATCCCGGCCTCCTCCCAAATAAGGAGGTCGGAGCTGGCCTGCACTCGGTAGCCGAGACCGGGCTCGCCGCCAAAACGAACGCGCAGCAGTGCGACGCCGTGCTCGGCGTCCTTCGGCTCGGCGACGATGGAAAGCACCTCCAGGGGCCAGACCAGGTCGAGGACCAGGTGGTGGAAGACGCGCTCACCCAGCGGGTCGACGGTCGAAAACGTGAACACATCCGCGCTGTCGCGGCCGGCGGGCGCTTCGTAGCGGAGGATGTCGTCTTCGATGAGCAGTGAGCCACCGAGGAGGCTGGTGCCGGCGACCCAATCGACCTTGGCGAGGCCGTGCCCCGGATCGCTGCCGGCCAGGGAACTCGCGAGGCTGGCGAGGGAGATGGAGAGGGATGCGGAGCGACCGGAGAGGGCGAGGGAAAGCGTCGCCGGGGCAAGTGAACGGTGGTCGCGGAGGCGGTTCCAGAAACCTGCCTGCAAAGCCCAGGCCGGCGGAGAACTCTCGAAGCGGGCGCTGATCGGCTGGCCGACCGTGCCGACGAGCGACCAGTCGCCGGAGCTGGAACGGGTGCCGCCGGCGCCGATGGTCCAGCCGGCAAGGCTGTAGCCGGTGAGCTGCTCGGCGGAGTGGAGCGTCACCGAGGGGAGCCCGAGCGCGAGGAGCGCGGCGAGGAGTGGGTGTGGGCGCGGCATGATCGCTGGATCAGGGCGTGACGGCCGAGCGGGCTTCCAAGGTCTCGAGTCGGCTGCGGAGAGCGGCGTTTTCCGCGCGCAGCGCTTCGAGCGCCGCGGCGATTTCCTGGATCGCGGCGACCGAGTAGAGCGTGAGCGGGTGGGTGTCGACTTGGAGCAGGGCTTGGCCTTGGTGCAGGTCGGCGGAACTCTGGACGTGTTCGGGGAACACGTTGGCAAATTCCTGCGCGATCACGTTGACGTATTCGCGGTCGTGGATCGTCCAGCCCGTGCGCGCCAGGTGCTCCTGAGTGTAGCGGAAGCGCACGGGGCGGATTTGTTGAATACGTCCGAGCGCGTTCTCCAGTGGCTGGACCTCGCGTTTGATCCGCTCGTCGGCGTGGGCCAGCCAAGCACCGGCGGTGTTCTTGGAGGCTTCGCCCGCGACTTCGAGGGTGTGCGTGGTGGGAATGCGGAGGATGCCGACCCGGTCGTTTCTGACCTGGATCTGCCAAGCGTTGCCTTCCCCCGAACTTCGCGTGCTGCCCGTCCCAGAACCCAAGCTGAATCCTTCGGGTAGGTTGGCGATCCTAACGGCTTGGTGTCCTGTGCTGAGGGTGTCCCGGTCTCCAAACACGACGAGATTGGGGTGGACCAAGATCCCGCGAGTGCGGGCGCTGAAGGTAGCCCGGGGCGTAGAATGCACAGGTTGGCGATCGCCCAAGGTGACGAAGCCGGCGACTGCGGGATCCCAGACTTCGATCTCAAGCCAGAGGCCGTCGAGGCCGATGGAGGAAGGGGGCACCAAGGCGAGGGAAAAGAGGCCGTTTTGCACGGCAACACGTGGAGAGGAGTTGCCGTCAAAAAGGCGCGGGGTTCCGAGTCGCTCGCCGTGAGAGGGGGCGTCCCAAAAAGTCACGCGCAGGCTTACTTCGCCATCCAAACGGTTCCCGTCGCGGCGGATCTCGCCCTGGAAAGTGAAGGGAAGCAAGGGGGGCGCAATAATAGAGGGAGAGGCGATGGCATCACGACCGAGCAAACGCCAAGTGACTCCCTCGACCGGGTCCATGGGAGTGCGAAACACCCGGTGGTGTCGGCCGGGCGCGAAGCGGATCGGAGCGACGCGACGGGTTGAAGGCTCCGGTATGAAGAAATTGTTTATACTATACTGAATGATGCGCGGTTCGCCGCCCGTGTTTTCGTAGCCAAACCACGCCCAGAGGGTCCCATCGGCATCGACCTCGATACCGTCCATGCGGGGGAAAACGGTCGGATTTTCCTCGGCGCGTGCCGTGTGTCCGAGGAGCAAGGACAGCAGGAGGAGGCGGAGCAGGATGTGGCGCATAGCAATCTGTTTGCGAGATGCGCGGTCTGTTCGTCAAGGGTAGTCGGTGGTCAAGCTGCGCGCGGGGGCGGACAGAGGAGTGGCCTGGTTGGCAAGCGGGTAGGAGGATGCGACCGGGCGGATGTAGCCCGTGGAACGATCCTGCGGTGTCGAGGCGGCCTCACAGGCCGCCTTGGTGGGCGGCGGGGTTTTTGAGCTGGTCCTTCCAGCCGAGGATCTTGGCCTGGGCACCGAATTTTTCGGCCATGGGCTTGTCGCCCTTCTCCATCCAGATGCGGGAGAGGGTGGTGTTGATAAAGAGGTCGTCGGCGCGAAGGGCGTGGGCGCGCTCGGCGGCGGCGAGGGCGGCGTCGAGACGGCGGAGCTGGAAGTTCACCTCGGCAAGGGCGTGCCAGGCGGCGAAGGAGGCGGGCGCGGCCTCGGTGGCGCGCGTGAGCTTGGCGAGGGCCGCGTCGGTCTCGCCCATCGCGTGGTCGAAGGTGGCGTCGTCGATCAGGGTCTGAAGCTCGTCGTCGGTCATGGGCGGTATGGGCGGAGGGAGGCGGGGGATAATGGCCGCAAAGAGGCGCAAAAGGCGCAAAAAGAAAAGGCCGCGCGGCCCGGAGGGGCGGCGCGGCGGGGGCGCGGAGGGGGGAGGGCGCGTCGGCGGGTGGTCGGGCGATCAGGGCGCGGTGCCGACGAGGGCGAAGGTGAGCTGGATGGTGGGAGCCACCTTGTCCTCGTTTTGGCCGGGATGGATGCCGAAGTCGGCGCGTTCGACCGAGAAGGCGCCGCGCACGACGAGGAGGTCGCCGCCGGCCTCGGGCTTGTTGATGCGGCGGCCGGCCTGGCCGGGCAGGTAGTTGAGGGTCACGGGCACGGTGACCTCGCGGGTGACGCCGCGGAGGGTGAAGTTGCCGCGGGCGGTGGCGCTCCAGCGGTTTTCGCCGGAGGACTGCACGTCATCGAGGCGGGTAAATTCGAAGGCGATCTCGGGGTGGGTGGCGACGTCGACCCAGCCGGCGCTGTGCAGGTGCTCGGTCATGGTGGCGTTGGGCACCTTGAGCGAGGCAGCGGCGGCGGTCACGCGGCCTTGGGTGGTCTCGACCGCGGCGGGGTCGAAGTTGACGATGCCGCCGATCTGGGAGGCGGTGCCGGCGATGGGCTCGAGCCCGGAGTCGAGGGAGAACTGGATGGCGTTCACGCCCTTGGGATCTTGAAAGTCGAAGGCCTTGGGCGCGGCCACGGCGGAGACGATGGTGAAGCCGGCGAGGACGATGGAGCGAAGCGTGGTGGTCATAGGCGGGTGTTGAGGATTTGCAGGAGAAAAGCGGGCGGGCGGCGTTTTAGGCGGCGGGGGCGGCGCGGCGCTTGCGGCCGGGGATGAAGGTGACACCGAAAATGACGAGGCCGGCGAAGATACCCGCGCCGAGGTAGTCCACGCCGGGCACGAAGCGGTCCTCGAAGACCGGAAACTCGATCTCGGTGACGGGATCAAATTGCATCACCTGCACGCGGTGCTGGGTCCAGCCGCGGTGGTAGCCCTTGGCGGCCCAGAAGCAGAAGGCAAAAAGCGCCACGAGCACGCCGGCGCCGCGCAGCAGGATGCGCCAGGCGGAGATGGTGGAGGCGGGCGGGAGGCCGGCGGGCTCGCTCATATGGCGGGGAGGCAAGCGCTTCGCGCGCGGGGCGCAAGCAGGGGCGGTAGATTTACCGATGGAGTGGGCGTGACCTCAGGCCCGGGTCCCAAGGCGGGCGGCGGGGTTCAGAGGATCAGCATGGCGTCGCCGTAGCTGAAGAAGCGGTAGTCGCGGGCGATGGCCTCGGCGTAGATTTCCTTGAGCCAGGCGATGCCGTCGGTGGAGCCGGGCGTGAGGAAGGAGCTCACCAGGCAGAGCAGCGTGGAGCGCGGCTGGTGGAAATTGGTCACGAGGGCGTCGACCGCGGCGTAGCGGGTCGGTGGATACAGGTAGATCGCCGCCTCGTCGAGGTAGGCGTGGGGCAGGGGCGGCGCGCCGGGCGGGTGCTTGCGTAAAAAATCCTCCAGCGTGCGCACGCTGGTGGTGCCGACGGCGACGCGGCGGGTGCCGGGGGCGGGGGCGAGCGCGGCGGCCTGGGTGGCGGGCGGCACCTCGTAGATCTCGCGGTGGATGGCGTGCTCCTCGATGCTGGCGGTGGCGATGGGTTTGAAGGTGCCGAGACCGACGTGGAGGGTGAGGTCGGCGCTGCGCACGCCGGCGGCGGCGAGTTTCTCCAGGAGCTCGGGCGTGAAGTGCAGGCCGGCGGTGGGGGCGGCGGCGGCGACCTGGCGGCGGCGATCGGCGTAAACCGTCTGGTAGCGCTCGAGGTCGGCGGCGCGTTCCTCGGGCGTGTGTTGGCGCTCGATGTAGGGCGGGAGCGGCACCTCGCCGACGGCGTTGGCGACGGCGACGATGTTGGGCGCGGAGTGGCAGGCGAAGGTGACGCGCGCGGCGCCCTCGGCGTCTTTCTCGCGCACGGTGCCGGTGAAGGCGCCGGCGATGCCGAAGCTGGCGCCGACGGGGAGTTTTTTGCCCGGGCGGAGCAGGCACCACCACTCGTTCTCGTCGCCCGAGGCGGCGGGGCGGAGGAGCAGGCACTCGACGGCGCCGCCGGTGGGTCGGGCGGCGAGGAGGCGGGCGGGGAGGACGGCGGCGTTGTTGCGGAAAAGGGTGTCGCCGGGGCGCAGGTAGTCGCCGATCTCGGCGAAGACGCGGTGCTCGAGGCGGCGGGTGTCGCGGTGCACGACGAGCAGGCGCGAGGCGTCGCGGCGCGCGGCGGGCGTCTGCGCGATCAGGCGCTCGGGGAGCTCGTAGTCGAAGAGGTCGGTGGAGAGCGGAGGCACGGCGGGTGGGAGGCGGAGGCGAAACGAAAAGAGAAAGGGAGAAAAACGCGGACTCGGGGGCTGGCGAGCGCGTTTGGCCGGCCAATGCGCCCCGCGTCGGCCAGGCGGCGGGCACGCCTCCGCATGCCGGCACCGTGCGGCCCAATGTTCGTATTACGAACATTGGACGAGCGAGGCGGCGGGTGGACGGTTCAATTTTGAGAGCAAGAAAGCCGGATCCGGACGTCGGGTTGGTGTTCGAGCCAATGTTCGTATTACGAACATTGGGCTCGGGCGGGAGCGCTTGGGGGCGGAGCCGATGGAGCGGCGCGGGTCAGTGAAAATCGTGGGAGCTTTGCGCGGGGACGGCGTCGCCGACGCGGAGGGCCTCAATGGTCTCGGCCTTCACGTGGATGACGCCGCCGCGGTTTTGGAGGCGGCCGGTGATGCGGAGCGAGGGCTCCTCGTTGATCACGAGGCGATGGCGCTCGAAGAGCGCGGAGTGCACGATGGCGTTGGCCACGCCGGTCTCGTCCTCCAGCGAGATAAACACCGTGCCTTTGGCGGTGCCGGGGCGCTGGCGGCAGATCACGCTCCCGCCGAGCACCACCTGCTCGCCGTCGCGCGCGAGGGCGAGGTCGGCGGCGCGCCAGATGTCGGGCAGGCGCTCGCGCACCAGGGCCATGGGGTGGGCGCCGACGGTGAGGCCGAGCCCGATAAAATCGGCCGACACGCGTTCGTGCGGGGCCATCGGCGCGAGGGGCTCGGCCGCGTCGGCGTCGTCGAGCAGGCCGCCCGCGTGCTGGAAGAGCGTCTCCTCGGCGGACCAGGCGGCCTCGACCTGCCAGAGCGCGGCGCGGCGGTGGCCGGCGAAGCTGTTGAGCGCGCCGACGGCGGCGAGGGCGCGGCGCTCGGCGGCGGAGAGCGCGACACGGCGGAGAAAATCGCCAAGCGAGGCGAAGGGCGCCTCGGCGCGGGCGCGCACCAGCTCGTGAGCGCGCGCCTCGCGCAGGCCTTTCACGTAGCGCAGGCCGATGCGGATCGTTTGCGGGCCCTCCACGGTGCAATCCCAGTCCGAGTGGCGCACGCAGACGGGGTGGACTTTCACGCCGCGGCGGCGCGCGTCCTGCACGAGCGTGGCGGCGGAGTAGAAGCCCATGGGCTGGTTGTTGAGCAGGGCGGCGTAGAACTCCGCGGGGCGGTGCACCTTCAGCCAGGTGCTGGCGTAGGCGAGGAGCGCGAAGGAGATGGCGTGGCTCTCCGGGAAACCGTAGAGCGCGAAGGAGGCGGAGGCGGCGCTGACGGCCTCGACCACCTGCTCGGAGTGGCCGCGGGCGCGCAGGGCCTCGCGCAGCTTGAGCGTGGCCCGGCGCAGGCGATTGTCGTCGCGGTGAAAGCCGAGCGCGCGGCGCAGCTCCTCGGCCTCGGAGCCGCTGAAGCCGCCGAGCTGCATGGCGAGGCCGAGCATCTGCTCCTGGAAAAGGATGACGCCAAAGGTGCGGCCGAGGATGGGGCGCACGAGCGCGTCCACCTCGGGGGCGATGCAGGTGTAGGGTTTATCCGGATACGCGCGGCGCTCGATCAACGGGGCGATGAGACCGCCGGTGATGGGGCCGGGGCGGATGATGGCGACGGCGATGGCGACATCGTAGAAGGTGCGGGGCTGGAGCCGGGGCAGGGTGGCCATCTGGGCGCGCGATTCGATCTGGAAGACGCCGATGGTCTCGGCGCGGCGCATGACCTCGAAGGTCTGGGCGTCCTCCTGCGGCACGGTGTGCAGCTCGAAGGGGCGGCCGTTCTGCGCGCAGAGGCCTTGGCAGTCCTGGAGCACGGCCATCATGCCGAGGCCGAGGAGGTCGATCTTCACGAGGCCGAGGTCCTCGCAGTCGTCCTTGTCCCATTGCACGACGCTGCGGTCGTCCATGGAGGCGTTTTCGAGCGGGACGACGCGGTCGAGCTTGCCGGGGCAGAGGATCATGCCGCCGGAGTGCTGGCCGAGGTGGCGGGGCAGGCCGGGGAGGCGCCGGCAGAGGGAGAGCAGGGCGGGCAGGCGCGGGTGATTGGCGGGCAGGCCGGCGGCCTCGATCTGGCGCGAGAGCTCGAGCGTCTGCGGGAAGTCGCCGTTGGCGTAGAGCGCGGAGAAGCGGTCGGCGACGTCCTCGGGGATGCCGAGCACCTTGCCGACCTCGCGCGTGGCGCCGCGGCCGCGGTAGGTGATGACGTTGGCCACCATGGCGGCGCCGCGGCGGCCGTAGCGCGCATACACGTCCTGGATGACGGACTCGCGCAGCGGGCCGCTGGGGAGGTCGAGGTCGATGTCGGGCCAGGAGGGGCGGCCGTCGGTGCCGACGCGGCCCTCGCTGAGGAAGCGCTCGAAGAGGAGGCTGCGCGCGATGGGGTCCACCGCGGTGATGCCGAGGGCGTAGCAGACGGCGCTGTTGGCGGCGGAGCCTCGGCCTTGCACGAGGATGCCGCGATCGCGGCAGCGGCGGCAGATATCCCAGACGAGGAGGAAATAGCCGGGGAAACCGAGCTTGGTGATGAGGGCGAGCTCGCGTTCGAGTTGCGCGACGACCTGTGGGGTGAGGGTGGGGAAGCGGGCGCGGGCGCCCTCGAAGGTGCGGGCGCGGAGGAAGTTTTCCTGCGTCTCGCCCTCGGGCACGGGAAAGGAGGGGAATTCGTAGCCGAGGTCGTGCAGGCCGAACTCGAGGCGCTCGGCGAGGCGCAGGGTGTTGCGCAGGGCCTCGGGGTGGTCGGCGAAGAGCGCGCTCATCTCGCGCGCGGAGCGGAGGTGGCGCTCGGCGTTGATCGCGAGCAGGCGGCCGGCGGCGTCGAGCGTGGTGTGGTGTCGCAGGCAGGTGAAGACATCGGCGATGTCGCGCTCGGCGCGGGTGGCGTGGAGCACGCCGCCGGTGGCGAGGGGCGGCAGGCCGCGGGCGGCGGCGAGGTCGGCGAGCATGCGCTGGGCGGGCTCCTCGCCTCGCGCGCGGCGGCGTTGCAACTCGACGTAGAGGCGGCCGGGGCCGAAGACGCGCGCGAGCTGGTCGAGGGCTTCGGCGGCGCCGGCCTCGCCGCGGGCGCGCCAGGCGCGGAGGAGGGGGCCGTCCTCGTCGCCGGTGAGGGCGACTAGGCCCTCGGCGTGGGCGGCGAGCTCGGCCCAGGTGGCGAAGCAGGGGCGCTTGCGGGCGCGGGGATCGGAGCCGGGAGGGAGATCGGAGGGAGGCTGCCCGGGCGGGACGCCCGAGCAGGACGAGCCCATGGGCGGGACGCCCATGCCACTTGGGGACGTGCGCGGCTCGAGCTTGGTGGTGCTGAGGAGGCGGCAGAGGTTTTGGTAGCCGCTGCGGTTTTGCACGAGGAGCGGCAGCACGGAGCCGTCGGCGAGCGTGATCTCGGCGCCGACGATCGGGCGCAGACCGGCCTCGCGGGCGGCGGCGTGGAGGCGCGGCGCGGAGTAGAGGCCGTCGCGGTCGAGCAGGGCGAGCCCGGGCAGGCCCAGCCGCGCGGCCTCGGCGGCGAGGTCGGCCGGCATGGAGGCGCCGCGCAGGAAACTGAAGGCGCTGGCGGCGTGGAGCTCGATGTAGACGGACATGACGGGGGCCGCTGGCGCGGAATGACTAATGACTAATGACGAATGACGGAGCGACGGAGGACGGTGCTCAGTCGTATTCGCCCTCGATGAACCAGCCCTCGGCGGTGCGGAGGAGGCGGTGCAGACCGAGGCCGGCGGCGAGTTGCACGTCCCACTCCTCGCGCCACCAGTGTTGGTCGGCTTGCCACCAATCGCCGGAGGCGCGCCAGGGGCCGGCGCAGGCGCTGATGTCGCCGACGAGCGCGGGGCCTTCGAGGGCAAGCGGGCGCGGCGTGTCGGGCGCGAGGCGCACGTTCACCGGGCGGGGCGGACGGTGCCGGCAGAGCACCAAGCCCTGCGGCGGATGGCGAAAGGCGGCGGGCGGCGGCGGGGCGATGTCGGACGCGGGGGCAACGAGCGTGAAGGCGTCGGGACGGTGGGTGTTTTGCAGCTCGGGCGTGCCGACGCGCTCGGCGCCGACGAGGGCGGCGACGCGCGCGAGGGTCTCGGCGAAGCGGTGCGGATCGCGGAGGGCGCGGTCGAAGAGGCCGGACTGGCGCGCGCCGGCGCGGGCGGGCGTGAGCGCGAGGCGCAGGCCGACGACGGGGGCGGGGGCGCGGAGGGTTTCGAGGTAGGTTTGGAGCGCGGCGAAGAGGAGGTCGGCGCGTGTGGAGGGCTCGGGCAGGCGGAGCGTGCGGACGTGGCGGGTGTCGTCGGCGAGCGTGAGCTGGAGCACGATCTCGGCGGCGGCGAGGGAGGCGTTTTGGATCTCGAGCGCGAGGCGGTCGAGGAAGCGGCGCGCGAGAAAGAGCAGGGGCTCGAGCGTCTCGAGCTCGTGCTCGAGCGCGGTCTCGGCGACGAAGACCTGCGGCGGGGCGACGGTGTGGAGCGGGCGGCTGGTCTGGCCGGCGGCGCGTTCCCAGAGGGCGAGGCCGGCGGGGCCGAGGCGCTGGGCGATGGAGGCCTTGGAGAGGTCGGTGAGGTCGCCGAGCGTGCGCAGGCCCCAGCTCGCGAGGATGGGCGCGAGCTCGGGTGGGGGCTCGGCGGTGGCGAGGGGCAGGCGGGCGAGGAAGGCGCGCTCGTTGTCGGGCAGGAAGAGCGGTGCGTCGGGCCAGGTGGCGTGGCGGGCGGCGTAGAGCGCGAGCAGCGGGGTGGAGCCGGTGCCGGCGGTGGCGGCGAGGCCGAGGGAGTCGAGGTGCGCGAGGGCTTGGCGCAGGGCGGGCTCGCGGCGCGCGGGCGGGAGCGCCTCGATCTGGATCGTGCACACGCCGGGCGCGGTGGCCTCGACGAAAGGCGAGAGCGAGAAGGCGGCCGCGAGCAGGCCGGCGGCGGCCTCCGCCTCGGCCTCGGGGCGCGGTGGGAGGAGGCGGAGGTTTTCGCAGCGGGCGAGGGCTTGCGCGCTGGTCTGGCCGGGGGAAACGCCGCGGGCGTGCGCGGCAGGGGTGCAGGCGAGCACGCGGGCGGGGCGGGAGTGCGGATCGATGAGCGCCGCGGGCGCGGCGGAGGGGCGGGCGGGCTCGGCGCGGAGCAGGGCCTGCAGGGCGAAGTCGGCGACGTGGAGGACGGCCAGCATGGCGCGAGGTGGAATCGGGCGGATCGGACTGATCTGACGGATCGGACTGATCGGGGAGCAGGCGCGGCGCTCAGGCCGCGGCGGAGGCGGCGAGGCGCTGGCGCTCGCGGGAGACTTCGAGGTCGATGGCGAGGTGGGGGCGCTCGAGGGCGAGGGCGGAGAGGGCGTGGGCGCCGTCGAGGCGCAGGCGGAGTTGCGCGCTGGGCACGAGCGGGGCCGGCGTGAGGACGAGAAGGGCAAGGTCGGTCTGCTCGACGGCGCGCTGCAGGCGATACCAGGCCGTGGCGGGCGTGCGGCGCAGGACGGACAGGGGCGTGGCGGAGAGATCGAGCGCGACGAGGTCGAGGCTGGCCTCGCGGGCGAGGAGGTCGGCGACGGGCAAGGCGTCGGCGTGGGAACGGCAGCGCACCCAGACGAGGTGTTGCAGCTCGGCGGGCGGGATGGATTGCGGGTCGAAGTGGTCGGCGGCGTCGATGAGCGCGACGCGGGCGGGCAGGGCGCGGGTGGTGGCGAGCAGTTGCGCGAGGAAAAGCTGCGCGCCCGCGGCGGGCGCGGGGCGCACGAGCTCGCTCAGCGCGTGGCGCGGCAAGCCGCCGGCGGCGTCATCGACCGCGGGCACGCCGGTGGGCAGCACGCGGCCGCCGGCCGGGCGCTCGGCTTGCGGGAAGCGAGCGGCCAGCATCTGGCGGAGAGAGGCGATGGTGGCGGGAGCGGGCACGGCGGGTGCATGCGAGAGGGCGAAGGGTGGAGGGGGAGGCGCGGCTGGAGCGCCGGTGCGGACGGGGGAAAGAGGCGGACGGGGCGGGCGGAGCGGAGGGGGCAGGCAGAGTGGAGAAATCGAACACGGATCATGGGCGGGACGCCCATGCCACGACGATCCCATGGGCGAGACGCCCATGCTACGGGGACAAGCCCACGGGCGGGACGCCGTGCCACTAGGTGGTGCGGCGGATGAGGCCGACGAGCACGCCCTGGCACTCGAGACCGCTCTCGGGCACGATGTCGGCGTAGCGCGGGTTCTCGGCGTGAAGGATGGCGGCGCGGCCGCGGTAGAGCAGGCGCTTGAGCGTGGTCTCGGTGCCGTTGACGAGCGCGGCGATGATGTCGCCGGCGCGGGGCTCGCGGCGTTCGAGGAGGGCGAGGTCGCCGTCGAGGATGTGGGCGCCGGTCATGGAGTCGCCGCGGACGCGCAGGGCCCAGAGCCGGTTCGCGGCGCGGGCGGGCAGGCCGAAGAGGCTGGGATCGAGCTGGAGCGTCTCCTCGGCGCTTTGCTCTTCAGCGGTGGGGCGGCCGGCGGGGATGCTGCCGTAGACGGGCACGGTGAAGAGGTGGGCCTGCACGAGGCGGGCCTTGAGGCCCCAGGTGCGGCCGTCGATCTGCTCGATGACGCCCTTCTTGGCCAGGGCGCGGAGGTGGTTCATGGCGGCGTTTTGGCTGGCGTAGCCGAACTGGCGCTGGATGTCGCGCGTGCTGGGCGGGATGCCGCGCTCGGCCTGGATGGCGCGGACGAAATCAAGAATGGCCTCCTGTTTCTCGGTGAGCATGGTCGCCTACGATGTGTTCGGCTGAACACGTCCGCAAGCGGGAATCCTGCTTTGTGCGCGGGAGCGCGGGGCGAAGCGCGTGGGGACGGGGGCTTGCGCGTTTTTTTTGTGCGCGGTGCGCGTCCGCGGGCGGCTCAGCCTCGGGCTTGGGCGGCGGCTTCGCGGCGGAGGGCGGCGCGGAGCACGACGGCGAAGGCGAGGCCGACGATGGTGGCGAAGAGGAAGGTGCTGATGCCCTGCGTGACACCACGCGCGATGGGCGAGACCATGAGGTCGAGGTTGCGCGTGGCCTCGGCGGTCTCCTCGGGAGTGAGCCCGGCGAGGTGTTCGGCGGCTCCGGCGAGGATGGCCGCGCGCAGCACCTCCTGAAACGCGGGGTTGATGTAGGCGATGTAGACGGCCTGGCCGATGCCGGCGAAGATCGCGCCGACGAAGGCGAGGCCGAGGGCGGAGAGCGCGCCGGCGCCGAAGGTCGACTCGTCGCCGCGGGCGTCGCGCGCCTTGCGGGCGGCGCGCATGCCGAGGGCGACGACGATGATCATGAGGACAAAGCCGACCAGGTTTTCGATGAACTGGGCGCGCTGGAGCGTCTCGCCCGCGGCGTGTAGTCCGAGCGCGAATACGAGCAGGGTCGCGAGGGTCTGGGCGAGGCCGAGGAGGAAGCCGTAGAGCAGGGAGGGAGGCACGGTGGGCGGAGTGGGTTGAAGAGGGGAAAGATCGGCGCGAGCGGCCGCGGATCCCGGCTAGCTCGGAGGCGGCGGGGGGCGCGGGGCGGGGGGCGGGGGTGGGGTGTCGGGGCGCGGCTCGGGCCCGTGGATGCCGTCGCGAGGGGAGTGGCCGTCCTCGTCCGAGGGGTCGTCGGGCGCGGCGGCGGCGGGGCGGGGGCCGGGGAGCGAGTTGTCGGCGGGGGGCGGGGCGGGGCGGGGGCGGCGCTTGGGCGCGGGCTCGTCGTTCATCACGCGGCGCACCTCGTTCTCGACGTTGCTGGTGGCTTTTTTGAATTCGCGGATGGTCTTGCCGATCGTGCGCGCCATGTCGGGCAGGCCTTTGCCGCCGAAGAGCAGCAGGCCCACGATGGCGACGAGCACCATCTCCATCGCCCCGATGCCTTGGAAAAAGGCGAGCGGGGGCGTGGCGGAGTGGGTGGCGGTGGCGAGGAGGACGACGGGCATCGAGCGCGGGTGGGTGTAGGGCGAGGGATTTGGGCGGGCTGGAGGGGGACGGGTGATGGTGGCGGGCCAATAGAGCGCGGCGGCGCTCAGGTGGCGAGTGCGACCTCGACGACAAAGCTCTGGCTCTTGCCGGGGGCGACGTGGTGGAGGCCGAGGCCGGTCTCGGGGGCGTTGGGCGGGCCCATCCACGGCTCGAGGCAGTAGAAGGGGGAATCGGGTTTTTGCGTCCAGGTGACGAAGGTGGCCTCGGGGGCGGGCTTGGCTTTTTTGTCCATGCCGAGGGTCACGGAGATGGCGCCGGCGCGGCCGCCGCCGGCGGGGGCGAGCAGGGCGGTGGGTGCGGAGAGGCCAAGGTGGAAGGTGTCGACCCACTCGGGGTTGGCCAGCGAGTCGGTGGCGGGGAGGGCGGCGGGGCCGGGGATGAGTTGCCCGGCGGAGTCCTGGCGGAGGCGGCGGGTGGCGGGCACGGTGAGTCGGTAGTCGGCGCGGCCGCGGCCGGGTTCCCAAGGCACGTGGAAATAAAAGTGGTGGCCGGCGCTCCACGGGAGGGGGCGCGAATCGAGGTTTTTGAGGATGAACTCGCAGGTGAGGGCGGCGGGGGCGAAGCGGTAGACGACGGTGAACTCGTAGTCGAAGGGGTAGGCCTCGCGGGCGGCGGCGTCGGGCACGAGGGTGGCGGCGAAGCCGGTGGCGTCGGCGCGCAGGAGCTCGAAACGCCCTTGGCGGGCGAAGCCGTGCATGGGCATGGGGCGGCGCGTGCCCTCGGCGTCGCGCCAGAAGCCGATCTCGCCGCGGTCAAAGCTGCGGGCGTTGAAGGGAAAGAGGATGGGGTTGCCGCCGCGGATCGAGTGAAAGCCCTCGAAGCTGTCGATCTCGGGCCAGTGGATGACGTCGCGCACGGAGCCGTCGGCGAGCTCGAGGTTCCAATTCATCAGGCGCGCGCCGCGCCCCGGGTGGGCGACGAAGGTGGAGCGACCGAGGCGCCAGCGGTGGAGCGTCTCGCCGAGGAAGGGAACGGTATCGAGCATGGGAAGGCGGAGGGATGGGGCGGGCGGGCGGATGGCGCAAAAGGTTTTTCACCGCGGGAGCGGGAGAGTGGCGCTTGCGTGCGGCAACAAGCGGGATTTGATGAGGCAAAATGATGCAAATCCTTCGTTCGTGGGTTTTCGCGTTGGGGTGTGGCCTGGCGGCCGCCTTGGCGGGGCGGGCGGAGGAAGCTACGCCCGCGTTGGAGGTGCCGGGCGCGGCGATTGAGGCAAGCGAGGCTCCCGAGACTGCTGAGACCGGCGAAGCACGCCCGGCGACACAGGTGAACGTGGCGGAGTCGGCCGAGCCGGCCGAGCCGGCCGAGCCGCCCGAGGCTCCGGCGCCCGCGGCCCCTGCCCCCGCCGAGGCCGTGAGCGCGCCCCCGCCCGCGACCAGCGCGACGCCCGCCGCGACCGTGGTCCCTCGTGGTGGCGAGCCGGTGGGGGTGAAGGTCATCCCGGTGCGCGACGCGATCGCGCGTCCGGTGCTTTATGTGATTCGTCGCGGGCTCAAGGAGGCGCAGGCCGAGGGTATGCGCACGGTGATTCTTGATATGGAAACGCCGGGCGGCCAGCTGGGCGTGACGCTCCAGATCATGGACGCGCTCAGCCGCTTCGACGGCGAGACCGTGGTCTACGTGAATCGCGAGGCGATCTCGGCCGGCGCGATCATCTCGGCCGTGGTCGACGAGATCCACTTTGCGCCCGGCGGGGTGATCGGCGCGGCCGCCGCGGTGACGGGGGGCGGGGCCGAGATCCCCGAGACGATGAAGCAGAAGATTAACAGCTACCTCAACGCGAAGGTGCGCTCGCTGGCCGCGCGCGACAACTTCCGCGCCGAGGTGATCCGCGCGATGATGGACGCGGACTTCGAGTTCATGATCGGCGACGAGCTCATCAAACCGCGCGGCGAGCTGCTCACGCTCACCTACGACGAGGCGGCGCGGACCTTTGGCGATCCGCCGCGGCCCCTGCTCTCGGCCGGCACGCACGCCACGCTCGAGGACTTGTTGATCGCGAAGTTCGGCGAGGGCGGCTATGTGTTGTCGAAGGTGGAGGTGACGTGGTCGGAGAACCTGGCGGCCTGGCTCAACCGGGTGTCGCCCCTGCTCATGGGGCTCGGTTTGTTGTGCATCTTCATCGAGACCAAGACGCCCGGCTTTGGCATCTTCGGTTTGATGGGCGGCGTAATGGTGGCGCTGGTGTTTTTCGGTCACCATACCGCCGGGTTGTCGAGCCATGTGCCGGCCTTGGTCTTCGCGCTCGGACTGGCCTTGGTGCTGGTGGAGATTTTTCTTATCCCCGGCACCTTGGTGGCGGGGATCTCCGGAGCCGCGTTGATGCTGGGCGCGCTCGTTTGGTCGATGGTCGACATCTGGCCCGGGGAAAAGCTGCCCAAGCTCGACGGCGACCTGTTGCTGGTGCCGGTGCTCAACGTGGCCGCGGCTCTGGCCATCGCGATCATCGGGGCGATCGCGCTCGGGCGTTTCCTTCCGCGCGGCTGGTTCTGGGACAAGATGATCCTGCAGACCGCGGTGGCGGGCGATGCCGCGGCTCCGGCGGCCGGTCGGCCCGGTGGCTGGATCGAGCCGGGCTCGGGTGGTGGCGCGGGCCTCCTCGTCGGCTCGGCGGAATCGCTGATCGGCGCGCGCGGGCGCACGGTGTCGGTCTTGCGTCCGATGGGCGAGGTGGAGATCGAGGGCCGGCGCCACGAGGCGCGGGCGGCGCTCGGCACCTTGGAACGCGATGAGCCCGTGCGCGTCACCGGACGCGCGGGGCGCATTCTCATCGTGGAGCGCGAAGTTTCATGAGCACCCTGATCCTGGCGTTGTTTCTCCTCGGCCTGATTTTTCTCGGGCTCGAGATCATCCTGCCCGGCGCGATTCTCGGCATCGCCGGCGTCTTGTTGCTGCTCGGCGGCGTGGCCGTGGCTTGGCTGGAGCATGGGGTGCAAGGCGCGGCGGTGGCCTTCGTGGTCGCGGTGGCGGCGGTGGCCGCGCTGCTTTACCTGGAGCTGCGCGTGGTGCCGCGCACACGCTTCGGGCGGCGGCTCTTTCTGACCGGAGCCATCGATGGCGCCAGCCAGCCTCCGGTGGCGGACCGCGCGTCCGACGTGGTGGGCAAGGACGCGGTGGCGCTCACCGCGCTCGCGCCCACCGGCCTCGTGATGGTCGAGGGCCGCCGCTACGAGGCGCGCTGCGACTCGGGCTTCGCGGAGGAAGGGACTCGCCTGCGCGTGGTTCGCGTTGAATCTTTCCAACTGGTTGTAATCCAATCGAACTAGACGCGCGGCCCGGGCTGATCCCTCTTCCCCGGCTTTTGTCGCCATCCCACTCCTTTCCCGGAAACCCAAGCAAACCAACAACACTCCAACTCCCATGACCCTTACCACCGTCATCCTTATCGCGGGCGTCGTGCTCGGCTTCGCCTTTCTGGCGATTGTTTTTTCCTTCTTCAGCGTGTGGCTGCGCGCCTGGCTGGCCGGCGCCTACGTCGGCATCGTGACGCTCGTCGCCATGCGTCTCCGCCAGGTGCCCTACGGCCTCGTGGTCGATGCGCGCATCACCGCCAAGAAGGCCGGCATCGAGATCACCATCGACGACCTCGAAGCCCACTACCTCGCCGGCGGCAACGTGGTGCCGACGGTGCAGGCGCTCATCGCCGCGCAAAAGGCCGCGATCGAGCTCAACTGGAACCGCGCCTGCGCGATCGACCTCGCGACCAAGGGCTCCGGTAAGAGCGTGGTCGAGGCGGTGCGCACGAGCGTCGACCCCAAGGTGATTGACTGCCCCAACCCCGCCGCCGGCCGCACCACCATCGACGGCGTGGCCAAGGACGGCATCCAGGTGAAGGTGAAGGCGCGCGTGACCGTGCGCACCAACCTCGACCGCTTCGTCGGCGGCGCGAAGGAGGACACGATCATCGCCCGCGTCGGCGAAGGCATCGTCTCCACCATCGGCTCGGCCGAGACCTACAAGATCGTGCTCGAGTCGCCCGACGCCATCTCGAAGGTCGTGCTGAAGCGCGGCCTCGATGTCGGCTCGGCCTTCGAGATTCTCTCGATCGACATCGCCGACGTCGATGTCGGCGAAAACGTGGGTGCCAAGCTCCAGGAAGCGCAGGCCGAGGCCAACAAGAACATGGCCCAGGCGCAGGCGGAAATCCGTCGCGCGGCCGCGGTCGCGCTCGAGCAGGAGATGAAGGCCCGCGTGCAGGAGATGCAGGCGGAGGTCGTGCGCGCCCAGGCCGAGGTGCCCCGCGCCATGGCCGAGGCCTTCCGCTCCGGCCGCCTCGGCGTCATGGACTACTACAAGATGGAGAACATCCAGGCCGACACCGGCATGCGCAAGGTGATCGGCACCGAGGACAAGAAGTAGCCGGCTGACTGATCGGGCCGATCTGATGGATCGGGCCGATCAGACTGATCTGACCGATCCGACCTATCCCCCACCAAAGCCCCGCCACCCGCCATGGACTGGATCTTCGAAAACCTGAACATCATCATCGTGGTGGCGGGCGCCATCGCCTACTGGCTCAACCAGCGCGCCCGTGAGAAGGCGGGCGAGGAGGCCGACTACGATGGCGACGGCATCCCCGAGCGGCCGGCGCGTCGCGACCTTGAGCCGCGCACGCTCGACAACGGCGAATCCGAGCAGGAGGAGCGCGCCCGCCGCATCCGCGAAGAGATACAGCGCAAGATCGCCGAGCGGCGTGGCCAGCCTGTGCCGCCGCCCATGCCCGAGACGGCCTATGCCGAGCGCGAGCCGGTGTTTCGCGAGGAGATGGCGCCCTTCCCGCCGCCTCTGCGGCCGGAGCGGGTGCCGCCACCCTTGCCGACGCGCGAGGTGGTGTCGGCCTATGTCGACACCGAGGCCTTGGAGCGGCAGCGGCGTCTAAGCGAGCAAATGGAGCAGTTGGAGGCGCAGCGTCGCGAGGCGCGACGTCTCGCGGCGGCGAGCGTGCACGGGAATACCCGGCCGGCCGCGGCGGGGGCGAGCGCCGGAGGGGGCGCGGCCTTGGGCTCGCGCCGCGTGGCCGCCGAGCTGCGCGATCCGCGCGCGGTGCGTCGCGCGATCGTGATGCGCGAGGTGCTCGGTCCGCCGGTGGCGTTGCGCTGAGCCAAGAGCTGAGGTGGTCCGCGCAAGGATTTTTTGAGGTTTTGCTCAGGCGGCGGTCGCCAAGGGTGTGCGCCGTTTGGCGAGGGTTGTGAGGTAGCGGCTGTCGTCGTAGGGCACGT
>JAUVVA010000093.1 GCA_030604905.1 Verrucomicrobiota bacterium | reverse complement strand
CCGGCCCCGACGCCGATCGCGCCCGCCGCGCCCCCCGCGCCTGGCGCCCCCGCGGCCGCGCCCACCCCCGTCAGCCCGGTGGCCACCGCCGCCCCCGTCTCCGAGGCCGAGCGCGAGGCGCAGGTGTATCTGTTTTTGAATACGCTCCGCATCACCGGGGTGCGCGGAGTCGAGCGCGAGGCGCGCGTCCTCATGAACGAGCGCGTCTGGCGGCTCAACGACATCGTCTCCCCCGAGCTCGGCCTGCGCCTCAGCTCCGTCCGGCCCAACCTGCTCGTCTTCACCGACCCGCAGGGCCGCCAGTTCGAGAAACCCTACTAGGCCCCCGCCGCGGTCCGCCGCCTCGCGATGTCGCCCCCTCCGCCGCGCCCCACCTTGCACGACGTGGCGCGCGCCGCCGGCGTCGCGATCGCCACCGCGTCCTACGCCCTGCGCGGCTCCGCCAAGATCCCCGCCGCCACCACCGCGCGAGTGCGCGCCGCCGCCGAGCGCCTCGGCTATCGGCCCAATCCCCGCTTCGCCGAGCTCATGTCCGCCGTGCGCCGCGGCGGCCCCCTCGCCTCCGGCGACCGCCTCGCCTTGGTCTGGCCGGAGACCATCGTCCGCAGCCCCTTCGCCCGCCTCGTCGCCGAGGGCGCCCGCATCCGCGCCGAGACGCGCGGCTACGCGTTGGAAGAGTTTCGCCTCTCCGCCTACCGCCGCCCCGGACGCCTCGCCGAGATCCTCGCCGCCCGCGGCATCCGCGGTGTGGTCTTCGCGCCCGTGCTCGCCCAAGCCAGGCTCACCCTCGACTGGCCTTGGGACGGTTTTGCCATGGCGGTGATCGGCTCCGCCGACCTCGGCGCACCGCTCTCCCGCGCCGCGCATCACCACTACGAGGCGATGCGCCTCGCCCTGGAGGCTCTCGCCCGCCGCCCCGCCTTCCGTCGCCCCGTGGCCGTGCTCGACGCCGCGACCAACGAGCGCGCCCACCGCGGCTGGCAGGCCGCCTGGCTCGCCTACGCCGGCCCCCTCGCCGCCGAGCGTCTCCGCTTGATCGACACCTCACCCGGCGCTGCGCCCGACGGCCCGGCCCGGTCCGCCGCCCGCGGCTTTCGCGACCTGACCGATTGGTGGCAAGCCAGCGCCCCGGACGCTCTCTTCGTCGATGGCCTCGCCACGCTCGCCACGCTCCGCTCCGCCGGCATCGAGCCTCCGCCCGCGGCCCTGTTTACCCTCTCCCGCGCCCCCGGCGACCCCACACCGGGCATCGCCCAAGGCTACGACATCGTCGCCGCCCACGCCGTCGACCTCGTGATCGCCCAGCTCCAGCGCAACGAACGCGGCCTCCCCTGCCCGCCCCGCTCCCTGCTCTTCCCCGGCGAGTGGCGGGAGGACTAGGAGCGCCACGTCAACGTCTCACCCGTGAAAGCGAACGCAGCACGCTCTTCGCCTGACGAAACACCACCGCGGGCGTCGCCCAGCCTTCACGCGCGCCGAAACGCAGCCGCAGCAGACGCGCGCGAGTGACCTCGAGCTGCGCCCGCAGCTCCGGTCCCGCTCCCGCCCGCCCACGCTCCGCGCGCTCCAAACGCGCCAGCCAGCGCGACGCCTCGATCCGCACCGGATCACGCCGATGCGAGGCGGCTCGCCGACTACGCCACCCCATCCACCAGCCACGACCGGCCCGACGCCAAAGCACCACCAGACTCAGCAACGCGACCAGTCCCCCGACCAGCCCGGCCACGCGCGATACATCCCACGGCGAACGCACCCAGGCCGCGAAAGCGCGCAGCTTCTCCTCGATGAAAACGCGCATCGATTCGAGCGTCGCCCGGATGTGCTCCTTCGTCCCGCGCAGCAGCTCCATCTGCGAGTCCTGGTCGAAACTCACGATGCGCCGATACCAAAACACCCGCAGCCCGTCGAAGCGCGCCCCCCAACCTTCGTCAAACTCCAGGGAGCGGAAACCCGCCGAGAGCCCGGTGCCCGGCGTGGCCTGCGCGCCCGGCGTCGCATCGCTCCGCAGCCAAGCTCCGAGACCATGGTCCCAGATCTCGGCCCACGCATGCGCATCGGAATTTCGCACCGTGATGCTGCCGCTCACCGGATTCCACACGCCCCCCTTGAAACCGGTGATCAGCCGAGCGGGGATGCCCGCCGCGCGCGACAGCATCACCAGACCGCCGGCGAAGAGTTCGCAGTGTCCGGGCTCGCTTGAATTGAGCCACCGGATCAGCGGGTCGCCCTCCCCGGGCGAGAGCCGCATGCTCAGACTGTAGGCGTGGCGGGACTGCAACCAGGCCGCGGCCCTGCGCGCAAACTCTCCCCCGCCCTCGCCCGGCCCCCCGATCTCGGCCACCCATTTTTGCAACAGGGCCACATCCTCCGGCCGCTCCAAACCCAGGTCCAGGAAGGTGACGTCGCGCGGCACCAACTCGTCGAGCATCGGATCCAGACCGCGCTCGGCCGCCGCTTGTCCGAAACGCGACTCGTTCACCCGGATGCGTCCCTCGCGGGCGAAAAAGGGGTCGCGAATCATACCGTCCGTATCCATGCCCTCAACCCGGTAGGCCACCATCTTGGCGGGCTCCACCGGCAGCTGCGCCAGGCGCAACGAGCTGCTTTGCAGCAAGGCCTGCGGCTCGCCGAAGGTCAGTCGCGAGAATCCGCCGAGCAGCGGCAGATATTTGCTCACGCCGGGCTGGAAATACAGGGTCCAGACCGTGCGGTCGTCCTGGTTGCGCAGGCCTCTCCACGTGTGCACGTGCATCTTTTCGCGGCTCGATTGGAAGGTGCTGCGCAGCCCGGCCGAGACGCGGAAACCGTTGCCCGAATACTCGTCGAGCACGAGCATGCGCCAGTAGAGCTCGCCCGGGACGGCGTTGGGATCGCTCACGTCGACCATCAGCGCCACCGAGCTGTCCTGCTGGATGTTCACCACATCCTGAAACGTCACGTTGTCGGAGAACCCCGTGCGCGTGCTCTTGGTGATCAGTCGATCAAGGAAGAACTCGTTGCTGATCTCGAAGCGCGGCAACGCGAGAAAGAGCAGGGCGGAGAGCATGACCACCCCGCCGAACAGCGCCCCGCCGAGCGCCACCACCCGGACATCGGCCACCGCGCGCACCCGGCCCAAAAGCTCGAGCCAGCTCACCCGTTCCCAGCCGGCCTCCGCGCCCGGGAGAGGAGCGGCCGAGAGCTGCGGCAGGAAGCGGCGCGGCTCCTTCACCGGCGGAGCGACGCCTCCGGCGCGCGCGTCGGAGAGCGTGACCACGAGGAGCAGGGCGAGCGACGCCGCCGTGAAGAGCAGGATCTGCGCGACGAAGGCGATGGAGACCGTGAACACGCCCGTCACCACCACCACAAACAGCGCGAGCAGGATCAACTGCAGGTCCTCGCGCCTCCCGCGAGGGGCGATGCACCGATAACACAGAAGCATCAGGGCCAGCCGGATCATCGCCGGCAGCGGCTCGCGGGTGCTCCAGATGTCGAGCGCGAAGAGCACCACGATCACCGGGAAGGCGAGCAGGTGAAACACTCTCGGCAAAACCCGCGATAGACGCGGGAAGAAGGTGAAAACCGGCACCACCGCGGTGATCACCGCCAGCACCACCAGCGCGTCCACCTCCATGTAGAACACCGTCCACGCGGAGAGCAGGCCGATCAGGCCGCCCAGCAACCAGCGCAGCTGGCGGAGCTCCGTGAGATTAAGCTGTGGCCGCAAGGTTTCCATCGAGAAGAGCGGCGACGCCGCGCGCGCCGTGAGGTTCGATCCGGAGCACGCGCCGCAGGTTTGGACCCGAGGCGCGCGGACCTTCGGTGTAGCGCATGGGACGCTCGGTCGGCTCCAACAAGGCGAGACGGTCCAGGAAAGACTCCACGTCGCGCAAGCGGCGCACGGTGAGCGGAGCCTCCTCGTCGATTCGCACCGCCTGCAGGCGTTCCTGCTTGAAAAGATCCTCGGCCAGCGTGGCCGCCAGCCCCAGCGCGAGCTCGAATTGTTCCGCGCGCGGCCAAAGCGCCGCGTCGCTGCTCACCTGGAGGATAAAACCCTCCAAGCCCTCGGCCACGAACTGACGCACGAGTATCTGCCGCAAGCGCGCGGTGGCCTTCCAGTGGACCAAGCGGGGCGAGTCGCCCGGCGCATAGCGGCGCAGCGCGAGCAGATCCGAGCCATGGCCGGGACGATTCACCTGCCCCTGACTGGGCGCGGCCCGCCAGGCCGCCGACCCGAGATGCCGCCGATAATCCACCGACGCCGGCCACACCAGCACCTCGCGCACCAGATCCGAGGCGACCGACTTGTGCAGAAACCCAAAGGGGAAAAGCGAGCCGACGCCCCGCAGTTCGACATCCAGCCGCCCCCGACGCGCCGCCTTGACCGCCCACTCCAGTCGCGTGCCCGCGCCGGCGTCGAGCCGGATGCCGAGGTGGCGGCGCTCCTGGGCCTCACCCGCGCGCAAATCAAACCACAGCCCGTAGGTCGGCAGGATGGCCTTCGCGTTGCGCAACTCCAGCGCCACGGTCTGCGTCTGCCCCGCGCGCCAGGGACCCGAGGCGTGCAGACGCCAGGCCACCCCTCGCAGGTTCAGCCAAGACATCACCCCGCTCAGGATCAGGCACGACAGCAGGATCGAGAGCGTGATGAAGAGGATGTTGTTGGCCGTGTTGTAGGCCGCGGTGCCGATGCCGAGGGAAACCGCGATCAACAGCACGCCCGTGACCGTGGGAACGATGCGATGCCCCCGCGGCGGATAGAGCAACGCCCAGAGCAGGCTGCGCCAACGTCGATCCCGACGCCGACGCGAGGCCGCCCAAGGCCCCTGCCACTCGGTCGCGCCCGGCACCGGCGCCTCGTCCTGCACCGAAGCGGCCTCAAGCACCGCCGGCACCAAGGTGGTGACGGGTTGCGGGCGCGATGAGGCGGCCTGTGGTTCGGACGTCGGCATGGGGAGGCGGGAAGGGCGGAGCAAAAAAGAGGGGCGGAAAACGGAGCGACGACGCGGATACGAACCGACGGGCGGCGAGGCGCGGAAGCGAGAGATCGCGCGCTCAGACCGGCCCCGGGATGGCCGAAAGGATACGCTTCAACGCGGCGGCCACGAGGCGGCGCTCCTCCGTGCCATCGGCCGCGGGACGCACGAGGGTGAGGCGGTGCGCGAGCACCGGCCCGGCCAGCGCGTGCACGTCCTCCGGCACCACGAAATCGCGCCCCTCCAGGAGCGCGCGCGCCTGGGCGGCGTGTTTGAGCGCGAGGCCGCCGCGCACGGAGACACCGGCGCGAAACTCCGCCTCGGTGCGGGTGGCCGCGACGAGCCGCAGGATGTAGTCGAGCACGGTGTCCTCGATGAACACGTGGGACGAGAGCGCCTGCAATTGCAGGATGTCGGAACGCGAGACGACGGAGCTCACGGCGATGGCGTCGTAGCCGTGGCGCGCGCTGCGCAAGATATCGAGCTCGTCGGCCGGCTGCGGGTAGCCCATGTGCAGCCGCATGAGGAAACGGTCCATCTGGCTCTCGGGCAGCGGGAAGGTGCCCTCGTAGTCCACGGGGTTTTGCGTCGCGAACACCATGAAGGGCGCTCCGACCGCGTGGGTCTGCCCGTCCACCGTCACCTTGCCGCGATCCATCACCTCGAGCAGCGAGGACTGGGTCTTGGGCGTGGCGCGGTTGATCTCGTCGGCCAGCACGATGTTGGCGAAGACCGGCCCCTTCTTGAACACGAACTCCTTGATCGTCTCGTCGTAGATCGCGACTCCGGTCACATCGCTCGGCAACAGGTCGCTGGTGAACTGCACGCGCGAAAAGGCGCAGTCCATGGAGCGGGCGAGCGCGTAGGCGAGCGTGGTCTTGCCGACGCCGGGCAGGTCCTCGATGAGCACGTGGCCGCCGGCGATCAGGGCGGTGAGCACGTGGTCGATCACGTTGTCCTTCCCCTTGATGGTGCTCCGCATGCAAGCGCGCAGTTTTTGCAGGGTTTCACGTGCGCTGGTCACCTGCGGGGCGGAGAAAAAATCACTCATGGGGGAATGAAGGAGACCTTGTGCCAGTCACTCGGTTGCGTCAACGGGCGGGAAAGATTGCGAAGGAGAAATCCCCGGGGGGCCGGCGCGCGCGGCACGAGCCCGCGCGAGCTTCCCACCCCGCGTCTGCCCCCGCGTCGGTCGGAACGGTGGTCGCGGCATCGCCGCGCCGCGGCCGGAGCGCGGGACCGGGCACGACGCCCTCCACCCTGCCCGCCGGCTCACGGCTGCGGCTCCGCGCGCGGCTCGACCGGCGGCGGCGGCCTGCGGCCATACTCGCCCCGCTCCGGACGCTCGCCCCGCTCCGGACGCTCGCCCCGCTCCGCCGCTTCGGCGCGACGGCGTTGACGCTCCTCCATCATGGCGCGCATGCGCTCGCGCTGCGCCTCCTTCAAAACCTCGAATCTCTCGCGCTGCTCCAGGCTCAGCTCCGCGCTCACCGCGGCGTTCATCGCCTCGATCAAGGCACCGCTTTGCCGCATGCTCTCGTGACGCAGCACACGCAGCTGCTCGCCGGTGCGGTTGATCACCGGTTCGATCGCCGCGCGTTGCTCCTCGCTCAGCTCCAGCTCCGCGGTGAGACGACGCAGCGTCTGCGGACCGAAGCCTTCGGAAGCCGGCCGCGACGGAGGCGCGGCCTCCACCGCAGGCGCGGCAGGCGACGGCGGGGCCAGGCGACGGCCCCCGAAGGCTCCGACGAGCACGCCGCAGGCAAAGATCCCCGCCACGAACAGAGAGAGCTTGAGCGTGCGATTCATCATGAGTTCACCGCCGCCAGATAGTCGCCCACCGGATCAAAATACATCTCCGTGACCACGGCTTCGACCGGATGGGCCTCGACCGCGGAGGGCATGCTGCCCCAGACCACGACCGCCAGCGCGCAGGCGGAGGCCAGGCCAAGCGCACGCGCGGCCACTCGCTCAAAGCCGCGACCAAACATCCCGCCCGCCAGGGACCCGGGGCGCAGATCGGCGCGCGCCACCACCCGGGTGGCAAAGCCGGTCGGCGCCACGAGACCGGCCTGCGCCGACTCGGTGGAATCCGAGCGCGGAGCGCGGCGGGCGGCGGCGCTGAGGCGGGCCCAGGCTTGGGAGTGAGGGTTTTTCATTGGCGCTCCTGTTTGCTGAGTTCTTGGAAGAGTTTTTGCAATTTTCGCCGCGCGCGGAAGGCGCGGACCTTGATGAGAGTGGTGTTCCAGCCGGTGATGTCCCGGATCTCGACCAGCGTCTTTTGCTCCAGATCGAGCAGTTGCAGGACGAGGCGGTCTTGGGGGGACAGTTGACCAAGCAACTTATGCACCAGCTCGTGCGCGGCGAGGGCGTCGGCGGTATCGGCGGCGTCCTCGCGCGTGAGCACGGCGTCGAGCGTCTCGGCCTCGGTCTCGGAGAGGTCGGCCCAGCGCAGCTCCGGCCGACGCTTCTGCGAGCGGAGGGCGTCGATGCAGGTTGTCACCGCGATGCGCGACACCCAGTGGGCGAGCGGCACCTGGCCCTGATACTGGTCGAGCCGCGAAAACATTTTTAGAAAGATCTCCTGGGCCAGGTCCTCCTCGCCGACGCGCCGCGGCAGCCGGGCGCGCACGATGCGGATGACCTGCGGGTAAAGGTATTCAACCAGTTCGCGTGCAGCCGCTTGGTCGCCGGCCCGGATACGCTCCAGCCATGCGTCGACATCGGGCGGCGAAGCTTCGTCGGCGTCAGGGGGTGGAGGCATGGGGCGGGTGAGCGAGGTGCATGCACGAAAACTCAAGACGCCCGCCCTGGCGAGGGGTTACCGTCGCAAACGTCCGCCCCGCCCGCTCCCCCGACCGCCACCGGCCCCGTGAGGCACCGCCTACCCACCGACCCCAATTGTCACCCAATGGGTGACAAATTCCCGGCGATCTCCCCGGAGTTTGTCACCCATTGGGTGACACTTCACCTGCCCCGCCCCACCCCCGCCTTGACTCCCCCGCCGCTCAAGGCCTCTATCCTTCATCCAGATGCAAGGCAGCTCCCAGGCGCTCCGACTTAGCTAGACGCACGATCCGCGAGACCGCGCGAGCGGTTGATTGTGCGTCCTTTTCCCGCCTGACTGCCCGCCCCTCCCGGCCCCCGCGCCGCGCGAGCGCGAGCTTCCGACTCCTCCTTTCCATCCGTCCTCTCCTCCCGTCCCTTTTCCCATTCCTTCCGTTTTTCGCGCCATGCCCTTCTCTCCCGCCGGCAAATACGCCCCCTTCCCTCCCGTCCGCCTGCCTGACCGCCAGTGGCCCGACCGCGTGCACGAGCGCGCTCCCATCTGGTGCTCGGTCGACCTCCGCGACGGCAACCAAGCCCTCGCCCAGCCCATGAGCGTCGAGGAGAAACTCGAGTATTTCGAGCTGCTGGTCCGCGTGGGCTTCAAGCAGATCGAGGTCGGCTTCCCCTCCGCCTCGCAGATCGAGTTCGATTTCTGCCGCCGCCTCATCGAGGAGGGCCGCATCCCCGACGACGTCTCGATCCAGATCCTCTGCCAGTGCCGCGAGGACTTGATCGTGCGCTCGCTCGAGGCCCTGCGCGGCGCGAAGAACATCATCTTCCACCTCTACAACTCCACCTCGCCCAAGCAGCGCGAATACGTCTTTGGCGCCACCCGCGAGGACATCAAGGGCATCGCCGTCCGCGGCATCCAGTTGCTCAAACAACACATGGGGCCGCTCGTCGCCGCCGGCTCGCGCATCCAGCTGGAATACTCGCCGGAGAGCTTCACCAGCACCGAGCTCGATTTCGCCCTCGAGGTCTGCGAGGCCGTGACCGACGTCTGGCAGCCCACCGCGGACAACAAGATCATCCTCAACCTGCCCGCCACGGTCGAATACGCCACGCCCAACGTGCACGCCGACCAGATCGAGTGGATGTGCCGCCACCTCACGCGCCGCGCGCTCACCCTGGTCTCCCTGCACACCCACAACGACCGCGGCACCGGCGTGGCCGCCACCGAGCTCGCCCTGCTGGCCGGCGCCGACCGCGTCGAGGGCACTCTCTTCGGCAACGGCGAGCGCACCGGCAACCTCGATATCGTCACCGTCGCGCTCAACCTCCACACCCACGGCATCGAGACCGGGCTCGACTTCTCCGATCTGCCCCGCGTGCGCGAGGTCTACGAGCGCTGCACCCGCATGGAGGTGCCGCCGCGCCAGCCCTACGCCGGCGACCTCGTCTTCACCGCCTTCAGCGGCTCGCACCAGGACGCGATCAAGAAGTCCTGGCCGCACCAAAAGCCGGGCCGCCCCTGGGACGTGATCTACATCCCGATCGACCCCGCCGACATCGGCCGCACCTACAAGGCGATCATCCGCATCAACTCCCAGTCCGGCAAGGGCGGCGTCGCCTACGTGCTCGAGACCGAGTTTGGCTACACCCTGCCCAAGCTCATGCACAAGGAGATCGGCAAACTGATCAACGACCTCGCCGACGCCCGCGGCACCGAGCTCTCGCCGGCCGAGATCGTCGCCGCCTTCCAAAGCGAATACCTCGAGCAGGCGAACGCACCCGTGGAGCTGCGCGAGTTTCGCACCATCGAGCGCGGCGCCACCGTGACCTGCCAGGCCGACCTGAAGGTGCGCGGCGAGACGGTGCTGCTCACCGGCGAGGGCAACGGCCCGATCGACGCCTTCCTCCGCGGCCTCGCCGCCACCGGCCGCGTGCCGGCCTGCGACGTGCAAAGCTACAGCGAACACTCGCTCGGCAGCGGCGCCGAGGCCCGCGCCGTCAGCTACATCCAGCTCAAGCTCGCCGACGGCCGCAGCCTCTTCGGCGCCGGGGTCGACACCAACATCGAGCTCGCCTCGATCCGCGCCATCGTGAGCGCGCTCAACCGCTCCCTGAAGTAGCCCCCGGGACCGGGACGGCGGAGGTGGTGGAGCCGCTTGGCGCCCACCCGCCCCCGCGCAGCGCCTCACTTCAGGTTCAAGTTCACCCGCGCGCCCGTCGCGGCCAAGGGAGCGAGAAAAACCCGCTCCGCGGCCACTTGGCCCGGCCCCAGCAGCCAGGCGCGCACCGCCTGCGCCCGCGCCTCGCCGAGCGCCTGCACCTCCGCTTCGGGCACCTCGATGCGCTCCGCCAGCCGGGCCTCCACTTCGGCCAGCGTGATCACCGGCGGCTCGCCCGGCTCCCCATCCACCAAGACGGGCGCCGGAGCCGGAGCCACCCCCGCCCCCGCGGGATCGCGCGCCTCGCCCGGCACCACCAACTCCACGCCAAAGCGCGGCAGACGGCCGACCTGACGGCGGGGACGCTCCTCCACCTGCACGCCCGGCCGCGCCGGGGCTGCGACCTCGGGCGCCGAACCCGCACCCGGCAGCAAAGGCACGCTAAAGCCGGCCCCACCCTCCTCCACCACGACGCGCGGCGCGGGCGCATCGGGAGCGGGCGGGAAAGCCTCCGCAAACATCCGCGCAAGCATGCCGGCGCGCAGCTCCGGGGTGATCTCCAGCTCCTCGGGCGGCGGCGTGTTCGGATCCACCCGGCGACGGGTCTCCCAGGCCAGCGCGCGCACCTCGCGGTCGAGACGCTCACGCCGCAGCGCGAACAGATCCGCCACCGGATCGTGCGAGCCGACGATATCGAGGCTGAGCGCGGGGCGGCCGTTGAGCGCGCGCGCCACCGTCTCCAGTTTCTTGATACCGGCCGGATCGAGCGCCGCCGTGCCCGGCGCGAAATCCTGCCAGCCCAGCTCGTCGCCCCCGCCGCCAAAGGCCGCGCCCAGCAGCGAGAAGGGCGAGGTCGCGGCGCGGGTGAGGATATTGACCAGCACGCGCACGACGACCCGGCCGATCTTGAACTCCGGATCGTCGAGGCTGCCCTTCACGGGCAGGTCCACCACGATCCGACCCTGCGTGTCGCGCAACAGCGCCAGCGCGAGGCCCACCGGCAGGCGCGTGGCGTCGGGACTGTTGGTGCGCGCCCCGAGCTCGAACTGATCGAGCGTGACCACGTTGTCGGTGTCCAGACGCCGATCCTGCAGGCGGGCGTTGATCGCGAGGTTCAGATTGCCGCGCGCCAACTCGCGCCCGGCGAAGCGCCCGACGTAGGGCCCGGCGCCGGGCTGCAAGTCCATGCCGCGCATGTTCACCTTCAGATCCATGAAGGCGGGCGTGCCCAGCGGATTGAGGCGGCCGCTGATCGTGAAGGGGGCCGCCCCGTCCACGCGCCCCGTCAGATTCACGTCGGCCCGCCCTCGGGCATCGGAGCTCAAGCCAGTGATCGTCCCGCCAAAGTCGCTCACCCCGCCGCGCGCCGCCGGCCGGATCGAACGATCCTCGAAGCGAAACGCCCCCTGCTCGATCTCGACGGTGGCGACCGTGACCTGCGGCGCGGCGGCGCCTCGACCCGACGCCGGGCTGTCGGCCGAGGCCGGCACCGCGGCCGGCGCCGCCGCCGGAGTCGTCGCGACCGCCTGCGCGATGCTCAGGCTGCCGTCAGCCTCCACACGGAGCGACGCGCTGGGATCGACCAAGCGGATCCTCTCAACGTGAAGGGCCATCGGCTCGCTCGAGACGCGGATGCCTCGCAAGGAAAGATCGGTCCAGCGCACGAAGTCCCCCGCCAGCTTCCCGTCCACGCTGCGAAAGCCCGCGACGCCGAAGTCGCCGACAAAGCCGGCCGCGCCATCGCGCAGCGTGGCCCGCCCCTGGGCCCGCACGAGGCCCCCCGCAAGGCGGATGTTGAGGAAAGGCTCCACGTAGGGGCTCGCGTTGGCGAAAGAGAGATTCTCGACCGTCAGTTCCAAGTCCGCGGCCGCCGGCTGCGCCGCCACCTGCCCGCGCAGCGTGATGCCGCCCTGGTCCGGCAGCTTGATCTCGAGCGCGAGCGGCAAGAGCTTGGCGAGATCGCGCGTGTCCAGATCGCGCAGGGTCAGCGAAAGATCCTCCACCCGGTGCTCCGCGCGACGCGGCGTCGTGAGATCCACCGCCTGCACCCGCAGACCCGAGACGCTCAGTTCGCCGAGCGTGACCGCGGGCAGCGCCGCCGAGGCACCCGCCGGGGCGGCTCCGCCCGCGTGCGCCTGATTGGCCGGCCCGGACGCGGTCCCCGCCGCGCCCGTCGCGACCGGAGCCTGCAACAGGCGCAGCAGATCGAGGCCCTCGGCATCGCGCACCACCCGGAGCTCGAGCCCCTCCACCGCCACCCGCGCGATGTCCGCTCGCAGCGCCGCGAGATCGGCCGACACGCCGCTCACCGAGACGCGCTTCAGCGCAAGCGCATCCTCCGCCGCCCCCACCGCGCCAAAACGCAGATCACGCAGAGCAAACTCGCCATCGGCGAGCGTGAGCAGCGGCTCCGCGCCGCGCAGTTCGAAGGTGTAACGACCCGACACGTCGACGAAGGCCGAGCGCAGGTCCCCCTTCACCAACTGGTGATAGTAGGGCGAGAGCCGGGCGAGATCGATGTTGTGCAACACGAGTTCGCCCTGCGAGCGCACCGGATCGACCGACACCGTGCCGCGCCACGCCAGCCGCTCACCGGCCGCGGTCACCGCCTCAAACCGATAAGGCGAGTTGGGGTCGCCCACGCTGCGAAACTTTTCCAAGGTAAAGCTGAGCGGACCGGCAAGGGCGTGGAAGGGGCGCTCGCGGCTCTCATCGGCAAACTCCACCTGTGCGTCGGACACCTCGAGACGACCGATGGCGATGGGCCGCGGGCGAGCCTCGGGATCGCGCGGCGCGGGAGCGGGCGCGTCGGGAGCGGGCGCGGTGAGGCGGGCGACGATGTCGGCGAAGTTGAGTTGACCCTCCTCGCCCTTGGTCACCCGGGCGCGAAAGCCGTCGAGGGCGATCTCCTGAAAGCCCAGCTCGCGGCGGAAAAGCGACCACGAGTCGAGGTTGACGTGGAGACGGCGCCAGCCGGTGAACTCCCCCGCCGCCGCGTCGGCCTCGGCGATGGCGAAACCCTCAATCGTGACGGAGAAGACAAGCGGGTTGATGCGCAGCTTCTCGATCGTCACCTCGCGCCCCAGTATCTCCGACAGGCGTTTCACCGCCTGAGCCTTCACGATCGGCGGCAGCACGAAGAAGCCGAAGAGCAGCAGAAAAACCAGGAAGCCGCCGACCACGATCAAGGATCGGCGGTGGCGGCGATGAAAGGGCGGAGTCGCGCCACGCGCGGCGCGCAGCTCTTGCAAGGTGGGAGGTTGACCCGAAGCGGAGGACGGTTCGCTCATGGAGGGCGAGGAGCATGCGCGCGGGCGGGAAGTTCGCAAGCCGGAGGAACTTAACACCTGCCTTACACCTCTCCATGCCCACCCGCCGCGCCCGCCCGACTCGCCCTAGTTCAGGCCGTCGAGCAAGGCGTGCAACTGCGCCGCGTGATCCTTCGTGTCCACTTTTTCCGCCACGGCCAAGACGGTGCCGTCGCGGTCGAGCACGAAGGCGGCGCGTGCGGGCCCGGTGAAGGTTTTGCCATACATGGACTTTTCCACGAGCGCGTCGGCGGCGCGGGCGAAGCGGTCTTCCGGGTCGCTGGCCAGGATGTAGGCGATGCCCTTCTTCGCGGCGTATTTGAGATGCGAGCCGCAGGTGTCGCGCGAGAGGGCGATGAGTTGGTAGCCCCGCTTCTCAAACTCCGCGGCGTGCGCGGCGAGGGAGTCGTTCTGTTTGTCGCAGGAGCCGGTGTTGTTCTTCATGTAGACCGAGACGATGCTCGGTCGCGTGAGCAGCTCGCGAAACGAGCGCTCCTCCTGCGCGCCTCCGCGGACGATCTTTAGGGTGAAGTCGGTGTTTAGTTTTCGGCCGGGCTGGATCATGGCGCGGGCACTGAGCGCGCCGAAGCTCCGTCGTCAACGCCCCGGCCCGATTTCCGCCAGGGCGCCCGCGCGCGCGCTCCGCTCCGCCGCGGTGCTCCCGTGCGCAGGCTTGCGCCACCCCGGCGGCGCGCCTTGTGCTGTCGCCACCCCGCGTCCTCCCGCCTCGCCCCCGCATCCCGACCAAACGCCCATGAGCATCCGCCTTCACGAAGCTTGGTCCGGCCGATTCGGCGCCATCCTCGCCGTCGCCGGCAGCGCCGTCGGCCTGGGCAACTTTATCCGCTTCCCCGCCCAAGCCGCCCAATATGGCGGCGGCGGCTTCATGATCGCCTACTTCATCTCCTTCCTTATCATCGGCATCCCTCTGTGCTGGTCGGAGTGGACGCTCGGGCGCATGGGCAGCCGCTACGGCTACCACTCCAGCGCGGGCGTGCTCCACGCCATCCTCCGCAGCCCTTGGGCGAAGTATGTCGGCGCGCTCGGCTTCATCGTCGTCACCCTCATCTACAGTTACTACGTCGTGATAGAGGCCTGGTGCCTCGGCTACGCGGTCAACGCCATCGCCGGCACCTTCCATACCGGGAGCTTCGATTCGGAGGCTTTCTTCGGCAGCTTCGCCGGCCTCGGCCAAAACGGCGCCTCGGTCGGCTTTGGGCTCGGCGACATCGGCCTCTTTCTGATCCTCGCCTTCGCGCTCAACTTTTTCTTCATCTACCGCGGCGTCACGCGCGGCATCGAGTGGGTCTGCCGTTACGCCCTGCCCGCGCTGGTGATCCTCGGCCTCATCATCCTCGTGCGCGTGCTCACCCTCGGCACGCCCGATCCCGCCAAGCCCGACCAAAACGTGCTCAACGGCCTCGGCTTCCTCTGGAACCCCGGCGACATCGGCACCGACCTGCTCAACCCGCAGCTCTGGCTCGCCGCCGCCAGCCAGGTCTTCTTCTCGCTCAGCATCGGCATGGGCGTCATCATCACCTATGCAAGCTACCTCAAGCCGAAGGACGACGTCGTGCTCTCCGGCCTCACCGCCGCCGCCGCCAACGAGGTCTGCGAGGTCGGCATCGGCGGCCTCATGACCGTGCCCGCCGCCTATGTCTTCCTCGGCGCGGCCGGCGTGGTCGGCTCCACCGTCGGCATGGGCTTCGTGGTCCTGCCCCAGGTTTTCACCTTCATGGCCGGCGGCCAGCTCTTCGCCATCCTCTACTTCGGTCTGCTCTTCCTCGCCGCGATCACCAGCTCGCTCTCGATGCTCCAACCCGGCATCGCGCTGCTCGAGGAAGGCCTCGGCCTCCGGCGCCAGGCCTCCGTCACCGTCCTCGGCGTGCTCACCGCCTGCGGCGCCGGCTTCGTGTGGTATTTCTCCCAAGGTCTCACCGCCCTCGCGACGATCGATTTCTGGGTCGCGAACGTGCTCATCTTTATCCAGGCCACGCTCATCGTGATCATCTTCGGCTGGGTGATCGGCGTTGACCGCGGCCTCGCCGAGGCCCGCCGCGGTGCGCGCATGCAGATCCCCGCGATCTGGGGTCCGATCATCCGCTACGTCTGCCCCCTCTACCTTGGAGCGATCTTTTTTCTCTTCATCATCAACAAGGTCATCGGCTGGAATTTCCAGTTTGGCGACAAGCTCGAGATCGAACGCAGCTCCTACGTCACCAACCTGATCGGCCCGAACGCCAACCCCGTCGCCATCGCGAGCGTCGCGTTAATTCTGGCGCTCAGCGCCGCCACCTTTGTTATCGTCCGCATCTCGGCCCGCCGTTGGGACAAGCATCTCACCGCCACCAAACCTTAACCGCGCCCCACCCCATGAGCATCGGCGGCTGGATCAACCTCATCCTCTCCCTCGGCTTCGTCCTCGGCCTCTTTGGCTGGTGCATCTGGCGCCTGCTCTACGCCCGCTCCGCCCCGCAGGAGGAGCACCTCGCCCACATCGAGCTTGTTCACGACGAGAAGAAGCGCGCCAAAAAGCGCTGACCCGCGGCCCAGAGCCCTTCGTTCGGCCTGTCTTCCCACCAGAACGAGGCCGACGGAAAGTGTCACCAGATTGGTTACATTGGGCAAAGGTGTCACCCAATGGGTGACGCTTGCGCGAAAGGAGGCACCCGACGGGCCTCACTCAAAGCCGAAACCCTCACCAGCCTTGGCGACATCTCGGCAGGCCAAAACTGTAACCACCGGTGGTTACACTTCGGCAGGCGGACCGAGATTGTAACCACCGGTGGTTACAATCGCGAAGGCGGAATCTGTCACCAGATTGGTTACATCGCACCAAAAGTGTCACCCAATGGGTTACACTTTCCGCCCCCTCGCCGCGCTTGCGCACGGACGGCGCGGCATTATCTCCTGCTCCCCTTTTTCCCTCCCAACCATGAGCACCGAAACCACATCCGCCTCCAACCAAGCGCCCGCCCAGTCCTTCGAGTTCCAGGCCGAGATCAAGCAGCTCCTGGATATCGTCATCCACTCGCTCTACACCGAGAAGGAAATCTTCCTCCGCGAGCTGGTCTCCAACGCCTCCGACGCCACCGAAAAGCTCCGCCACCTCCAGCTCACCGAAAAAGCCGTCCACGATCCCGAGCGCGCGCT
>JAUVVA010000185.1 GCA_030604905.1 Verrucomicrobiota bacterium | reverse complement strand
CAACCGCCTCATCTACGAAAAGCTCCTCGAGCTCTACAACGCCGGCAAACCCCTCGACCTCGCCATCCTCGCCGAGGAGCTCAAGACCACCAAGCAGCTCGACGAGATCGGCGGCTACGCCTACCTCACGCGCATCAGCGGCCGCATCCCCACCACCGCCGGCGCCGCCTACTTCATCGAGAAGGTCCGCGAACTCGCCCTCCTGCGCGACATCATCCGCGCCGCCACCGGCGCCGTGGAAAACTGCTACAACTACACCGGCGGCATCCAGGAGTTCGTCGACAAGGTCGAGCAAGACCTCTTCAAGGTCACCCAGGAGCGCGTGGGCGACGGCGCCAAGAAGATGAGCGAGCCCACCAAGGAGGCCATGAGCGTCATCCAAAAGATGCTCATGAAGAAGGGCGAGCTCACCGGCGTGAGCACCGGCTACAAGGACATCGATCGCTACCTCTTCGGCCTGCAAAAGTCGGAAATGATCGTGCTCGCCGGCCGCCCCTCCTGCGGAAAGACCTCGCTCGCGATGAACTTCGCCGAGCACGCCGCCCTCCCCCTCCGCGGCCAAGGCGTCAACACCCTCGTCTTTTCGCTTGAGATGAGCGCCGCCCAGCTCGCCCTCCGTTTGCTCTGCTCCCGCTCCCGCGTGAACATGAAGCTCCTGCGCGACGGTCTCCTCTCCAAAAACGGCGAGGAACAACAAAACCTGCTCCAGGCCGCGGACGAGTTCTCCAAATCCCCCCTCTACATCGACGACTCCAGCTCCCTCTCCGTGATGGAGCTTCGCGCCAAGGCCCGCCGCCTCCACGCCAAGGCCCCCCTCGGCCTCATCGTCGTCGACTACCTCCAGCTCATCAGCCCCACCGACGCCACCGTCCCCCGCGAACAACAGGTCGCCGAGGCCTCCCGCGGCCTCAAGGCGCTTGCAAAAGAACTCGAGGTCCCGGTTCTCGTGCTCGCCCAGCTCAACCGCTCCGCCGAAAAAGAGAACCGCGCCCCCCGCCTCTCCGACCTGCGCGAGTCCGGCTCCATCGAGCAGGACGCCGACGTCGTCCTCATGCTCAACCGCCCAAAAGAAGAGAACGATAAATTCCAAGTCGCCAGCGGCACGATGGAACTCTTTATCTCAAAGAACCGTAACGGTGAGGTGGGCGATCTGAAGCTCACCTTCCTCAACGCCATCACCCGCTTTGAAAACTACACGCAGTAACCTCGTCGCCCGCCTCGGCGCCCATTTCGCCGTCGTCGCCACCCTCGCCCTCGCCGCGGTCTTCGCCCCCGCGTCCCTCCCCGCGCAGCCCGTCGCCGGCGGCGCCGTGCCCGTGGCCCCCGGCACCGTCGCCGCACCGCAGGTCCGCGTCGGCCAGATCAGCGTCCGCTTCAACGGACCGGCCAACGTCTCCGAGCAGGTCGTGCGCGCCAACATGCAGCTCCAGGAAGGCTCCGCCCTCGAGGACGCGCTCATCTACCGCGACATCCGCTCCCTCTACCGCACCGGTCAGTTCGAGTTCATCGAGTTCAAGCGCGGCGCCCTCGTCGACGGCCGCGTCGACCTCGTCGTCGAGGTCACCCCCAAGTTCCGCGTCTCCTCCGTCACCTTCGAGGGCAACGAGCGCGTGAAGGCCCGCCGCCTCCTCCGCGAGGCCAAGACCCGCGAGAATCTCCCGCTCGACGAGCGCCAGGTGAAGGAAGACGCCGAGAAGATCCGCGAGTTCTACCAGAAGAGCGGCTACAACCAGGCCCGCGTCGAATACCGCATCGAGCGCGACCGCGCCACCGGCCTCGGCCGCGTCTACTTCACCATCCACGAAGGCGCCAAGGTCCGCATCCGCCGCGTCGAGTTCGAGGGCAACAACAACTTCTCCGACCGCCGCCTCCGCAAGGTCGTCGAGACCCGCCGTTGGAACATCTTCTCCTGGCTCACCGACACCGGCCGCTTCCGCGACGACCGCTACGACACCGATTTCGAAAAACTCCGCGACTTCTACCGCGACAACGGCTTCCTCGACGTCGAGGTCGACCCCGCCCAAGTCCGCTTCGCCTACCCCCGCGCCAACCGCCTCGTCCTCACCTTCGTGATCAACGAGGGCCGCCAATACCGCGTCGGCGACATCTCCATCACCGGCAACACCCTCTACCCCACCGAGCGCCTGCTCGCCCTCCTCCGCCTCAAGCCCGGCGCCGTCTTCTCCCCCTCCGCCATCGAGCGCGACCAGAAGGCCCTCGAAGACTACGTCGGCAAGGACGGCTACGTCGACGCCCGCGTGCGCGTCGTCCGCCGCCCCAACCTCCAGACCGGCGCCATCGACCTCGAATACCAATACACCGAGGGCGAGAAATTCTTCGTCGAGTCCATCCGCATCGAGGGCAACACCAAGACCAAGAGCGTCGTCATCCTCCGCGAACTCGCCCTCGGGCCCGGCGAGGTCTTCAACACCGTGCGCATGCAGACCTCGCGCATGCGCCTCGAGAACACCCGCTTCTTCGAGGAGGTCAACATGAGCCCCGAGAGCACCAACCTCCCCGGCCGTCGCAACCTGCGCATCGCCGTCCGCGAGGGCCGCACCGGCAACCTCACCTTCGGCGCCGGCTTCAGCTCCCTCGAACGCGCCATCGTCTTCGCCGAGCTCAGCCAATCCAACTTCGACCTCTTCAACCGGAAGAGCTTCTTCCAGGGCGACGGCCAGAAGTTCCGCCTCCGCCTCCAGCTCGGCTCCCGCTCCAGCGAGGCCATCCTCAGCTTCGAGGAGCCCTGGTTCCTCGAGCGCGAACTCGCCCTCGGCTTCAACCTCTACCGCACCTCCTCCGACTACTTCCGCAACATCTACGAGGAGACCCGCACCGGCGCCGAGGTCTACCTCCGCAAACGCCTCTTCGAACTCGTGGAAGGCCGCCTCGGCTACACCATCGAGCTCGTCGACATCTCCGGCGTCGACCGCGCCACCGCCCCCTTCCTCCTCGACGAGGAGGGCGAGCGCACCGTCTCCAAACTCACCTTCAAGCTGCTCCGCGACACCCGCGACCGCATCTTCAACACCACCCGTGGCAACCGCGTCGAACTCGGCACCGAGCTCGCCGGCGGCCCCCTCGGCGGCGAGACGGACTACTACCGCGTGGAGTTCCGCGGCGCCCAATACTTCAACACCTTCGAGACCCTCAACCAGGTCCTCTCCATCATCGGCCGCGCCGGCGTCATCGACTCCTTCGGCGACAGCGACCGCGTGCCCTACTTCGACCGCCTCTTCCTCGGCGGCCCCAGCACCCTGCGCGGCTTCGAGTTCCGCCAGGTTGGTCCCAAGGACGACGTCGGCGCTCCCGCCACCGGCACCCTGCCCGCCGTGCCTCCCACCCGCCAGCCCATCGGCGGCAGCAGCTACGCCATGGGCAGCCTCGAATACACCTTCGAGATCGTGAACCCCCTCCGCTTCGCCGTCTTCTACGACGTCGGCTTCGTCAACGTCGACGCCTGGGACTTCGACCCCTCCGGCTACAACGACAACTTCGGCTTCGGCCTCCGCATCATGATCGGCGGCGCCCCCCTCAGCCTCGACTTCGGCTTCCCCATCACCACCGACCGCTTCAACGACGACGGCATGCAGTTCAACTTTTCCTTTGGCACCCGCTTCTAAAACGCGTGTCGTCATCATCCCCACCCGTTCCCCGTCCCGCTCTCCCGCATCGTCTCCGATAACCACCGCATGAAAAAATTCATCGCCTCCCTCTGCGCCCTCGTCGCCCTCGTCGGCCTGGCCGCATCGCCCGCCGCCGCTCAAACGCCTCCCGCCCCCCGCATCCTCGTCGTCGACATGGCCCGCCTGCTCGACAACCACCACAAGACCGAGGAGCAAAACGCCAAGCTCCGCGGCGACGAAGCTCGCGCCAACGAGGAACTCGAGAAGATCAACCGCGAGGGTCAAGTCCTCGTCGACGAGCTCCGCAAGATGGAGGAGGACGCCAAGAACCCCGCCCTCTCCACCTCCGCCCGCGAGCAGCTGCAAACCGAGATGCGCAACAAGATCGAGGAGATCCAGCGCAAGCAAAACGAGGTGCAGTCCTTCCGGAACAACACCCAGCGCTCCCTCCAACAGCGCATCCAGAACTTCCGCAAACTGATGTTCGAGGAGATCTCCGCCACCGTGACCGAGGTCGCCAAGCGCAAGGGCGCCAACCTCGTCCTCGACCGCTCCGGCCCCACCCTCATCGGCATCAACCCCGTCGTCTTCGTCGACGACGCCTTCGACATCACCGACGAAGTGCAGGCCGAGATCAACAAGACCCGCCCCGCCGGTGCCGCCCGTCCGGCGGCCGCCGCTCCCGCCGTCGGCGGCGACGGTGCCCGCGTCAACTTCCCCGGCGCCGGTCGCTAAATCGCTCCGCCGCGCTCCCTCTTCCGCCCGATGCGCCTCGCGCGCATCGGGCTTTTTTGCGCCCGCGCAAGGCCGCCCGTCCCCCGGCGCCGGCCCGCGTCGCTTTTCATCGTTTCCGCGCGCCCGGCTTTCGGCCTACATCGCGCGTCTCCATGGAAAACCTCTCCCTCACCGGCGCGCAAAAGACCCGCCTCCGCGGCCTCGGGCAAAACCTCGAAGCCGCGCTCAAAATCGGCAAGGCCGGCCTCACGCCCACGCTCCAACGCGAGTTCCTCCGCCTGCTCGAGGCCCGCGAACTGGTCAAAGTGCGCTTCGAAGGAGCCGACCGCCACGAACGCGCCGCGCTCATCGCGCGCATCGAGACCGAGACCACCGTGCCCTGCGTCGGCGCCGTCGGCCACACCGCCCTGTTTTTCCGCCAAAACCCCGATCCCGGGAAGCGCGTCGTCGCCTTCTGATTCCAAGCCTGAGCCTGATCGGTGCTCCTGCGTCTCCCCGCACCTCTGCGTCTCGAGTTAAAGCCATGTCGGACTTGATCGATCATCCGCTCGCTCCCTACGGCTGGGACGCCGCGTGGGCCGCCGCCTTCGCCCCGCATGCCGCCGCGGGCCTGGAGCCGGCGCGCGTCGTCGTCGAGCTGCGCCGCCACTACTACGCCGTCGTGTGCGCCGACGGCGAACTGCTCGCCGAGTGCACCGGCAAGTTTCACCACGACGCCCGCCGCGAGCCAGCCGCCTACCCCGCCGTCGGAGACTGGGTGGCCGTCTCACCGATCTCGAGCGCGCCCGGCCGCGCCCAGCTTCACGCCCTTCTGCCGCGCCGCAGCCGCTTCGTGCGCCAGGCCGCCGGCGGCGAACAATCGCAGCAGATCATCGCGACCAACATCGACATCGTCTTCCTCGTCAGCGGGCTCGACCGGAACTACAATCCCAAGCGCATCCAGCGCTTCCTCGTGGCCGCGCGCGATTCCGGCGCCGCCCCCGTGATCGTGCTCAACAAGGCCGACCTCCATCCCGACCCCGAAGCGGTGCGCGCCGAGATCGAGCGCCTCGTGCCCGGCGTGCCCGTGCTCGTGACCAGCAGCCACACCCGCCGCGGCCTCAAGCTCCTCGGCGGCCACGCCGCCCCCGGCCGCACCCTCGCCTTCGTCGGCAGCTCGGGCGTCGGCAAATCCAGCCTGATCAACCGCCTCGCCCGCGACGCCGAGCTCCCCATCGGCGAGGTGCGCGAGAAAGACGCCAAAGGGCGCCACACCACCACCCGGCGCGAGCTCGTGCTCGCGCCCAGCGGCGCGCTCATCATCGACACCCCGGGCATGCGCGAACTCCAGCTCTGGGACGCCGACGAAGCGCTCGAGGAGGCCTATGCCGACATCGCCGAGCTCGCCACGCGCTGCCGTTTCACGAGCTGCCGCCACGAGGACGAGCCCGGCTGCGCCGTTCGCGCCGCCCTCGCGGCCGGCACGCTCCCGCACGAGCGCCTCGCGAGCTACCGTAAGCTCAAAGCCGAGCAGGCGGCGAAAGCGCCGAGCTTGCGCAAACCCAGCGCGGTCGCGAGCAAACCGGGCTGGAAACAAAAAGCCGCCGAACGCGCCGCCAAGCCCTTCCGCCACCGCCAGCACGAGGAGGATTGAGCGCTCCGTAGGAACCGACCCGCCCAGTCCTTGGCTCAGTCTTCCTCGTCGCCCGACGCGGCGCGCTTCATGTCGAAGGGCCGTCCGGTCAGCTCGGCGAGTTTTCGTTCGAGGTCGGCCTTTTGCAGTGCCTCGATCACCGGGTCGATCTCGCCCTCCACCACCTGCGGCAGGCTGTGCAGCGTGAGACCAATGCGGTGGTCGGTGAGCCGATTCTGCGGGAAGTTGTAGGTGCGGATGCGCTCGCTGCGGTCGCCCGTGCCGATCTGGCCCTTGCGCTGCGCGGCGTATTTCGCGGCCTCGTCGTCCTGCTTTTTCTGGAGCAGGCGCGCTCGCAGCACGGCCATGGCGCTGGCCTTGTTTTTGATCTGCGAACGACCGTCGGCGCAAAAGACCATCAGCCCGGTCGGCTTGTGGATGATGCGCACCGCCGAGTCTGTGGTGTTGACGCCCTGCCCGCCCGGCCCGCTCGCGCGTTGCACGGTGATCTCGAGGTCCTGCGGGTCGATCTGCACGTCCACCTCCTCGGCCTCGGGCAGCACGGCGACGGTCACGGTCGAGGTGT
>JAUVVA010000094.1 GCA_030604905.1 Verrucomicrobiota bacterium | reverse complement strand
GGCGCCCTTCGGGGTACAGAGGATGAGGCCCTGGCCGACGTCTTCGTCGATGTGGAAAAGTTGGAGGTCCTTACCCAGCTTGCGGTGGTCGCGGAGCTTGGCATGCTCCATGCGCTCGAGGTATTGCGCGAGCTCGTCCTTCGAGGCGAAGGCGGTGCCGTAGATGCGCTGGAGCTGTTTGTTCTTTTCGTCGCCGCGGTGGTAGGCGCCGGCGATGGACAGGAGTTTGAAGGCTTTGACCTGTTTGGTGTAGCGGACGTGGGTGCCGGCGCAGAGGTCCATGAACTCGCCGTTCTCGTAAAAGGAGATGGCCTCGCCCTCGGGGATGTCGGCGAGACGGCCGAGTTTGTAGCGCTCCTGGCCGCGGTTCTTGATGATCTCGATCGCTTCCTCGCGGGAGACCTCCTTGCGGCGGAAGGGCTGGTTCTCGTCGATGACCTTCTTCATCTCGGCCTCGAGCTTGGCGAGGTCCTCGGTGGTGAGTTTGTGGTCGAGATCGATGTCGTAGTAGAAGCCGGTCTCGGTCGGCGGGCCGATGTCGAGCTTGGCGTCGGGGAAGACGCGGAGGACGGCGGTCGCGAGGATGTGCGAACACGAGTGGCGGATCTCTTCGAGGGGAGACATGGGCATGGTTGGAAAGGGAGTGAGGGAGTGAGTGAAAGGGAGGGAGGGACGGAGGAGAAAAGCCACGGAGAGCACTGAGCTCGGACACGGAGGTCACGGAGGCGGGCGAGTCCGCGTGGCGCTGAGAGGCGAGGGTGGCGGTGTCGTTTGGAAGAGGATTGGTGGTTTGGGCTCCGTGTTCTCCGTGTCGGAGCTCCGTGCCCTCCGTGACGAGATCGGGTGGCGCTATTTCTTGGCGGGTTCGAGGGAGTAGCCGTCTTTGCGGTCGAGCATGGTCCAGCCGAGGGCGGCGATGGCGCCGCGGAGGCGGTCGGCCTCGGGCCAGTTTTTCGCGGCCTTGGCGGCCCAGCGTTGCTCGGCGAGGGCGGTGACTTCGGCGGGGATGATGTTCTGAACAGCGGCCACCCATTCGAGACTTAGGCCCAACGCATCGCGAATCTGTAGAAAAGCTGCGAAGTCCGCCGCAGTTAGTTCTGCTACGTTTGCGACGTTGATCTTGGTGAACAATGCGCCGAGGGCACCCGGTGTGTTTAGATCGTGTCGTAATGCTTCAACTGAGTCGCTGAATAATTCGCTCGGCGGCGGAAGTCCCTGACTGCGCGCTAGCGTGCTGAACTTTTCGATCAATTTATTCTGAAAGTTCCTCAGGGTTCCTAGCGCTTTCTCCGCCGCGTGCAGCGAATCGAGGGTGAAGTTGAGCTGTTTGCGCGGGTGGCCGGCGAGGAGTGCATAGCGGAGGGCGGCGGGGCTGTGGCCCATATCGCGGAGCTGGTCGAGGGTGTAGAGGTTGCCCAGCGACTTGCTCATCTTCTTGCCGTCCACGAGCAGGTGCTCGCTGTGATACCAGTGGTGGGCGAAGGTCGTGCCGTTGCAGCACTGGCTCTGGGCGATCTCGTTTTCGTGGTGCGGGAAGAGCAGGTCCACTCCGCCGGTGTGCAGGTCGATGGTGTCGCCGAGGTGCTTTTTGCTCATCGCGCTGCACTCGATGTGCCAGCCGGGGCGGCCGGCGGCGGCTCCACGCGGGCCGGGCCATTGCACGTCGCCGTCCTCGGGCTTGTGGGCCTTCCAGAGCGCGAAGTCGGAGCCGTCCTCCTTCTCGTCGGAGTCGTGTCCCTGCGGTTTGCCGGCGAGGGCGGAGCCGACCTTCAGCTCGCGCTCCTTCACGCGGGAGAGGGCGCCGTATCCATTGAAGGACGACACCTTGAAATACACCGAGCCGTCGGCGGCGCGGTAGGCGTTACCCTTCTCCATCAGCACCTCGATCATCGAGACCTGCTCGGGGATGTGGCCGGTGGCGGTGGGTTCGACGTGGGGCGGCAGGCAGTTGAGGGCGGCGCAGTCGGCGTGGAACTTGTCGGTCCACTGTTTGGTGACCTCGGCGAGGGGGCGGCCCTCCTCGCGGGCGCGCCGGATGGTCTTGTCGTCGACGTCGGTGAGGTTGCGGACGTGCTTCACCTTGTCCTTGCCGAACTCGAGCTCGAGCAGGCGGCGGAGGAGGTCGTTGACCACGAAGGTGCGGAAGTTGCCGATGTGCGCGGGGGCGTAGACGGTCGGGCCGCAGTTGTAGAAGCGGTAGACGCCGTCGGGTTGCGAGGGACGCAGCTCGCGCGCGGTGCGGGTGAGGGAATCGTGAAGGGTGATCGGCATGGCGAAGGCAGAGCGACAGAACGACAGAGGACAGAGCGACAAAGCCCCGGAAGGCGGGGCGGGCGGCGAAATTCCGCGGACGCGGGTTTCCGCTACGCGAAGAGCGAAGGAGGCCGCCGGGGAGGGCAGGGGCTCACACGGCGACGCGCGGGCCCGTAGTTCGCCAGGTGGCGACCTCCCGGGCGCTAGCGGTGCGGAAACGTGTGGCGAGCGGACGCATGGCGTGCTTTAAGCGGGCTTTCATCATGCCTACGCCCGCCGCCTTCAAGCTCGATTTGCCCGTCCGTCCCCGTCGTCTGCGCCGCAGCCCGGCGAGGCGCGCGCTCGTGGAGGAGACGCGGCTGCGCGCGGCCGACCTGATCGCGCCCCTCTTCGTGGTGGACGGCAAGGCGGCCCCCTCCGAGATCGCGTCGATGCCGGGGCAATACCGGCTCAATATCGCCGACCTCGTGAAGGAGTGCCGCGCGCTGTGGAAACTCGGCGTGAAGGCGGTGGCGCTTTTCCCCAAGCTCGATCCGAAGCTGAAGGACGCGGAGGGCCTCGAGGAGCTCAACGAGGACGGGCTCATCCTGCGGGCCGTGCGCGCGGTGAAGAAGGCAGTGCCCGAGCTGGTCGTGATCACCGACGTGGCGCTCGATCCCTACACCAGCCACGGGCATGACGGCGTGCTTAACGCGGCCGGGAACGATGTGGACAACGACCGCACGGTCGCGCGCCTTGCGGCGATGGCGGTGCGGCAGGCGCGGGCGGGCGTGGATTTCGTGGCGCCGAGCGACATGATGGACGGCCGTGTGGGCGCGATCCGCCGTGCGCTCGATGCGGCGGGCTTCACCGAGACCGGCATCCTGGCTTACTCGGTGAAATTCAACTCCGCCTACTACGGGCCCTTCCGCGAGGCGGTGGGCAGCGCGCAGGCCGCCGGCACGCGGCTGCTCAGCAAGGCGACCTACCAGCTCAATCCCGCCAACCGCCGCGAGGCGCTGGCCGAGGCCGCGCTCGATGCGGCGGAGGGCGCGGACATCCTCATGGTCAAGCCGGCCGGCGCCTACCTCGACATCATCCGCGATGTGCGCGAGCGCAGCGAGAAGCCCCTCGCGGCCTATCAAGTCTCGGGCGAATACGCGCAGATCCACGCTGCGGCGCGGCTGGGCTGGCTCGATCTCGCGCGCACCCGCGACGAGTCCCTGCTCGCGATCAAGCGCGCGGGGGCGGACCTGATCCTCACCTACTTCGCGAAGGACGTGGCGAAGGCCCTCGGTTGAGCGACTCCGGGAGCGGGCCGATCGGGTCAGGTGGCTTTGCATCAGAGGCTTGTGCTCGGTGTGCTTGCCCGTCGGCATGATGGGGACATCTTCCGGGGCGTCGTTTTCGCCCCGTTCCCGCCCGCCCCACCTCTCCACTCACGACCATGCGCGCCCAATTCGCCCCCTGGATTCTCGCTGCCCCCATCCGGCTGATCGCTCGCTGCCTCTATCGCATCACCACTCTCGGCGCCGAGCGCCTGCCGGAGGGGGGCGCGCTGCTCGTCGCCAACCATCTCTCCTATGTCGACGTCGTCGTGCTCCAGCTCTCCTGCCCGCGGCCGATCCGCTTCGTGGGGCACGAGCACTTGCCGCGCATCTCGTGGTTTTTCAACCTGGTCTACCGGCTGTCGGGCACCATCCCCGTCTCACCCGACAACGCCCTCGCCACCACGCGCCGGGTGGGCGAGGCGTTGAAGCGCGGCGAATACGTCCTGCTCTTTCCCGAGGGCGCTATCTCGCGCACCGGGCAGCTGATGAAGATCGAGCGCGGCTTCGAGATCATGGCGCGGCGCGCGGGCGTGCCGGTGGTGCCGGTCTTTCACGACGGCCTCTGGGGCTCGGTCTTCTCGTATTCGGAAAAGCGCTACCTCTTCAAGTGGCCGCGGGTCATGCGCACCGCGGTGTGCGTGGCCTGGGGCGAGCCGATCCCGGCCGAAAAGGCCGACGCCGCCACCGTGCGCCGCGCGCTCCTCGACCTGGGGCACGATGCCTTCAACGAGCGCCCGCAACTGCGCCGCCACCTCGGCCGCGAGGTGATCCGGGCCCTCTGCCGCCGCCCGCGCCACGTGGAGCTGGTCGACCTCACCGCGGCGCGTCGCGAGATCACGGCCGCGCAGCTGGTGGGCGTGGCCGCCGCGCTCGGCCTGCACCTGCGCCGCACCGTGGCGGAGCGTCGCGTCGGCATCGTGCTGCCGCCGGGCGCCGGCTCCACCATCGCCAACCTCGCCGCGCTCGTGGCGGGCAAGACTCCCGTCAACCTCAACTTCACCGCCGGCCGCGCCGCGCTCGAGTCGAGCCTGCGCACCGGGGCGGTCCGCACCGTGATCACGGCCGACGCGCTGCGGGCCAAGCTGCCCGACTTCCCCTGGCCGGAGGACAGCCGCGATCTCACCGCGACGGTCAAGGCCGCCGGCGGCAAGCGCGCCATCCTGCCCTGGCTGCTCGCCGCCTGGGTGCTGCCCAACCAGCTCACCGCCGCGCTCCTGCGCCTGCCGCGCAAGGGCGACCGCGACGAGGCGGGCGTGCTCTTCACCAGCGGCAGCGCGGGCGAGCCCAAGGGCGTGGTGCTCAGCCACCGCAACGTGCTGGCCAACTGCTGGCAGCTCTCCTCGCTCTCCATCCTGCCGGCCGAGGCGGTCATGCTCGGCTGCCTGCCGATCTTCCACAGCTTCGGCTTCTCCGCCACGGTGTGGTATCCGCTCCTGCGCGGCTGCCGCGTGGTCACGGTGCCGAGCCCGCTCGACACCCGCAAAATCATCGACGCCCTCCGCGACGAGAAATGCACCGTCTGGGTGGCTGCGCCCACCTTCGCCCGCCCCGTGCTCAAGAAGGCCGAGCGGCGCGACCTGCGCACGCTGGAGGTGCTGGTCACGGGCGCGGAGAAGCTGCCGGAGGACCTCGCCGAGCTGTCGCGCGAGAAGTTTCACCTCGAGATCCAACAGGGCTACGGCCTCACCGAGACCTCGCCGGTGGTGGGCGTCAACCAGCCCGATCCGCCGCCCGCGGCCGAGACCAACACCCACCAGCCCGGCGGACGCTTCGGCTCCATCGGCCGGCTGCTGCCGGGCATCACCGCCCGCGTGGTCGATCCCGACACCTTCGCGCCCCTGCCCGAGACGCAGACCGGGCTGGTGCTCTTCCGCGGCGCCAACGTGTTTGCCGGCTACCTCGACCAGCCGGAGAAGACCAAGGCGGCCTTCCACGACGGCTGGTTCGTGACCGGCGACCTGGGTCGCTTCGACGAGGACGGGTTTTTGTTCATCGAGGGCCGCCTCTCGCGCTTCTCCAAGATCGGCGGCGAGATGGTGCCGCACGGCACGGTGGAGCAGAAGATCGTGGAGACCTTCGGGCTGGAGGGCGCGGAGGGCTACGTGGTCTTCGTGGCCGGCGTGCCCGATCCCGCGAAGGGCGAGCAACTCGTGCTGCTGACCACGCGCCCCGAGGTGACGGCCGAGGCGCTGCGCGAGAAGCTCGGCGCGGCCGGTGTCGCCAATCTCTGGATACCGAAGGTGGTGAAGCGGGTGGAGTCCATCCCCGTGCTCGGCACCGGCAAGCTCGACCTCAAGGCCTGCAAGGCGCTGGCGAGCGGGGCGGCATGATGAGCGGCGAGGCGCAGTCCAGGGGCGGGACGCCCAAGCCAGGGCGGACGGGCCCCGGGTCCATGGGCGAGACGCCCATGCCACGTGCCGAACCCGCGGGCGGGACGCCCGCCTCGGCCCGGCCGCTGCGGATCGATTGCCACGTGCACGCGGTGGGCACGGGCAAGAACGGCTCGGGCTGCTGGTATCGACCGCGCGGGCTCACGCGGGTGGGGGAGCCGATCCTGCTGCGCGGCATGGGCCTGCCCGCCACCGCGCTGCGCGACGATTTCGAGACGATCTACGAGGCCGCCCTGTTGCGCCAGGTGCGCGAGGCGGGGCTCGACGCCGCGGTCGTGCTCGCGCACGAGCAGGCCTACCGCGAGGATGGGGACCTGATCGAGGGCAGCGGCTCCTTCTACGTGCCCAACGACCACGTGCTCGGGCTCGCGCGCCGGCATCGCGAGTTTTTGCCCGCGGTGTCGATCCATCCGGCGAGGCGCGACGCGCTGGCCGAGCTGGAGCGCTGCATCGAGGGCGGGGCGGTGATGCTCAAGTGCCTGCCCAACGTGCAGAACATCGACTGGAACCTGCCGCGCTACCGCCCTTTTCTCGAGCGCATGGCGGAAGCCGGCATCGTGCTCCTCGCCCACACCGGCAGCGAGCGCACCATGCCCGTGCTGCGGCCCGATCTCGCCACGCCGCGCATGCTCACTCAGCCGCTCGAGGTCGGGGTGACCTGCATCGCGGCCCACTGCGGCACCGGAATGATGGCGCTCGATCCCGATTACTTTGAGGAGTTCGTGGCGATGACGAAGCGTTTCCCCACGCTCTACGGCGACAACAGCGCGCTCGCCGGCCTGAGCCTGCGCTTCCGCCCGCGGCAGATGAGGCGCATCCGCGAAGACCCCGAGCTCGCCGCGCGCATCCTCCACGGCAGCGACGTGCCCGTGCCGGCCAGCGGCCTCGCGCTCGCCGCCTTCGGCATGGTGGGCTGGGGCGACTACGCCGCCTCGCTGGAGTTCGAGGGCGTGATGGCGCGCGACGTGATGCTGAAGCGCGCGCTGGGCTTCCCGCCCGAGTGCGAGACCCGGCTGGCGGGCCTCTTGCGGCCCCGCCGTCAGAGCGTGTAGCGGGGATCGGTATCTGGGCGCCCCGCCCGTGATCCGAAGGCCCGGTGTAGTGTCGGCCGTCCCCGGCCGAATCCCATCAGCCCGCCGTGCCCGAGGACGGGCACCTCTACACCCAACCAAAGCTCCCGTGGTGCCGAGCTGGGGCTCGGCGTTCCCAGCCACGGGCACGAGGGCGTGCCCGCTCCGTCTTCAGCGGTGGGCGCGTGCCAAACCTCGCATCCACTCGTAAAAACACCTTGCGGCCCCGGGGCGAGGCTTGTCCCTTCTAGGTTCCTTCTCTTTCGCACTTACCGTCCCGCATGAACACCGCAGCGAACACCGCCGCCGATTACGCGCCCGTCCTTATTCAACTCCTTCTGGCCGCTGGCCTTGCGGGGCTCATCGTCGGCATCAGCCATCTGCTCGGCCAACGCGCGCGCAAGCGCAACGCGATCACCGACACCCCTTACGAGTGCGGCGTGAAGGCCGAAGGCATCGTGCACACCCGCTTCTCGGTGAAGTTCTACATCACGGCGATGCTCTTCATCCTCTTCGACATCGAGGTGGTTTTCCTCATCCCGTGGGCCTTCATCTACCGCGATTTCCTGGCCAACAACATCCCGATCCTGGCCCCGATCGGCTTCTTCTTCGGCGTGCTCGTGCTCGGTCTCTTCTACGAGATCAAGAAGGGCGCGCTCGAGTGGGAGAAGTGATTCGCCCCCTTCCCGCCCCGGGCGCGGCGCCGAACGGCCGGCGTGGCTCCCTTTTTCTCCTCTTCGCCGCCTCAGCTTTCTCCGCCTTAGCGCCCCTTCCCCATGCGTCTTGAGCGATACATCGCCCGCAATCGTTTCGTCGAGATCGAGTCGACCGACCTGAAGGGCGCGCTGGGGGAATTGCTGGAAAACGCCGCGCACTCCTTCCCCGACCTGAAGCGCGAGTCGCTCCTGCGCAGCCTGCTCCAGCGCGAGAGCACGATGACGACCTACCTCGGCAACGGCGTCGCGCTGCCCCACGTGCGGGTGAAGATGCAGCGCCGCTACGTGCTGGTGATCGGCCGCAGCCGCGAGGGCATCATCCACGAGGGCACGCTGGAGGGCGAGCGCGCCCACCTGCTGGTGCTCCTGCTCGCCGACGACCGGGCGCGCGATTATCTGCAAGTGCTGGCCACGATCGCCCGCCTGGTGAAGGAGCCCGAGCTGGTCTCCAGCCTGGTCGGCGCGCCGACGCTCGTCGATCTGCACGACCGGCTGGTGGCCGGGGTGGGGGGCATCCTCGCCCGTCCGGTGCAGGCGCAGCAAAACCGGATCAACCGCCTCATGATCCGCGAGGCCGATCGCGTGGCGCGCGGCGCCGGTTGCCGCGCCATCATGGTCTTCGGCGACACCTTCGTCGGCGGCATCGAGCCCGGGGCCTGGTTCCCCAAGGCCAAGACGATCCTCGTGACGCGCAACCACGTGGAGATCGACGACGGCGACGACTCCGAGCGGGCCGACGAGGTCATCCAGGTGCGCTCCTTCTCCAGCCAGCGCATGGCGCAGCTGCGCAGCGCGATGTTCGTGGCGCTGACCCGCGGCATCATCTCCTTCAACGACCGCATCTGCTGCGTGGGCGGCCTGGCCGGCAGCAACCAGTTCGACACCGTGGTGATCGTCGACGTGGAGCGCGAATTCCAGACCCTGCTCGGCGGCCAGGCGGACCTGCTGCCCGACGACGTCAAGCCGGAGGTCCTGGAGCGCGTGCTGGCGATCGCGATGGAGCTCGGCGTGGAGGGGCGCGAGGGCAAGCCGGTGGGCTGCCTCTTCGTGCTCGGCGACACGGCCCGGGTGGAAAAGCTCACCAAGCCGCTCGTCTTGAATCCGTTTTTTGGATACAAGGACGAGGACCGGAACATCCTCAATCCCTTCATGGACGAGACGGTGAAGGAGTTTTCGTCGATCGACGGCGCCTTCGTGATCCGCGGCGACGGCGTGGTGGCGAGCGCGGGCAGCCTGCTCCAGGCGGCCGATGCGGACCATACCCTGCCGAGCGGCCTCGGCAGCCGCCACGCGGCGGCGGCGGCGGTGAGCGTGGCGACGGACTGCATCAGCATCGTGGTGTCCTCGAGCACGGGCCAGGTGACGCTTTTCCGTCGCGGCGTGATGCTGCCCCTCACCGAGCGCAAGCTGACCCCGGGCGCGGGCTGAGCGGTTGGCGGCGCCGGGCGCATTGCCGATAGAACTGCAGTCACTGAGTTCCCACTGTTTGACGTGGCTCGGGCGTCTCGCCCCTGGGTTCGGAACCGCCCCGCCCGAAGGCGCTGGGCGGGACGCCCAACGCAGCACCCGGGACGGGTGCGCTCCCCGGACCTCGGTAAGCGTCACTGGTCGGCGCGGCGCGCGGGGCGCGGGCCTTGCCCGGACCGGGCTCCCGACTCCGCCTCGCGCGAGGGGCGGATTTTCGAAGGACAAATCGCGTCCACCTCAGGGACGAGGCTTTCGTAAAAATGGGGCGGTCAACGGGATTCGAACCCGCGACCCCAAGAATCACAATCTTGTGCTCTAACCAACTGAGCTATGACCGCCGTGGGAGGGGCAAACGCTCAAGACTCGTGCGCATCTGTCAACCCTTCTTCTGCGGCTCCGCCCGGTCTTTTTTTCGGCCGCGCAGCCACCCGATGCCGGGTGGCTGCCGCTCGGTCGGTGGCACCGGCCCGCGTCAAAAGCCGCGCGCGCTATCGGCCCGCCCGCGCGGTCTGTTCTGCGCAGGATCGCGGGTCAGATCGCCGGCTGGTAACTGCCGGCGGCGCGGGGGGCGGCTTTGGCGCCGAGGCGGGCGCGGACGCGGGCCAGCATTTGCGCCGGGGCGAGGCCGTGCGCGGCGCGCAGCTCGGCGACCGAGGAGGCGTGACCGACAAAGGTATCCGGCCAGCCGATACGCTCGACGGGCGTGGGGAGGCCGGCGGCGGAGAGGGTCTCGAGCACAGCGGACCCGAAGCCGCCGGTGACGGCGGCGTCCTCGAGCGTGACGATCAGGCGCGCGTCGCGCGCCTGGGCGAGGAGGAGGTCCTGGTCGAGGGGCTTGGCGAAGCGGGCGTTGACCACGCCGATGGAGAGGCCGGTCTCGGCGGCGAGCTTGTCTGCGAGGGAGACGGCGTCGGCGACCATGCAGCCGAGGGCCCAGAGCTGCACCTCGACGCCCGGGCGCACGATCTCGGCGCGGCCGAGCTCGAAGGTGTCGACCGCGACGGCGGGCGCGGGGGCGCCGGTGGCGGAGCCGCGCGGGTAGCGGATGAAGGCGGGGCCGTCGTGGGCGAGGGCGGTGCGCAGCATGGCCTGGAGCTCGTGCTCGTCCTTGGGCGCCATGATGACGGCGCGGGGCACGCAGCGCAGGTAGGCGACGTCGAAGAGGCCGTGGTGGGTGGGGCCGTCGTTGGCCGAGAGGCCGGCCCGGTCCATGCAGAAGGTGACGGGCAGGTTTTGCAGCGCGACGTCGTGGATGATGTTGTCGTAGGCGCGCTGGAGGAAGGTGGAGTAGATGGCGACGACGGGGCGGAAGCCCTGGGTGGCGAGGCCGGCGGCGAAGAGCACGGCGTGCTCCTCGGCGATGCCGACGTCGAAGAACTGGCGGGGCAGGGCGGCGGCGAGGTGGTTGAGGCCGGTGCCGGAGGGCATGGCGCCGGTGATGCCGACGACGCGGGGATTGGCCGAGGCGAGGCGCACGAGCTCGTGGCCGAAGACGTCCTGGTAGTTCGGGGCGGCGCCGGGGGCGGAGGCCTTGGCCTCGCCGGTCACGGGATCGAAGGCGCCGAGGCCGTGGAACTTCTCGGGCTGGGCGCGGGCGGCGTCGAGGCCGCGGCCTTTTTCGGTGACGACGTGGAGGATGACGGGCGTGTCGGTGTCGCGCGCGAACTCGAGGTTCTTGATCAACTCGTCGAGATTGTGGCCGTCGATGGGGCCGATGTAGCGGAGGCCGAATTTCTCGAAGAGGGAGGAGCCGACGAAGAAGTCCTTGGTCTCGCGTTTCCACTTCATCCAGAGCCCGTGCATGTCGTCGCCGCCGGGCAGGCCGCGGAAGAACTTTTCCAGGTCGTGGTGGACCTTGTTGTAGGTGCGGTTGGTGGAGAGTTTGTTGAGGTATTTGGCGATGGCGCCGACGTTGCGGGCGATGGACCACTCGTTGTCGTTGAGGATGACGACGAGGCGCTTGGTGGAGCTGACGACGTTGTTGAGCGCCTCGAGGGTGATGCCGCAGGTGAAGGCGGCGTCGCCGCAGAGGGCGACGACGTGCTCGTCGCCGCCGGAGAGATCGCGGGCGACGGCCATGCCGAGGGCGGCGGAGAGGGCGGTGCCGGCGTGGCCGGCGCCGAAGGCGTCGTGGGGGCTCTCCTCGCGGGTGAGGAAGCCGGAGGCGCCGCCGGTCTGGCGCACGCGCTGGAACTCCGCGAGGCGGCCGGTGAGCAGCTTGTGGACGTAGCCCTGGTGGGCGACGTCGAAGACGAATTTATCCCTCGGGGTGGAGAAGACGCGGTGGAGGGCGAGGGTGAGCTCGACGACGCCGAGGTTGGGGCCGATGTGGCCGCCGTTGCGGGCGGTGACGCGGATCAGCTCCTCGCGGATTTCGGCGGCGAGCTGGGGGAGCTGGGTGGCGGAGAGGCCTTTGACGTCGTCGGGCGAGCGGATGGCGTCGAGCAGGCGGGGCGCGGCGGCGGAGGCGGCGGAGGAGGTGGCGGGAAGGTCGGACACGGAAGAGAGCTGGTTGCTGGGAGCTGTAGGCCAGGGAGTCTAGGAGCTGAGGCCTGCGAGCTAGGAGAGGCCGAGGTCGGCGCGCTCGGTGGCGGCGAAGGGCGCGGGCGCGAGGGAGCCGTCTTTCTGGCGCTTGAGCTGCTCGATCTTGAGCTCGGCGGCCTTGAGGCGTTGTTCGCACTGGGCGAGGAGGCGGGAGCCTTCCTCGTATTTGGTGAGGAGGTCGGCAAGCGGGACGTCGCCGGCCTCCATCGCCTCGACGATGGCCTCGAGGCGGTGCATGGCGTCTTCAAAGCTGGGCTCGGGAGCGCCTGAAGCGGCGGCGTTGGAATTGGTGGCCACGGTGAAAACGGGGGAACTTTGGTCGCGGTGTCCCGCTTTTCAATCTCCGGTTTGGGATGGGCGCCCAAGACGGTAATCCACCGGGTGGCAGAACCGGGGGAAGTGGCCGAGGCGGCGAGGGTTGGGCGCGGATCGGGGGGCGCCTCGGATCGGGGCGTCCTTCTCGTCCCGGCTGCGAAAGAGGGGGCCGGGGGCCCGGTCGCTCAGCTCGCCACGGCGAGGGGGGCGGCGGGGGCGATGATCGCGAGGAGCGCGTCGCGCAGCACGGAGAGCCGTTCGTTGTCGGCGTCCTGCTCGGGGCGGGCGTTCTCGATATAGAAGCTGTCGATCGCGATTTCGCGTTCCGTGCCGATGCGGGCGAAGGTGATGTCGAAGCCGTGCTCGCTGATCACGCGGGCGAGGCGGAAGAGCAGGCCGATCTCGTCGCGGGCCTGCACCTCGACGATGGTGCGCTCCATCGAGATCTCGTGGTAGACGTCGACGCTGGGCGGGAAGGCGGCGTGCGGCGCGAGGGTCTTTTCACCGCCGAAGCGGGAGGCGCGCACTTTTTTGGCCTGCGCGACGATGTCGGGGTAGAGGTCCTTGTTGCTGACCAGGGCCTCCTCGACGGTGCGGGCGAAGATTTCCTGGGCGCGGGCGGACTGGACGACGCCGCGGCCGGGCTCGACGACGTAGAAGGTGTCGATGGCGATGTGGTCGTTGCGCGAGATGACCTTGGCCGAGAGGATGGAGAGGCCGGCCACGGAGAAGGCGCCGGCGAGTTTGTAGAAGAGGCCGGCGCGGTCCCAGGTGACGATCTGCACGACGGTGAGGGAGCGGTTGAGGTCGTCGTGCCACTCGATGACGGGCTTCAGGCTGCCGACGGCGTCGGCCTGGGTGATCGAGGTGAGGAGCTTGTTCACCATCCGGATGTGGAGGGCGATCTCGTCCGCGTCGGTGTGCACGAAGTAGCGCTCCGGGAGGAGATGGAAATGCGCGGTGATCTCGTCGGCGCTGATGCCGGGGATCTTTTTCGCGACGAGGTCCTGAAAGGTGGACTGCATGCGGGCGGTGTTTCGGTCGGCGATGCGGACGGCTCCGTGGGTCAGGTGGTCAAGCGTGACGCGATAGAGGGTGCCGTGGAGCGTGTCCTTGTAGCTGTTCCAGAGACCGGCCGCGGTGCCGCGGGCGTCGCAGAAGGTATGCACGTAGAGGTAGCGGAGCTTGTCGGGCTCGGGCACGAGTTCGGCGAATGCAGCGGCGGAAGCGGGGTCATCGACGTCCCGCTTTTGCCAGAACCGTGCCATGATGAGGTGATGTTTGATGATAAAGGTGACAATCTCCTGCTCCTCCGGATCGATCTCCATGCGGGCGAGGAGGGGGAGGGCGATCTCCACGCCGAACTCCGCGTGGCCCTTGATGCCGCGGGCCTTGCCGATGTCGTGCAGCAGCAGGATGAGGTAGAGCAGGGTGGGATTGGCGGTCTCGTGGAGGATGTTGCGATACTTCAGGGAGACCGGGTCGCCGCTGCTGAAAACCTGATCCAACTCGCGGATGGCGTTGAGGGTATGGATGTCGGCGGTGTAGCGGTGGTAGAACTCGTGCTGGACCAGGCAGGTGAGTCCCTGGAACTCGGGGATGAAGCGCGCCAGCACCCCGAGTTCATGCATGAGATCGAGGGTGGGATGGACGGCGCCGGCCTCGCTGAGAATGGCTTTGAAGCTCACGTTGGCGTCGCGGTTTTCGGTGACGCGCCGGGTGATGAGAGGCAGGGACTCCCGGATAAGCGACTGGAGGGAGAAATCGGGCTGGGCGCCGAGCGACTGGCAGTGGCGAAAAACGCGCACCAAGCGCACGGGGTCGTCGCGGAAGGTGTGGGAATTTTCGGCCATCAGCTCGCTGCCGCGCAGGATGAAGCCGTCGATGCGCTTGGAGCGGACGTGGCGGTGGGCGCGAACGGCCTCGCGGAAGGAGATTTTTTTATCCGCGGTGGCGTCGAGGGTGAGGGCGAGGCGGTTCTCGACCAGCTTGGAGGTGCGGAAGATGGTCTGCGCGGCCCGGTAGTAGTCGTGCATGAACTGCTCCACGCGGTCGAGGGCGTCGTGGTTGGTGTAGCCGATGCCGAGGGCGATGCGGGGCTGGGCCTCGAGGTCGAGGAGGTCGTTGGGGCGTTTGCTCTGGAAGTGGAGCTCGTTGCGCACGCGGAGCAGGAACTCATAGGCGCGCTTGAAGTCGCGGAGTTCGTTGCGCTTCAGGTAGCCCTGCTCGACCAGCTCGTCCATCGAGCCGATGCCGAGCTTCACCCGCGCCATCCAGAGGGTGTTTTGGTAATCGCGGAGGCCGCCGACGCCGCTCTTGATGTCGGGCTCCTGGAGGAAGACGGAGTCGCCGTATTTGGAGCGGCGGGTGGCCTGATCCTCGAGGCGGGAGCGGATGTAGCCCTTGGCGTCCTCGTGGGTGTAGAAATTGCGATAGGCGGCGGCGAAGCCCTCGAAGAGCAACTGCGCGCCGGCGACGAGGCGGGCTTCGAGAAGGGCGGTCTTGGTCTGGATGTCCTTCTTGGCCTCGCTGAAGACGTCGTCGATCGTACGGGTGGAGTGGCCGACCTTCAGGCCGCAATCCCAGAGCACGTAGAGCACCTCGTCGATCAGGTGTTGTTGCAGGGGCTGGATGGTCGCGAGCCGGACCTTCGACGGGAAAAGAAACATGATGTCGATGTCACTCAGCGGGCTCAGCTCGCCGCGACCGTAGCCGCCGATCGCCAGCAGCGCGCATTGCGCGGGCAGCTTGCCGTGGGCGCGCTCAAAGCCGCTCACGGCATGATCGAAAAGGTGCGCGAGCATCACGTCGACCATCGCGGCGCGAGCCTGGGCGACGGCCAGGCCGGACTCGCCTCCGTCGTGGCGCATGCGGATCATCGCGCTCTCGAGGCGGAGGAAGGTCTTGCAGGCGGCGAGGCGCTCGGCGCGCGGGGCGTCCGGCGCGAAGTCGAGACGTTCGCGGGCGTGTTTCTGGATGCGGCCGATGAAGGGGGCGGTGCTGGACATGCGCGGTGCGGAGCGGAGCGTGAGTGGATGCAAGGTGGGCGGAAAGCCGGGCCCGCGCAAAGCGGGAAACACCGGTCGCCGCCGGACGGAGGCGGGGACGGCGGTCGCCGCCGAGCCGTGTCCGGCGGCCACCTGCCGTCCGCGGACCCACGCCTTCGCGGGCTTGCTTCGCCCCGGCGCGCGCGGTTCGCTCGGCGGTTTCCCGAAAAATTTCCCGCCATGCCCGAGATCTCCAAGAGCTACGAACCGCGCGATGTTGAAGCCAAATGGTATGCCGCCTGGCAGGAGGCGAAGTGCTTCGCCGCGCCCACGCCGGCCCCCGGGCAGGAGCACTACACCATCGTCATCCCGCCGCCCAACGTCACCGGCATCCTGCACATGGGCCACGTGCTCAACAACACGCTGCAGGACGCGCTCATCCGCCGCGCCCGCCTTGAGGGCAAGGCCGCCTGTTGGATCCCCGGCACCGACCACGCCGGTATCGCCACGCAGACGATGGTGGAAAAACACCTCAAGAAAACCGAGGGCAAGGGCCGCCGCGACCTCGGCCGCGACGAGTTCCTGAAACGCGTCTGGGCCTGGCGCGGCGAAAAGGGCGACCACATCCTCAAGCAGCTGCGCGAGCTCGGCTGCTCCTGCGACTGGGACCGCACGCACTTCACCATGGACCCCGGCTACAGCCGCGCCGTGCTGACGTCCTTCATCAAGCTCTTCGAGCAGGGCCACATCTACCGCGGCAAACGCATGGTCAACTGGTGCCCGGTCTCGCTCACCGCCCTCTCGGACGAGGAGGTCGAGATGAAGCCCACCAAGGGCCACATCTACCGCCTGCGCTACGAACTCGTCGAGCCGTCCACCACGACCGACGCCGAGGGCAACACGATCCCGCTCACGCACCTCGTCCTCGAGACCACCCGCCCCGAGACCATCGCGGCCGACGTCGCCGTCGCCGTGCATCCGGACGACCCGCGCTACACCCACCTCGTGGGCAAGAAGGTCTGGCGCCCGCTCGGCGAGCGTATCCAGATTCCCATTATCGCCGACAAGGCGGTCGATCCCGCCTTCGCCGCCGGCGCGCTCAAGGTCACGCCCGCGCACGACAAGGTGGACTTTGAGATCGGCCAGCGCCACGGCCTGCCCGTCATCGACTCGATCAACGCCGACGGCACCATGAACGAGCTCGCCGGCCCCGAGCTCGCCGGCCTGGAGCGCTTCGC
>JAUVVA010000191.1 GCA_030604905.1 Verrucomicrobiota bacterium | reverse complement strand
GGAGCACCGCGGCGCAGGCATTGAGGGTCGAACCCGTGGTGAAGACGTCGTCGATGAGCACATACCGAAGGTCCGGGTTAATGGAGGCCCGGGGGGCGAGGGCAAACGCGTTTTTGAGGTTCGCCCGACGCTGCCCGCGGTCGAGATTGGTTTGCGTCTGCGTATCCACCACGCGGCGCAACACTTCCGCGACCTCGGTGCCCCCGCCGAGGCGCTTGGCCAGCTCCCGGGCGAGTTCTACTCCCTGGTTGTAGCCGCGCTCCCGCTGCTTGCGCGGGTGCAGCGGCACCGGCACGAGCAGCGCGCCCCGCAAAAACTCCGCCGTGTGCGGATTGTCCGCCACCAGCTTCGCCATGTCCTCGAGCACGAAGAGCCCGTGGCGATACTTCAGCTCGTGCACCAGCGCCCGCGCCGGCCCCTTGAACAACACGGCGGTGCGCCCCTCGCCATATTCCGGGTGCAGGCCTTCGCAATGCACGCAGAGCCGCTCGCCCGAGGCCTCGCCGAAAAACGGATGCCCGCAACACGGGCAGCAGGGCGGCTCCACCGCGACGATCAAGGGCGTGCAAGCCGCGCACACGTGCCGCAGCGGGCTGCGCTCCACCATGTCGCCGCAATGCAGGCAGGAGGGCGGGAAAAACACGTCGCGCAGCCCGCGCGCCAGTCCGCGCCAACCCCGCTCCTCGATCGGAGGAAGTGGCCCGCTTCGGGAGAAGCGGGATTCTCCCGCGCTCGGCTCCAGCTCCGGATCGGTGCCGGGTCCCTCGCTCATCCCGACTCCCCTCCTCCGCCCCAAGGCGCCGGATAGTGCACCCGCATCAAACACAGTCCCTGCGGCGGCGCGGTCTCCACCTCGGCCGTGCGCTCGCGCGTGGCGAGCAGCTCGGCGATGCGCGCGGGCGAGAGTTTGCCCATGCCGGCGTAGACCAGCGCCCCCACCAGGCTGCGCACCATCTTATACAGAAAACCCTCCGCCTCGGCCTCGATGCGCAGCCGCGGCCCCTGCTCCACCAGGTCGAGCCGCGCCAGCGTGCGCACGGTGTTTTCCCGCTCCTCGCCGCCAAAGGCCGAGAAGGCGCGAAAATCATGCCGCCCGCGCAGCACCTCCGCCGCCGCGCGCATCGCCGCCACATCGAGCGTCTTCGGCACCGACCACGTAAAAGGATGCTCGAAGGGATCGGCCCAAGCGCCGTGGATCAGCTGGTAGTGGTAGATTTTTCCGGTCGCGGAGTAGCGAGCGTGAAACTCGGCCGACACCGGCTCGGCGCTGCGCACCTGGATCGTCGGCGGCAGGCCGCCGCGCAGGGCGGCGAGCAGTTTTTCGGACCCGTGCCGCCACGCGGAATCGAAGTGAAAAACCTGTCCGCGCGCGTGCACGCCGGCGTCGGTGCGCCCGCTGCCGTGGATGCGCGTCTCGGCCTGGAGCAGCTCCGCGAGCCGCCGCTCGAGGTGGTCCTGCACGGCGTTTTTGTCCGGCTGCGCCTGCCACCCCGAAAACGAGGTGCCGTCGTAGGCGACGAGGCATTTCCAGCGCTGGGCTTCTCCAATCATCAACGGCAAAATTTAACCGCGGATAGCGCAGATAAACGCGGATAAAGGCAAAGTCCTAAAAACATCCGCGCCCATCCGCGTCATCCGCGGTCAAGACTCGGGTCCCGCCGCTAGCCCCGGCGGGAAGCGTTGGTCGAGGTAGTCCTGCAGGATCACCGCGGCGGCGCGCGAATCGATGATGCCCTTGGCGCGGATTTCGCGGAGCTGTTTTTGGTTCATGCCGCTCTCGACCAGGTGCGAGGTGAGGCGCTCGTCGACGAGGTGCACGGGCAGGCCAAACTCCGCGCGAAGCTCCTCGGCCAGGGCCTGCGCCTCGCGGGCCTTCGGCCCTTCGCTGCCGTCCATGTTGAGCGGCAGACCGAGCACGAGCTCGTCGATGCGCCGCGTCTTCACCAGCGCGGCCAGCGCGCGCCGCCGTGCCGCGGGCTCGGCCTCGACGAGCGCGGGGATCGGCGTCGCCACGCCCAGCTCGTCGCCGGTCGCGAGCCCGATCCGCCGCGTGCCGTAATCGATTCCAAGAAATCGCATGCGCGCTCCGACCTCTCCGTGTTCTCCGTGTCCTCCGTGGTTAAACCGGCTCGGTTTCCCTCACAGCAGCTTCGCCGCGCGCTTGTGGCCGGCCACCTTGGCGAGCAGCGCCTTGATGTCCTGCGCCTTCGCCTTGGGCATGACCAGCGTGGCGTCGGCCGTGTGCACGACCACGAGATCGCTCACGCCGAGCAGCGTGACCACATGGCCCTTCTCGCTGAAGACGATGTTGCCCGAGCACTGCTCGGTGAGCACGTCACCGCGCGCCACGTTGCCGGCCTCGTCGGCCTCGAAGTGTTTGGCCACCGCCGGCCAGGCGCCGACATCGTCCCAATCGAAGGTCGCGGGGAGGGTGACGACGTTGGTGGATTTTTCCAACAAGGCGTAGTCCACCGAGATTTTTTGCAGCGTCGGATACACCTTCGCGAGGGTCGCCGCGAGGGGGCGCTTTTTCTTCAGCGCCGCGCGGATCTTCGCCAGGCCGGCGTCGAGCTCGGGCGCGTGCGCCGCGAAGGCCGCCTCCACCACCGGCACGCTCCAGATAAACATGCCGGCGTTCCACATGTAGTCGCCGCTCTTCAGATACTGCTGCGCGACCTCGAGCTTCGGTTTCTCCACGAAGCGCTTCACCTCGTAGACCACCTTGGCCGAATTTCCGTCGCCCACGCGGCCCCACTCGCCGCCGCGCTGCACGTAGCCAAAACCGGTCGCGGGCTCGGTGGGCGGGATGCCGATCGTCACCATCACCTCGGCCGCGCCCGCCGCCGCGAAAGCCGCGCGCAGGTCGGCCTGGTAGGCCTTGGTGTCGTGGATCACGTGGTCGGCCGGCAGCACGGCGAAGACGCCGCGCGCATCGCGCGCGCCGACCAGCGCCGCCGCGAGGCCGACCGCCGCGGCGGTGTCGCGCCCCGCCGGCTCGGCCACCACGTTGGCGCTCGGGATCAAGCCGCGGCAAACCTTCGCCACTTCGCGGGCCTGCACCGCGCTGGTGATCACGAAGGTGTTTTTCGCCGGCACGATCGCCTTCACGCGGCGCAGGGTCTGCGCGAGCAAAGGTTCGTCACCCACGACCGGGAGCAAATGTTTCGGGCGCGCCGCGCGGCTCTGCGGCCAGAAACGCTCCCCTTTGCCGCCGGCGATGATCACCACGTAGGGCTCGGGCTGGGCGACGGCGACGGAACTGCGGGAGGATTTTGCTTTTGCCATAGGTGGACGATTTTAGGACGCCGCCCGCCACCCCACGCAACGCCGCAGTTGCACCTGACTCCGCGGAAGGCCCATTTTCCCGATATGTCCACGCCCTCCGCTCCCGGATCATCCGAAGTGCCGCTTGAAATCAGCGTCGAGGAAACGCGCGACCTGCTCGCCGCCCGCCCCGACGACACCCTGCTCGTCGACGTGCGCGAGCCCTTTGAATACCAGACCGCTCGGATCGAGGGCGCGGAGTTCATCCCCATGCGGCAGATTCCCGAGCAGGTCGGCTCCCACACCCTGCCGCGCGAGAAACACCTGCTCATCCACTGCCACCACGGCGGCCGCAGCCTGCGCGTCACCGAGTATCTCCGCGCCCAAGGCTACCCGCGCGTGACCAACGTCGCCGGCGGCATCCACGCCTGGTCGCAACGCATCGACCCCTCGGTGCCGACCTACTGAGCCGCCCTCCCCCGGGAACGCCGAGCCCCAGCTCGGCCTCCGTGCGTCCTCCGCCCGTCCTCGACCGCCCCGCCCCGGCCCGCCCCGTGCCTCGCCGCCTCCCGCTCCTCGCGCTGATCGTCTTCGGCCTGCTCTGCGGCGCGTGGCTGCTCTCGCTCGACCCGCGCGAACACTTCACGACCGACGTCACCGAGCTGCTCCCCGCCGGCGAACGCGACCCCGAGGCGCGCCTCGCCCTCTCGCTCGCACGCGAGCGCCAAGCGCGCGTCGTCCTCGCCGCGCTCGAAGCCCCCGCCGACACCCCACCCGCCGCCCTCTCCGCCGCCGCGCAAGCCTTCGCCGCCAGCCTCCGCGCCTCGCCGGCCTTCGCCGAGGCGCTCCCGCTCGGCGGCCAGGACGAGCGCGCCTCCCTCGCCGCCTTTCTCCACGCCCGCCGCCTGGAACTCCTGCTCCCCGCCTGGCTCGCCGAGCGCCGCGAACAACACCGCGCCGACGCCGCGACCGAGAGTTTCCCCTCGTGGCTCGCCCGCGACGTCTTTGCCCGCCTCGACGAACGCCTCTCCGCCCCCGACGGCTCCGCGCTCGCCGAACTCGTCCCCACCGACCCCTTGCTCCTCCTGCCCGAGCTCGCCGACCGCCTCGGCAGCCTCGGTGCCTCGCCCCCCTCCGCGGCCGGCCGCGCGCTGATCTGGGCCGAGACCCGCGCCGGCCCCTTGAGCGAGGCCGGTCAACAACCCGTCTTTGCCGCGCTCGCCGAGGCGCAGGCCGCCGCCCGCGAGCACCTGCCCGCGCTCGAACTCCGCTACACCGGGGTGCACCGCTTCGCCGCCGCCGCCCAGGCCTCCACGCGCGCCGAGATCACCCGGCTCAACCTCCTCGCCGTCGCCGCGGTGCTCGCGGTCGCCGCGCTCCTCGTGCGCCGCCCGCGCGGCCTGCTCCACCTCGTGCCGCTCGTGCTGCTCGCCGCCCTCGGCGCCGCGACCGCCACCACCGCGCTTTTCCCGCGGGTGCACGTGCTGGTCTTCGTGCTCGGCGCGCTGCTCTCGGGCGTGACCATCGACTACGCCTTCCACCTGCTGCTCGCGCGCCGCGAGGACGAGACCTACCGCGGCCGCCTGCGCCGCCTCCGCGTGCCACTCCTCGCCGCCGCCGGCACCACGCTCGCGGGTTTCCTCGCCCTCACCTTCTCCGAGCTACCCCTCGTGCGCCAACTCGGCGTTTATGTCGCCGCCGGCATCGTGTGCGGCCTCGGGGCCACGCTCCTCTACCTCTCGCTTGTCCCGCGCCTCGACCTCGCGCCGCGCGCCTGGCGCGTCCGCCTGCTCGCGCCGCGCCGTGTCCGCCTCGTCCTGCTCGCGGGCCTCGCCTTGGTCGCGGTGCTCGGCCTTGCCCGCGTCACCTGGGACGACGACCTGCGCTCGCTCGAATACCCCTCGCCCACCCTCCGCGCCGAGGACGCCGCCCTGCGCGCCGCCTTCGGCCAAGCTGACACCGACGCCACCTTTCTCACCCGCGGCGCCGATCTCGCCGACGCCCTCGAACGCTGGCACGCCTTCGCCGCCCTCGTCCCGGCCGACACCCCGCTCTCCGGCCTCGCGCCCCTCCTGCCCCGCGCCGCCGACCATGCCGCGGCCGGCTCGCCGGAAGCGCGCCGGCATCTCGCCGCCTTTGCGCAGGCTTTCCCCGCCGCCGCCGAGGAGGCCGGCTACGAGGCCGAGGCCTTCGCGCCCTTTCTCACCGCGCTCGCCGCGCACCTCGCCGCTCCGCCCCCGGCCCACGACACCCTGCTGCGCGACACGCTCGATGCCTTGCCCGGCCCGCTCGGCCTGCTCGCCCACCACGACGCCGAGGGGGCCTGGTTGCTCTCCCGCGCGCCGCGCGCCTTCGCCGTGCCGCCCGAGGCCGAGGGCACGATCTCGCTCGCCGGCATTGAGAAACTAAACCGCGTCTTTGCCCGCTACCGCGTGGCGGCCGTCGCGCTCGGCGCGGCGGGGCTCGCCGCGCTGCTGCTCATCTCCTGCGCCCTGCACGGCCTGCGCACGGGCTTGCGCACGGCGGCGCTCCCGGTCGCCGCCGCCGCCTTCGCCTTCGGGGTGCTGGCGCTTGCGGGGCAGAGTTTCGGGCTCTTCCACGTTTTCGGCGCCTTGCTTGGCGTGTGCCTGGCCTGCGACTACGCGCACTTTGCCCGGGCCGATGACGGCCGCGGCGAGAGCCTGGGCTCGATCCGCCTCTCCGCGCTCACCACCGCCGCGTCCTTTGGCGTGCTCACGCTCAGCGCCATCCCCGCCGTCTCCGCCCTCGGCGCCAGCGTCGCCTTGATCGTGCTCACGGCCTTGGTCTTCGTGGAGACCGACCTCTTCTCGCTGCGACGCCATGCCTGAGCCCGCCGCGCGCGCCGGCACGCCACCCCGCTTGCCAATCACCCGGCCAATCCCACCATTTCGACCATGAGCACCGCGACCGAAACCGCCGACACGATGGCTTCGCTCCTCCGCCTGCCAAAAAAACGGAAGATGGAGATTGCTGAGCGCCTCT
>JAUVVA010000099.1 GCA_030604905.1 Verrucomicrobiota bacterium | reverse complement strand
CTCGCAGTCGCCGGGCACGTGGCAGCCCCCGGTGAAGACGGCCGCGTCGTGCAGGGTGACGACGATGCGGCCCTTCCAGCCGGCGAAAAACGAGGGCCAGTCGAGCCAGTCGCCGGTCCAGTGCAGGTGCGCGATGTCGGCGGCCGTGTGCTCCACGGCGTGCAGGCGCGTGAAGGTGGAGCGGATGCCGGTGAAGGGGGGCTGGCGCGTCGCGCGCGGGCGCGAGAGCCGGGCCCGGATTTTTTGGAGCAGCGGGCGCGGCGGCTGGTTGCGCGGGGTGATGACGCGGGAGTCGAGGCCGGCGGCGCGCAGGCCGGCGTCGAGGTCCAGCATCAGCCGAGCGGCGCCGCTGAGGTGCCAGTCGGTGATGTTGAAATGGAAGAGGCGCCCGGCGTGGCTCACGCGCCGCCTCCCTCCCCCCAGCGGACGGCGGCGTCGAGGCGCACGCTCCAGCCTTGTTTGACGATGCGCGGGTGGGTGTCGGGGCCGGGACGAATCTCGACCTGCGCGCAGCCGGGGAGGTAGTCGAGGTCGTGGAAGAGGCCGGACTTGGCGCCGAGATCGAGCAGGTAGGTGTCGGCCGAGAGCGGGACCGACGGCAGGGTGAACTCCACCCAGCCGCGCTGCCCGGCGCGCAGGCGGGGCGTCTGGCGGTTCGTGTAGTCGGTCTCGTAGGTGAGCAGGCGGGTGCCGTCGGGCCGGGAAAAGCCGACCGCGAGGCTCGCCTCGGAGACCTCCTGCCGGGCCTCGAAATGGATGCGCAGCCGCGAATCGCGCCCCTGCACGAGGGCGGGCGAGTCGAGCCACTCGGCGGCGGTGATGCGGAGCCGCTCGGCGTGCGGCGCGGGGCGCTCGATCGCCGCGAGCTCGAGCCGCCCGTCCTGCGGGAACTCGGTGAAGGCGAGGTAGCGGCGCACGATCTCGCCGGCGCCGCCGACGGCGTTGAGCCTGCCCTGGTCGAGCCAGACGCAGCGGTTGCACAGGCTGGAGATGACGCCGAGGTTGTGGCTCACGAGCAGCGCGGTGCGGCCGCCGCGGCTCACGTCGCGGACCTTGCCGAGGCACTTGCGCTGGAAGGAGGCGTCGCCGACGGCGAGCACCTCGTCCACGATCAGGATCTCGGGGTCGAGATGCGCGGCGACGGAGAAGGCCAGGCGCACATACATGCCGCTGGAGTAGCGCTTCACGGGCGTGTCGATGAAGCGCTCGACCTCGGAGAAGGCCACGATCTCGTCGAACTTCCGGCGTATCTCCGCGCGGCTCATGCCGAGGATGGCGCCGTTGAGGAAGATGTTTTCCCGGCCCGAGAGCTCGGGGTGGAAGCCCGTGCCCACCTCGAGCAGCGAGGCCACGCGCCCGTGCAGCGAGATCCGCCCCGTAGTGGGCTCGGTGATACGCGAGAGGATCTTGAGCAGGGTGGATTTCCCGGCGCCGTTGCGACCGACGATGCCCACGATCTCGCCTGTTTCCACCGAGAAGCTGACGTCGCGCAGGGCCCAGAACTCCTCGCGTCGCAGGCGCCGTCCGCGCAGACGGCGCCGCAACGCGCCGAGTCCGCCGGCGAGGGTCTCGACAAGCGTGTCGGCCTTGGCCAGGTGGCCGATCTCGTAGCGTTTGGACACGCCGCTGACTTCGAGGGCTGTGGCGCTCATTTTTTCAAATCACGTCGGCGAACTTTCGCTCGGTGCGGCGGAAAAACCAGAGCCCGCCCGTGATGGTGATCGCGATCAGGGCGAGCGAGACGAGGAGGGCGACGGGCGACAGGGCGTGCTGCCCGCCGAGCAGCGACCAACGAAAGCCGTCGATGATGCCGGTCATGGGGTTGAGCGCGAAGAGATGGCGCCACTGCGGGAAAAAGTCGGCGCGATATCCGACCGGGGAGACGAAGATGCCGATCTGGAGCAGGAAGGGCACGAGGAAGCGGAAGTCGCGATACTTCACCGTCAGCGCCGTGAACCACAGTCCGAGACCGAAGGCGGCCCCGAGGGCCATCGCCATAAACAGCGGCAGCGCGAGCCAGTGCCAGCTCGGCCAGTAGCCAAACCAGAGCGAGAGTCCGAGGAAGAAGGCCAGCACGACCGAGAAGTCCACCAGCGACACGGCGAGGGAGGAAAGGGGCACCAGCAGGCGTGGGAAATAGACCTTTGAGATGAGGCTGGAGTTGCCCACCAGACTGCCGCTCGTGCCGGACAGCGCATTTGCAAAAAGCTGCCAGGCCATGACGCCGGAGAGCACGATCAAGGGGTAGGGCACGCCGCCGTCGGGCAGCTTGGCCAGGTGGCGAAACACGAAGACGAAGATCGCGGTGGTGAGCGCGGGCTGGATGAAGGCCCAGGCCACGCCGAGCACCGCCTGCTTGTAGCGCACCTTCACGTCGCGCCAGGCGAGGAAGCCGAGCAGCTCGCGGTAGCGCCAGAGGTCGCGCCAGTAGTGGCGCTCGGCGCGGCCGGCCTCGATGACCAAGCCGGTCGTCGCCGCGGGCGCGGAGGGGGCTTGGGCGGGGCTCACGGAGACGTCCATAGGCGGTTGAAATTCGAATACAAGCTCTCGGAGGAAAACCGCTCCGCGCGCGCCCTCAGAGTCGGGACCGACCATGGGTGCCGCAAGGCCTCGCCACAAGCCTGCGCAATAGCGCGCAGGTCACCGTATGGCACGAGGTAACCCCCCGTTTCTCCCACCACTTCCGGCGCCCCGCCCGCGCGCGCCGCCACGCAGGGACGACCGGCCGCCAGGGCCTCCGCGTAGACCAGGCCGAAGCCCTCTTTCTCGCTGGGCAGCGCGAAGAGGCTGCAGCGCGCGAACTGCTCCACCAGCGCCGCCTCGTCGAGGTGCCCGTGAAAGGTGATCGCCTCGCGCGCCGGCGAGGCCGCCGCGATCGCCTCCAGCGCCGGGCGATCCGAGCCCTCGCCGACGATGTGCAGCGTCGCCCGCGGCTCCCGCTCGCGGATCGCGGGCAGGGCGAGGATGAGGTGGTCGATGCCCTTCGGCCGATCGTGCGGGGCGAGGCGCGAGACGGCGAGGATGCGCCCGGGCTCGGCCGCCGCGGGGTCCACGCGGAGCAGGGCGGCGGCCAGGCCGGGGTCGATCGCGTTGTGCAGGACGCGCAGGCGTGGCGCGAGGGCGGGGTGGCCGGCCGCGACGACGCCACGGGTGTATTCGCTCACGCAATACGCGCGGCGGGAGCGGCGCAGGCCCAGGCGGGCGAGCGGCGGCAGCGGTCCCCAGGCCTCGATGCCGTGCAGGACCACGTCCCAGGCGAGCCCGGGGCGGGCGATCCGCGCCAGCAGGAGCACGGGGAGCATGCGGACCTGCGTGGCCAGGACGCGCGGGCAGACGCGGGCGGCGCCGAGGACGGCGCGCACGAGCCGGAGCTTGGAGCGGCCGCAGGCATCCGCCTGCGCGAGGCCCCGCGAGGCGGAGTCGCCGCGGAGGTGGCGGCCCAGTTGCGCGGGCTCGAAACGCGGGTCGTTGAGCACCACGAGGCGGGTGTCGGGCACCAGGCCGGAGAGCGCCTCGAGGTAGAGGCGGGAGACGCGCGCGATGCCGCCCTCGGTGGCGAAGAGCTCCGGGCAAAGCAGGAGCGCCGGCGCGGGCGCCCGGCGGGACTGGCCGACGGGGGAGGTCATGGGTGGCGGCGCCAGGATTGGGCAAGGGCGGCCGCGAAGCGAGCCGGGCCATGCTCGAGCGCCGCATTGTGCAAGGCCGCGGGATCCCAGTGGCGGGACAGGCACTCCGCGAGCGCGGCGGCGAGGGCGACCGGATCGTCGGGCGGGGCGAGGACGCCGAGCTCGGCGCGGATGAGCTCGGGCGCGGCGCCGGCGTTCAGGCCCACGCAGGGACGACCGAGGGCCAGGGCCTCGAGGAAGGCGGCGCCGCTCCCCAGCGCCGTGCACGGCTCCACGAAACAGGCGCAGTCGGCGAGGGCCCGGCGCCGCGCGGCGAGGTCCGCGTGGCCCGTCTCCAGCACGTCGACCCGCTCCGCGAGGTGCAGTTGACCGGCCATCGCGCGCAGGCGCGGGCCGGTCTCGCCGGCGGCGAGGAAGCGCAGGCGGGGCATGAGCTCGGGGTGATGGTGAAAGGCGGAGCGGGGGATGAGCGCGAAGGCGCGCAGGAGCAGCTCCGCGCCCTGGTGCGCGGAGTCGCCGTGCAGCGGCGAAGCGTGGAGCACCACGGGCGGATGATCGAGAGGCGGCGGTGCGGGCGCGGCGGAGCCGTCAAACAACTCCTCGGCAAGCGGAGCGGGGAGCACGCGGAGGCGCGAGGCGCGGGCCGGATGCCTGGCGGCGATTCGCTCGCGGGCGTGTTGGGAGAAGCAGAGCACGCGGTCGACGCGGCGGAGCGCGACTTCGCGCACGGGCGAGAGCCGTTTCCAAAGCTCGGCGCCGTGAGCGATCAAGGCGAGGCGGGCCCCGGGACGCAGGGCGACGGCGGCGAGCGGGAGTTGGCCGGCGTGCGCGCACACGATGCGCGTGGCGCGGGAAGAGGCGCGCCAAGCGGCGCGGGCGAAGGCGGCTTTGGCGCCCGCGGCGGCGAGGGTTTGCAGGGGCTTGCCCGAGAGGCGGGAGCCGAGAGGCGCCAGATGCTCCGGGTGATCGCGCAGCACGACGAGGGCGAGCGAGGTCACCGCGGGGTCCGCCGCCAGGGCTTTCAGCGTCGCGCGAGTCACGTCCGACAGGTCGCTCTCCGGAGAGGAGGCAAACTCGGGCGCGAGGAGGACGGCTTTCATGGGAGGGGCGATGGCCGGGGCGGACGGCAACGCGAAAACCTTGAGACTGAGGCGGGAGCGGCGGCGGAAAAAGTAAAATTTTCGTCAGGGCATGCGCATTTGCCGGGTGCGGCCGCGGCCTCACCGGAGGGGCGTCGAGCGGGGTCTACGCGCGGATCAGGCGCGGATCAGGCGCGGATGGAGGCGGCGATTTCGCCGGCTTTTACCGGCGAGACGAGGGCGGTGACGAGGGCGAGGCCGAAGTCGAGGGCGGTGCCGGCGCCGCGCGAGGTGAGGAGCTGGCCGTCGCGGACCACGCGCTCGTCGGCGAGGATGGCGGTGAGCTCGTTCGCGACGCTGGGGTGGGCGGTGTAGCGGCGGCCGGTGAGCAGGCCGGCGTCGTGGAGGACCGTGGGGGCGGCGCAGATGGCGGCGAGAAGCTTGCCGGCGGCGTGGTGGCGCTCGACCAGCGTGCGCACGGCGGGCGAGGCGCGGAGGTGGGCGACGCCGGGGCCGCCGGGGAGGAGGAGGCAATCGAAGAGCGGGGCGGCGGTCTCGGCGGGGAGGGAGTCGAGCGGGAGGTCGGCGTGGAGGGTGATCGCGTTGCGCCCGGTCACGTGGATGCCGGGGCCGAGGGCGGCGAGGGTGACTTCGCAGCCGGCGCGGCGGAGGACGTCGATGGGGGCGATGGCTTCGAGTTCTTCAAAACCCTCTGGCAGGATGACGAGGACCGTGGGCATGGTGAGCGGGGGTGCGACGATGGCTAAGGAAGCACACGCCTAATCCGTCGTCGTGCAACGCAGGAGGAGGACAAGGCGGGGCGGGGCCCCGGTTATACCAGTAAAAGCAGGCCGGTCTTTCGCCTTTCGATGCGGCCCGGAGACTCACGACGATCTAGCTTCAACTTGGAGAGTTCGCCCGAATCGGGTTGGCTGGCGCCGGTCCGCGGGTGGATGATGCGGGTTGGGCGTGCCCGATCGCGCGCAAGCGAGCCGCCGCCGGGGCACGCGCGCAGGCGGCCCGAAAACTTTTCTCCTCATCCCCTCCAATAGTCCCGCGACCCGGGACTCGTGTTTATGAGCAACGGCGTCGTCCCTATCACGTCCCTCGGCATCGCGCTGAGCCTGCTGCCTTTGTTGGTGGTGGGCTGGATCTACCAGCGGTGGAATCGCAAGGGCTCGCTGCTCCTTTATGCGACGGCGCGCATGGTCGGCCAATTGCTGCTCATGGGCTTCGTGCTGATTGCGATCTTCAAGATCGAGTCGCCTTGGATGATGTTCCCGGTGGTGGGCTTCGTCCTCAGCGTTTCCTCGTGGATCGCGTTGCGTCCGCTCGGGCATCGGACCCGGCGGCGCTACGGGGTGATCGTCGGCTCGCTGGGGTTGGCTTGCGGCGGCATGCTTGCCTACGTGCTCGTGATCGTGATCGGGGCGGAGCCGCTCTACAATCCGCGCTATTTCATCCCGCTCGCGGGGATGATTTTCGCGAACGCGATGAGCGCCATAAGCCTGGCCGGCGAGCGCTTCGACATGGAGCGCGGGCGGGGCGAGGCGGAGGCGGCGGCCCGGGCCGCGGCCTTCAACGCGGCGATGATTCCGCAAGTGAACGGGTTCCTGGCCGTGGGGCTGGTCTCCTTGCCGGGGATGATGACGGGCCAGATCCTGGCGGGCATCGACCCGCTGCTGGCCATTCGTTACCAAATCGTGGTGATGGCGATGGTGCTTGGGAGCGCGGGGCTGGCGGTCGCCTTGTTCCTGCGCTGGGACGCGGGGCCGGCGGAGTCGCGGCGAGCCGAAAAGGGACTTTGAGCGTTCCGGGCGGGCTGGGCGTTCCGGGCGGTCCGGGTGGGCTGGGCGAAAGCGGGCGCGCGTGACCAAGCGCAAAGGGCTGGCGGCGGGCGCGGGGGCGGCGCAGCGTCGGAGTCATGCGTCTGACCTTCCGTTTTTTGCTCTTTGTGGGGCTCGTGTGGGCCGGGGTGGCGGGCGAGCTGCGCGCGGATGGCAAGGTGCTGCCGCGTCAGGAGGTGGCGGGGCCGGTGGACATGCCGGATCAGCGGGCGCTGCTGGCCTGGCACGAGGGTGTGCAGACGCTCGTGATCGAGACGGCCTTTGTGGGCGAGGGCGCCGAATTCGCGTGGGTGGTGCCCTTGCCGGCCAAGCCGGAGGTGGAGGCGGCGAGCGCGGGCACCTTGCCGGCGGTGGCGGCCCTGATGTTGCCGGAGCTGCGGTCCGCCGAGCGAGGGCACTGGGTGCTGGCGGGCTTGGCGGCGGGGTTGGCGCTGGCGATTTGGTTTCTGGGGTGGAGCGGGCTGTGGCGCGGGGTGCGGGCGCTGCTGGTCGGCTGTATCGGCCTGTTCGGCGGCGGCTTGGCGGGCGGGGTTTTTGGCGCGGAATGGATCGGCGCGGCGGTCGGTTTGCTGCTCGCGTGGTGGCTTGGGCGGCACTGGATCCTGCGGGCGGGGCGGCCGGTGACGACGTTTGGGCTGCTGCTTCTGGTCCTGTTTCTTGCCGCCGTGCTCATCCCCACGACGGGGAAGGTGCGTTCGGCCGCGGGCACGGCGCCGGTGGCGGCGGGGCTTGAGATCGAGCGGCGGGTGGTGGGCGATTTTGACGTCACACTTATCGCGGGGCGCGAGGCGGGCGGGGTGGTGCGTTGGTTGGAGGAGAACGGCTTCGCGCTCGGGCCGGAGGCGCGGGCCGAGGCGGAGCGTCAGGCGGAGGCGGGCGCGTGGTTTGTGGCGAGTCGCCTGCGGCGGGACTTTGCGGAGCGGGGGCGCAGCACGCCGGCGCCGCTGGTCTTCCGTTTCGAGGCGGAGAGGCCGCTGTATCCGATGCGCCTTACGGGGGCGGGGGCGAGGCGTCCGCTGGAGTTGGAGCTGTTTGTCTTTGGTCCGGCGCGGGCGGAGGTGGACGGGCTGCGGGCGCTGGCCTGGGGGCCGCTGCGCCGTGGCGACGCGGCCGAGCAGGGCGCGGGTTGGCGCTCGGGGCAGACGCCTGATTCGCGGTTGATCACGCACCGGCGTCTGCTCGGGCTGACCGAGGGCACGAGCACCGTCACGCATCTGCGCGGGCGCCTGCGGCCGGCGGGGATGAGCGAGGATCTGGTGGTGGTCTGGGTGGACGAGGGGCCGGCCGCGCGGGGGCTTTGGGCTTGGTCGCATGCGGCGGCCCTGCAGATCGGCGTGCTGTCGGCGGCGGGCTTGGCGTTGCTGGTGGCCTTGGCGCGCGCGTGGCTGGTCGGTGGCACGCGGGCGCGGCCGCGCGTGGCGTCTTGGGTGCTCGCGGTCTGCCTGGCGGGCGGGTTGGTGCTGGCTTGGTGCTTGCCGAGCGTGCGGGTGCGGGAGGGGGAGCCGTTGATGCACGGCTACGAGCGCCGGCAGGTTTTCCACGTGGCGGAATCGGCGCTGGGGGAAATGAATCCCGAGGAGGCGGACGAGGCGATGGTGCGCGAGGTGTTCGCCCGGGAGCTGCGGCGTGCCGCGGACCAGATGGGGTGGCGGATCGCGGTGGGCGACGGGCCGGGGGAGGCGGAGCTGGAGCCGCTCCCGGACGGGCGCTGGCGGCTCGTGTTGCACGACATGGCGGGGCAGGCCTGGACGCTGCCGGGGCGCGAGGTCGTAGTGGGATGGGACTACAGCCCGCTGCGGGCGCGGCTGCGGCGGGGCGCCGCGGCCGGGACCGAATGAAACGGATTCCGGGGGGCGGCGAATTCCGGAATGAGCAGCGGGCACCGATGACGGTGCGCCGCGCCGGGCGCTTCGCCGGCTTGCGGCGTCGCCGGGGTCAGGGCCGGGCGAAGGGGAAGGCGTCGATCTGGGCGCCGTTCTCGTCCACCGCGAGCACGTCGCCCGTGCCGTCCGGACGCAGCGTGACGCGCAGGACGTTGAGGCGGGACTCGGCCACCTCCAGGTAGAAGCGTTCGGGGTGCACGGGGCGCGAGCCGCGGCCCCAGTTGCCGTCGCCGACGAAGAGCAGGCCGTCCGGGGACACCTGGCCGTCCCGCAGCCGGCGGGTGCGCTTGTAGGTGTGGTCGTGGTGCTCGAAGATGATCGAGACGGGGTCGGCCTCGACGACCGGGAGCCAGTGCTCGCGGATCTCGCGGCTCACGCGGCCGTCGAAGGAGCGGTGCGAGGGCCAGGCCGGCACGTGCCAGACGAGCAGCCGATGGGTGACGTGGCGACGCTCCGCGAGCGCGGTCCGCAGCCAGTCGGTCTGGGCGCCGGCCACCGGCGTGGTGTGCGAGGTGTCGAGGAAGAAGAGGGAGAGGTAGTCGCCGAAGTCGAGCGTGGCGTAGCCGGTTTTCGGATACAGGCCGTCGAAGAGCGCGTAGAAGAAAGGCGCCTCGGCGCGCGTGCCGTCGTAGTGTCCGCGCACCTCGTGGTTGCCGATGCAGACGAGCTTGGGCACGAGGTCGCCCTCCGGGGTGCGCATGTGGGCGTGCCAGGTGCGCAGGTAGACCCACCAGCGGTCGTGGTGCACGCCGTCGGCGTAGGCGAGGTCGCCGCCGATCACCGCGAAGCGGGGGGACCAGGAGGCGGCCTGTCGGTGCAAGCGGGCGACGACGGGCGCGGTGCCGATGTCGCCGCCTTCGGCGAAGACCAGCGGCTGGTCGAGGCGGGCGGGCGCGGTGAGGAAGCTCTCGGTCGCGGCGGAGTCGCCGACGCGGAAGCGGTGCCGCGTGTCCGGCGAGAGGCCGGTGAGGCGCACGCGGTGGACGAAGTCGCCCGAATCCGGCCCGAAGGCGTGCACGGTGGAGGTCGTTATGCGAGGCGCGTCGGGCTCGTCGTGCGGCCACCAGGCGAAGGGGAGCGGGGCCGGGGGAATCACGCGGGCGGCCTTCGGCAACGTCAGCGTGGCGGCGGTCGGCGAATCCGCCGGAGCCTCGGCCCAACGCACGGCGAGCGAGGCCCACTGGTGGCCGGGCAGAGGGGGCGGCAGTTCGAAGCGGGCGCGGGCGTGGTCGTCTGCGGCGGCGCGGAGGGTGATGCGCCCGATGACCTCGCCGCCCGCGTAGATCCGCGCCTCGTCGCCGGCCCGCTCCCGTGGAGCGGCGAGTTGCAGCGCGGGAGGGGCCTCCGTGTGCGAGGGGAGGTGAACGCGCAGGGTCTCCGCGGGCGAGGCGGGGCCCTCCGTCAGGCGGACGGTCGCGAAGGCGGAGGGGTCCTCCCAGGCTCCGATCTTTGGATACCAGGCGTAGATGCCGCGGGCGCGACCGGGGTCGGAGTCATAGACCAGCGCCTGAACGCGCAGGCTGAGCCCGGGCTCCGGGAGGAGGCCGAGCTCGGCGAAGGGCAGGAGAAGCTCGACGTGGAGGCGCCCATCCGCGTGGACCTTCCGCGCGGGGCTCAGGTTGAGCTTGGTGGAGCGGTCGCGGCGTTGATCGAGGATCAACACGGCGTCGTCCGCGCGGGAGATGGAGAGCTGCACGTGGCCGCCGGCGGCGGGGCCGACGAAGAGCTCGACGCTATCGCCGTCCCAAGGGGCCTCGTCGCCGGGGATCAGGTGGTCGTCCCGGATGGTGACGGCGATGGCGAGGGCCTCGGGGGTCCAGCCGAGGCGAAGCTTCGCGTGAAGGTCGGATGCGGGCGGCACCTGGCCGTCGAGGGTGGCGAGCAGGTCGGCTTGGAACGCGTTCGCGGGCCAGTCGGAGAGATCGCCGTCGGCGACGATGGGGGCCTCGAGGCGGGGGATCTCGGTGACCGGGCGGGCGGTGGCGGTGCCGGTGCCGGGCATGGGGGCGAGCGGCGTGCCGTGGGCCAACCACTGGATCGTGGCGCTGCGCGCGGGGTCATGGTCCCAGGTGACAAAGAGGGTGTCGGGGGTGGCGGCCCGGGCGGCGCCGGCGAGCAGCAGCGAAATGGCGGCGCAGGCGGCGACGAGGCTCGATCGAAGGTGCGGAGTCGGCATGGGAGGTTCGAGTGTTGGCAAGCGGAGTCGGCGCCGCGAGCATGCAATGGGGCCGGGTGCCGCGCGGGACGGAACGGGAAACCGGTTCAGCTGACGCGGAAGCGCCGCACGAAGGCGACGACCTGGTCGAGCTGCGCGGTGGCGAGCGCGATGGCGGTGTCGCAGACGCCGTAGTAGAGGTGGATGCGCCCGTCGACCACGGGGGCCGCGGTGGGGAAGACGACGTCCGGGATGTAGAGGCCGAAGCGTTCGTAATACTCGCGCGGTTCGAGCAGCGGGTGGGGGCAGCGGGCGATCACGCGGGTCGGATCGTCGAGCGCGAGCAGCGCCGCCCCCATGCGGTAGCGAACGCGTCGGGTGGAGGGATCGATCGTCTGCACGCCGTGGTAGAAGAGCAGCCAGCCGGCCTCGGTGCGGATGGGCGGCGTGGAGCCGCCGAGGCGGTTGTCCTCCCATGCAAAGGCCGGACGGAGCACCTCGACGGGCTCCGACCAGGTGTGCAGATCGGAAGAGTGGGCGAGCATCACGCCCTTCGGCGGGGACTGGTGGTTGGCCTGGGTGCCGACGAGCGGCGAGGGGCGGCGGGTCACCCAGTAGCGTCCGGCGACGCGTTCGGGGAACAGGATCACGTTGCGGTCGTCGATGCCCTCGGGGGTGAGCCACCCGTGAAAGGTCCAATGTATCAGGTCGTCGGATACAAAGAGGGCCGAGCGGGTCTGGTTGTCCTCGTCGCGTCCGGAGAAGCCGGGGTAGGCGACCTGGTGCGATTCGGGGACGCCGACGCCGGTGGGGTGGGAGGCCCAGGCGAAGGGCCGGTAGGCGACGCTCAGGTAGAAGCGTCCTTCGAGCTCCACGACGCGCGGATCCTGCACCGAGCCGTATTCGCTGCCGAGATCGGCGGGGCGGATGACGGGGGCGTCGCCGACGGGGGTGAAGCGCACCCCGTCCTCGCTGGTGCGCAGGCCGATGAAGCAGTGAAAGGGGCGCAGACCGCCGGCGCAGCGCTCGAAGAGGTGGAAGCGGCCGCCGTGGTGGATCACGCCGGGGTTGAAGGTCACCGCGCCGCGCCAGCCCTGTCCGGTGGGCACGACGACGGGGTTGGCGGGGTGCCGCTGGAAAAGGCCGGCCGCCTCCGTCGCCTCCGCGGAGGAGGCCGGGGTGGGCCAGCCCGAGATCGGCGCCGCGGGTCCGGGGCGGGGGGCGTCCATCCCCGATCTTTAGGCGGCCGCGGCGGCGCCGCGGTGCTTGCCCTCGGGGTCGAAGATGTAGCCCACGCCGTGCACGGTGCGGAGGGCGTCGACGCCGACCGGCGAGGCGCGGCAGTAGTCGCGCACCTTCACGATGTATTGGTCGAGCGAGCGGCTGCGCACGTTGGCGTGGATGCCCCACACCGCATGGATGAGGGCCTTGCGCGGGATGACCTCGCCCTCGTGCGCCTTGAGGTGGGCCATGATCCCGATCTCCTTGCGGCCGATCTTGGCCGAGGTGCCGTCGGCGAGGGTGATCTCGAGGCGCTGGGGGTTGACCCGGGCTCCGCAGAAATCGAAGGGGTCGTCCGCGACGGTGACGTTTTTGGTCAGCGAGAGATCGCCGCTGCTTTCGGCGCGGCGCAGCACGGCGCGAATGCGCGCGACGAGCTCCGGATAGCTGAAGGGCTTGGTGATGTAATCGTCGCCGCCCATCTCCAGGCCGCGGACCTTGCTCTCCTCGATGCTGTTGCCCGTCACGAAGATCACCGGGATCTGCATGTTCTCCGCGCGGAGTTGCTCCAGCAATTCGAAGCCCGACTTGTCGGGCAGGGTGATGTCGAGCAGCAGCAGGTTGGCGAAATTGGCTTTCAGGAAACGCAGCGCGTGCTGCGAGCGATGGCACACCTGGGTGCGCATGCCCGCCTCCTCGAGGTAGCTGGAGATCAGCTTGGCCAGCTCGGGCTCGTCTTCGACGATGAGGATCAGCGGAATGGGCTCGTTGCTCATATTTGGGTGGGTAGGGGCGAAAAAGGACCGGCTGGCGGGGGTGTCGCACCCGGCTCGGCCGGGGCGCTCCGGGCTGTTTTTTACATTTCGGATCAATTGTAAAGAACCATCCTCGCAACTCCCTTGCGAACCATGGGGGAAGGGCGCGCAACATCCTTCGCCGGCGCCAGCTTTTGCCTTGAAGGGATTCCCGCCCGTCCGCTGCGTTTGCGGGATGTCCGCCTCCACGCCTCTCCTCATGCTGGGCCTGCCAAAGGGCAGCCTGGAAGACTCCACCAAGGCCCTTTTCGCCAAGGCCGGCTGGAAAATCGCCACCAGTTCGCGTTCCTACAAGCCGTCCATCGACGACCCTGAGCTCGATGGCCGTTTCGTCCGGGCCCAAGAGGTGGCCCGCTACGTCGCCCATGGCTTTTTCGATTGCGGCCTCACCGGGTGGGATTGGGTGCAGGAGAACAACGCCGACGTCGTCGAGGTCTGCGATCTGGTCTACAGCCGCGCCTCCACGCTCAAGAGCCGCTGGGTCCTCTGCGTGCCCGAATCCTCCCCGGTGAAGACCGCCGCGGACCTCGCCGGCAAACGCGTGGCCACCGAGCTCATGGAGACCACCAAGCGCTGGTTCGCCGAGCGCAACATCCCCGCGATCGTCGAGTTCTCCTGGGGCGCCACCGAGGTCAAGGTGCCCGACCTCGTCGACGCCATCGTCGATATCACCGAGACCGGAAACTCGATCCGCGCCAACAAGCTCCGGATCGTCGACACGCTCCTCGAGACCAACACCAAGCTCATCGCCAACAAGAACTCCTGGGCCGATCCCGCCAAGCGTCGCAAGATCGAGACCATCGCGCTCCTCCTCCGCGGCGCCCTCGAGGCCGGCAGCAAGGTCGGCCTCAAGATGAACCTCCCCCGCGCCGCGCTGGATGCCGTGACCGCCAAGCTCCCCGCCCTGCGCAATCCCACCATCTCGCCCTTGAGCAACCCCGAGTGGATCGCGCTCGAGACCATCATCGACGAGAGCGTCGTCCGCGAGATCATCCCCGCCCTCAAGGCCCACGGCGCCGAGGGCATCGTCGAGTATCCGCTCAACAAGGTCGTTTACTGAACGACCGGGACGCCCCCGGCCCCGCGCTCATCCCCGTCCTGCGCGTGGGGCGGGCTCCCCTCCCGAAGTTCGGAGGCCGGAGCCGAAGTCGCCATCGCGTCCCGGGCGAGGCGCCTCACCTTCGTCCCGGCACACCGTCCGCGCGCGCACCCGTGGACTCGACTTCCGACCTTCGACCCTGCGACCTTCGACCCGTTTTTCAAACCATGCCCAAGTCCACGATCGTGAAGCTCGGCCTCCTGCAGCACGCCTGCACCGCCGATCCCAAGGCCAACCTCGCCAAGGCCCTCTCCCTCGCTGAAAAGGCCGCCAAACAGGGCGCCCAGATCATCTGCACCCAGGAGATGTTCCGCTCGCAGTATTTCTGCCAGAGCGAGGACCACGACCACTTCGGCCTCGCCGAGCCCATCCCCGACGGACCCAGCACCATCGCCTTTCAGAAGCTCGCGAAGAAACACGGGGTCGTCGTCATCGCCTCCCTCTTCGAGAAGCGCGCCAGCGGTCTCTACCACAACACCGCCGTCATCATCGACGCCGACGGCTCCGTGCTCGGCGTGTATCGCAAGATGCACATCCCCGACGATCCGCTCTTCTACGAAAAATTCTACTTCACGCCCGGCGACACCGGCTTCCGCGCCTGGGACACCAAGTTCGGCCGCATCGGCGTCTGCGTGTGCTGGGACCAGTGGTATCCCGAGGCCGCCCGCCTCACCGCCATGCAGGGCGCCGAGATTCTTTTCTATCCGACCGCCATCGGCTGGCACCCGAAGGAGAAGGCCGAATACGGCGTCAACCAGCACGGCGCCTGGGAAACCATCCAGCGCTCGCACGCCGTGGCCAACGGCTGCTACGTCGCCGCGATCAACCGCG
>JAUVVA010000079.1 GCA_030604905.1 Verrucomicrobiota bacterium | reverse complement strand
GGCGGTTGATCTCGGAGAGGGCGTCGCCCTTGGCGACGTAGAAGAGGATGTCGCCGGAGGGCTCGGTCCAGACGTTGAGGGTGACGTCGCCGTTGCCGAGGGGCATGGAGCCGGCGGAGTCGTAGGAGGGGTGGTCCCACACGACGTCGTAGCGGGAGACGTCGGCTCGGGAAAAGGGGGCGAGTCCAAGCGGCGAGACCAAGACGGACACGACGGAGAGAAGCGTGGGAAGCAGGCGCCAAAGCATAAGGTGGATCCTAGCGAGGTTTGGCGGAATTGGACATGGCCGGAAGCGGCGGGTTTGTGGACGAAACCGGCGAAGGCGTATTGCGGGAGGACGTGGTCGGAGCTTCGGGGGCCTGGCGTCGCCCGCGTTTCGGCCTTCGCGCGAAGTCGGGGGCGCTGTGCGTGTTCGAATGGCGCGGCGAAGGCGAGGGGGCACGGGGCCGCTCTACGCGACAGCGGCTGAGCTTATTCCAGCAAGAGTCGGAGACGCGCAAAGCGGCGAGGCGCGGGATCGCTGTCGGTCCAGACCACGGTTTCGCCGACCATGCCCGAGGCGGTGGCGGCCGCGGTCCAAGTCCGAAGGTCATCGGAGGTTTCGATGATGTAGCTTACGTCTTCGCGCAGCCGAGGAAAGGTGAGGCGGAGGCGGCCCAGCGGGTCGGTCGACACAGTGGGCGCGGTCTCGCCAAGCGCGTAGTGCTCGAGGCGGGCGCGGCCGTCGGGCTGGGTGGCGAGGGGCGAGCCGCGATCCGGATCGAGGTAATCGAGCACGCTTTGCGAGAGGAGCCAGAGGTCGTAGGGACGGAGCACGAGGGAGTGCTCGGCGATGGCGATGGGGGAGTCGTAAACGGGCACCTCGGCGAGGGTGAGCGTGCCGCCGGAGCGGGATACGGAGCTCGCGGGGAAGCGGTGCACCTGCGACGTGCGGAGGTCCACCCAGACCGGGTCGCTGAAACCGGACGAGGGGAGGGTGACGGTGACGTCGGTGTAGGCGCGGTTGTGCTGCGGGGTGGAACCGCCGATCCAGAGGGTGACGAGGCGGCGGCCGTCGGCGTGTTCGTGGCGGAAGAGGTTGAGGTTGTTCGCTCCGGTGGCGGAGGCGGACCAGTCGGGCGAGCCGGGACGAAGGCGGTCATCAAAAATTGAATACACGGTCCGGGCGGCGTCGTAGGCCAGCTTGGGGCGGATGACGGCCTGGGTGACGGGGTCGGTGAGGAGCAGGCCCTTGTCGTTGTTGCGCCCGTCGTCATACTGCATGTCGGCGATGCTGAAGATGCTCGTCGGGATGCCGCGGCCGTGGTCGCCCATCATGCGGCGAAGGTTCCACTTGGCCTGGGTCTGCTCGGTCCAGTCGAAGTTGACCAGGGCGCCGAAGCCGCCGCGACGGGAGGGGGCGCCGTTTTCGCCCTGGCGCACGGTGATGCGCGGGTCGAAGCCGGCGATCTGGTCGCGCAGGTTTTGGACCGCGCCGTAGTGGTCCTCGGGGGTGAGGACGTAGGCGTGGTAGCTGATCTCGTCGACCAGGTGGAGCAGGCCGGCGTTTTGCAGGTTGGTGAGGAAGGCGTTGGAGTAGCTGAGGTCGATGCCGGCGAAGGCGATGGCGATGAGGCGGGCCTGGGGCTGGCGGGCGCGAATTATCTGGGCGGAGCGAACGAAGAGGTTGGTGTAGGCGGTGGCGGAGACGTGGCCGACGGGCTCGTTCCAGATTTCCCAAGTGTCGACCACGTCGCGGTAGCGAAGCACCATGGCGTCGAGCCAGGCGTCCCAGGCGGCGAGGGCGGTGGCGGAAGAGGGGGCGGAGCCGAAAAGGCGGGGTTCCCCGCCGCCCGGGTAGATGGGGTTGCCGTAGGAGACGTTTATCCAAGGGCGCACGCCCCGCGCGGCGGCGTCGAAGACGGCCTCATCGAGCCAGCTCCAATCGTAGACGCCAGGGCTTTGCTCGGTGCGGGCCCAGCCGGCCTGCATGCGGGCGTGTTTGGCGCCGAGGCGGCCGAGGTGTTCGCGGTAGGCGGAGTAGCGGGCGAAGCCGCGATCAAGGGTCTCGGCTCCGATGGACCAAGTGGAGCCGCGGATCTCGGCCGCTCCGCGCGGGCGGACGAACCCGGCGTAAGGGAAAGGGCGGATGTGGTAGGTGGCGGAGACGGAAGGGCTGGGGGCGAGATCGGGCAGAAAGGCGACGGCGCGGAGGGTGGCGCTTTCTTCGAGGACGAAGGGGTGGGTGTAGAGGGGCGAGGAGGGCCCAGGCAGGGAGCCATCGAGCGTGTAGCGGACGCTGGCCGCGGGATCTGCATGGGCGATCTCGAGGATGGCGAAGCCGAGGTGCGAGCCGGCGGCGGTGAGCAGGAGGGGAGGGGGCGCGGCGGGCGTGGCGAGGACGAGCAATTCCTCGTCGCCGCGGGAGCCGGCGGAGAGGCGGGCTTCGTCGAGCAGGCCGATCCAGCGGTTGCGCGAGCCGTCGTAGGCGCCGAGGGCGAGGGCGGCGTCGCCAAGGTGGAGGGTGGGCACGGAGTGGGCGACCGTGGTGGTGACGAGGCCGGAGCCCTCACCGAGGTTTTTGTAGCGAAAGCGGATGTTCGCGGAATCGTAGCGGAAGGCGAGGTAGGCGTCGGTCTGGATCGGCAGGATGATGCCCGAGCCGATGGTGTGGAGGGCTACGCCATCGGGGCTGAGGGCGAGAAAGACTTCGCCCGGGGAGAGGCCGGCGGGGGGATTGGAGCCGGCGACGGCAAAGCCCCAGGAGCGTTTGGCGCCGTTGGAGAATTCCCAGCGCGAGGCGAGATAGGTGGAGCCGCTGGAGGTCGAGGTGCGGCGGGCGAGAACCTCAAAGGTGAAGGGGCCGGCGGGGGCGAGCTGGGCGTCGTGCGCGCGGCTGTGGTGTCCGGAGCCGCCGTAGGAGGCGGCGCGGGCGTTGGAGACGGCGGGGTGGTGGAGCGTGCGAGGGAAAGCGGAGCCGGCGCCGGTCTCGGGGAGGCTGTGGGCGGTGGGCGCGGTGCCGACGGCGGAGAGCGAGAGGCCGTGTGGGCCGGAGTCGGCGAGCAGCCCGGGGGAGCTTTCGAAGCGCCAGTGGGCGAGGGTCGCGGCGGGCTCGGCGGCGCGGAGGAGCGTGGAGAAGATCCCGAGGGCGAGAAGGGGAAGCGCGAAGGCGAGAGCGAAGCGGAGCGGGTGGAGCATGGAAGGGAGGGCCTGTGCGACATAAAACACCCCGCCCCGGCGGAGCCGGAGGCGGGGCGGGGAAAGCAGTGGTCGCCTGGATGTGTCTCGGGCTTTAACGGCGGCGGCGGCGCGAGGCGGCGAAGCCGAGGGCGCCGAGGCCGGCGAGCGCGGCGAAGGCGGAGGGCTCGGGGATGATCGTCAGATAAGCGCCGCCATTGGCTTGGTTGGCGAGGGTGTTGAGGGTGTAGAACTGCACGTTGCGGCCCGCGTTGGCATCGCTGGGGGCATACTGGGACGTCAGACGAATGAAGAGGAAGTTATCGGTGGAGTTGGTATCCAGGAGCGACTGTGCCACCGAGGTGATGTTGAAGGTGACCACGCCAGGCGCGGAGCCCAGATCGTTGAAGTTGATCGTTCCGGCCGAGGTGGCCGTGGCAGTGGCATCGCCGCCAACAATCGTCGAGGAGGGCTTGGTGAAGAGCGAGGCGGTGAGGTTGGTGCCGGTGCCTCCGAAGGCGCTCACCGCGATCGAGAACGTGACGCTCGGTGCGGCTTCGATCTGTGCACGAAGATCGGAAATGTCGAAGGAAACGACGGTCATGAACAGCTGCGATGACGGGCTGCTGGCGCGGCCCGCGACAAGGAGGGTGTCGGGCGGAGTGCCCGTCGTTCCTGAGACGCTCCAAGTGTTAGGGCTGCCGGGGTTGTTCAAGCGGGCGACGCTGGTGAAGCTCTCAATGATGGCCTGGGCGCTGGCCGAAGAGGCCGCGGCGAGGGTGGTCGCGACGGCGAGGGCGGTGAGCTGGGTGCGGGTAGTCATATGGATAAGGGTTGCGGGGAAGGGGAGCGCGGGGGACGCGGGTGGGGCTAGCGCAAGCACCTTTCGAATCCGTGGGGGAGCTCGCAAGGTCGCGCTTGCGTTAGTCCTAACTCATCGGACAGCTTCGGGTGATGAAGAACGATGCTCGCGGACGGCGTGCGACCTCGCGTCCCAATCTGGAGATGGTGGCGAAGGCGGTGGGCGTATCATCGATGACGGCCTCGCGCGCCCTCCGGGGCGAGGGGCGGGTGAGCGCGGAGACGGTGGCGCGGGTCAAGGCGGCGGCGGAGCGGCTGGGCTATCGTCCGAATCCGCTGGTGCAGACCCTCATGGCGGGCATCCGCGACAAGCGGGTGGTGTTGCAGGCGGGCATCGCCTGGATCGAGGCCTACGAGGCGGGCGCGCGTCCCGAGGTGCTCGCGACGGTGGAGAACGGGGCGCGCAAGCGCGCGGAGTCGCTCGGGTTCTCGCTGGAGTTGGTGCGGGTGCGCGCGGGAGAGGGTGATGCGGCGACGTGGCGGCGGGTGTTTCGCGCACGCGGCATTCGTGCGGGCGTGGTGGCGCCGCTGCCGCCGCAGCTTTCCACGCTCGACATGCCTTGGGATGACTTCGCCTTCGCGGCGGTGGGGCGTTCCTTGATGCGACCGGCGCTCAGTTATGTCATGGCCCATCATCATCACGGGGTGGAGCGCGTGTTGGCGGAGCTGGGTGCGCGGGGTTTCAGGCGGGTGGGTCTTTTGCTGAGCAAGGACATGGACCGGCGTGTCGAACACGCGGCGCTGATGGCGTTCACCTTCGCCGGGCGCAAGGGAGCGGGAATGAAAACGGCCTACGCGTTTTATGACGGATGGTCGCAGGCGGATTTCCGCCGTTGGATCCAGACCGAGCGGCCCGAGGTGGTTTTGGGCGGCTATCCGGTCGTGGAGAAATTCCTGCGGGACAGCGGGGTGGAGATCCCCGGTGAGGTGGGTTTTGCGACCTTGAGCTGGCGCCCGGACTTTGTGGAGCAGGCGGGGATGCGACAGCGCATGGCCGAGCTTGGCGCGGTGGCGGTGGATTTGGTGGTCGCGCAGCTCCACCGCAACGAGCGGGGCGTGCCGCCGGTGCCCAAGGCGGTGTTGATCGAGGGGGAGTGGATGGAGGGGGCCACGCTTCCGGGGGAGGCGCGCGCGCTCCGGATCAGGCGGTTCAAGGCGTAGCGGCAACGAAAGGTTGCTGGGGCGCGGCGGCGTCCCGCGCTCTCACGTGAGACTGCGCCATCCTTTGCGCGGAGGCGACGGGACCAGTGCTGTCGAGGCACCGTCCACCCCTGCCTCCGCTCCATGCCCTTGTTCTCCGCGCCCCGCGTCCTGCGTTGTCTGCTCTCCTTCTTTGCCTTGATGGCCCTCGGTGACGCGGCTCTGGCCGCGCGGGTGGTGGCGCCCGCCGATTGGGAGCTGCCGGCGGAGCACTTGCGCGACAATGGCCTGCGCGGCGACGTGATTCTCAACGGCTGGTGGGAGCTGCATGCGCCCGCCGGCCCGGGCAGGGCTGCCGAGCGGGTGCGCGTGCCCGACGTGGTGCCGACCAACACCAAGCCGCGCGAGGGGCACCGCCTCGAGCGCGAGTTCACGCTGCCGGAGGGCTGGGCGCAGCGGCGACTTCGGCTGGAGCTCGGTGGAGTGGTGGGGCAGCCGGTGGTGCGGCTCAACGGCGTGGAGCTCGGCCGCGTGACGCGGCGCTTCACCGAACTCGAGATCCCCGCCTCGGCGTTGCGGCCCGGCACGCAGCGGCTGAGCGTCGACAGCGGCTGGGTGGCGGACAACGTCTGGCTGCGCAGCTTTCCCGTCGCGCAAGCCGCGGTGACGGACACCTACATCCACAGCTCCTTCCGCCGCATGGCGGTGGACCTGCTGCTCGAAGGCCGGGCCGCGCCCGGCACCACGCTGCGCGCCAAGGTGGAGATTCGGGAAAACCCCGGCGACGCCGCGCCCGCGCTCGCCTTCACCAGCGAGCCCTTCACGGCCGATGCGAGCGGAGCCTGGAAACACACCGCCTCCTCGCCTTGGGCGAATCCGCGCCTCTGGTCGCCCGACACGCCCAATCTTTACCACTACAGCGTCGAGCTGCGCGAGGCCGCGAGCGGTCGCGTGGTCGACGCCGTGCTGCCGCGGCGTTTCGGGTTTCGCGAGGTCTGGCTCGAGCCGAAGCAGATCGTGATGAACGGCGTGCCGCTGCACTTCACCGGCGACAGCTGGGGGCGCACGATGCACCGCGACCTTCAACAACGCGAGCAGGCTGAGGCCACGATGCGCGCCTTTCGCGGCGCCGGGCTGCGCGCCATCCACGGCATCTCGGGAGACATGGCCTTCACGGTGGCTGACGAGGTGGGCGTGCTCATCGCGTTGTCCAATGTGGGCGGGCTCGACGTGCCGGTGGACGTGGTGGCCGCGCTCGGGCGCGACGAGGCGGGCGACGCGGGCGGCGACGCCGATTTCACGGGCGGCACCGACGAGAAGTATCTTGCGAGCCAGGATCGTCTCGGGACGGTGATCCGTCGCTGGCGCGAGCATCCCTCGATCCTCACCTGGCAGATCCGCTCCCCCTGGAGCCGCGTAACGCTCGACAGCACGCAGGTGGGCCTCTCGGAGAACCCCTGGGAATTCTGGCCCGGCAACAACAACCCGGAAAACAACCGCCGCCGTTATCTCGTGGCCTCGCGTGTGGCGCGATTCATCGAGGCGATCGATCCCTTCCGTCCGGTCGCGGCGCAAAACCAGCCGGACGTGCAGGTGGAGTTGGCCACGCGTTACCTCGCCGACAACCTCGACATGCAGGAGCAGGAGATGTTCTACGAGCGCTGGCGGGCGAGCGATAGCCACAAGGTGCTCATCCCGTCCGAATTCAGCGTTCCTTTCGCCGGCCACCACTTCCTGCGCAAGAAGGACCATCAGATGCCTCAGGGGCCGGCCTACCCGGCGATCCACATCGAGAACGCCGCCCGCCGCTTCGGTGACGAGGTATATCTGCAGGAGCCGGCCGAGCGGCTCGCGCGCTTTCACCGCATGGTGGATTTTAACCACAAGGTCTCGCCGGTCTATCAGCGCCTCGTAGCGGACAACACCCTGCGCACCTGGCGCGCCTGGCGCACCGATGGCGTGACCGCGCTCGCGCACTGGGAGATGCGCGAGGGTTTTGAGACGCTGGTCGATGGACGCAGCACGGCCGAGCGGCTCGGCGTGCCGGCGGAAGTCGATCCGCGCCGCCCGGGACGAAGCGTGGCGGCGGGTTCGCCTTCGAACTCTTCCTTCCCGATCCCCGGGGTGGACCGTCCGCTGGCGGGCGGCGAGGCCTACCTGCGCGGTATCGCCGGGCTGCACATCTACATCGGCGGCGCTCCGGGCAAGAGCGTGCACAACAAGGACCATCTCTTCTTCGCCGGGGCGCGAGTGGAGAAACGCGTCGTCGTGCTCAACGACCACTTCCGGGAAATCCCTCTGCGTGGACGCTGGGAACTCGTGCCGGCGGCGGGCGGTGCGGCTCTGCTCTCGGGCGAGCTGCAGGCGACGATGCCGGCGGGCGCGCGCGAGCGCGACGCGTTGCCAATCGCCTTCGAGGCGCCCGCGGTGCGGCAGCGCACGGATTTCGTGCTGCGCGTGCGCTTCGAGGCGCCGGTGGAGGCAGCCTTGAACGATGCGTTTGCGCTCACGGTTTTCCCGGATGAGCGCGCTCCGCTGGCCCAACTGCGTAATCGCGTGTGGTTCGTGGCGGCTGACGCGGCCGGCACGCCGGATGCGTTCGTGGTCGCCACCGGTCTGCGCGCGGAGCCGCTGCGCGCCGGCGGTCCGCGGCCCGCGGCCGAGGACATCGTGGTGGTGCTGCGCGGGGCCTTGCAGCCCGGGGCGGCCGGCGCGGAGGTGCTGCGTGCGCATGATATCGACGGGCTGGTGGAGCGCGGCCTGCGCCTGCTGGTCCTGGAGCAGAGCGCGCCGGACGTCTTTGGCCTGCGCACGGAGAGCGTGCGCCCGCGGCGCGTGTTCATCTCGGCCGAGGGCCACCCGGTGCTCGCGGGCTTGGCGGCGCGCGACTTCACCTACTGGACCGGGGCGAGCGATCTCGAGGTGGACGTGCCGGTGCGAAACACGCCCGAGCTGAAGCGCTTCCCGGCCCGCATCTGGCATGTAGGCAACGAAAACTCGGTCGCCTCGCGCACGCTGTATCGCCCGCATATCGGCGCGAACCGCGCGCTGCTGGTGAGCGGCTTTGACCTGCAGGAGACGCCGTTGCTTGAGACGGCGCGCGGTCGCGGGCGGATCCTGTTTTGCCAGCTCGACGTGTCCAACCGCTACGGGGTCGACCCGGTGGCGACGCGGGTGGTGGACAACCTGTTCCGCTACCTGGCGACCGCGGAGCGTCCGGACCCGGCGCGCGGCGAGGTGACGCGTCTGGCGGCGCGCGCGCCCGGCGTGGAGACTCGCCCGGCGGTGTTTCGCGCGGTCAAGCCGGCGGGGCCGCAAGGTTGGGGCATCACCCAGGCGGAGCTGTTTTTCCGCGAGGCGCTCTACACGAAAAACGAGATCACGCGGCAGCGTCCGGACGGTCGCCTGCCGGTGCTGGCCGGCGCCGACGTGACGGTCGGCGAAGCGGGGGCCTTGCCCTCGGTGATCCGGTGGAACGCGGGCGCGGCGCGCTTCGAGACCACGCTGGACGAGAGTCTGTTCGAGACCGGCTGGGCGCGGCGCAAGACGGCCTTCGTGCGCGGGGCGCTCATCGTGAACCAAGGCGGTTCACGCGAGGATGGCCCGGCGCTGCGTCACCACGGAGACGTGCGGGCGCTGTATCCGCACCGCTTTCTGGAGGGCTTCATCGACCCCTATACGGCGGCGTGTTGGTGAGGCGGCCGGGCGAAATCAGGGGAGGGGCGCGCGGCGAAAGGCGGCGACGAAGAAACCGTCGTTGTCCAGGCGGCCCGGAATGATGGCGAGGCCGCAGGCGCCGAGACGCGGAAACCCGAGATCCAAGGCGGGCGCATCTGGCACGAAGTCAGGGTGCCCGGCGAGGAAGGCTTCCGCGACGGCGCGGTTCTCGCTGCGGGCCACCGAGCAGGTGGCGTAAACCAGGAGGCCTCCGGGGCGGACCAGGCGCGCCGCATCGCGCAAGATTTCGCCTTGGGTGCGCGCGGCGGCGGCGAGATCGGCCTCGCCGGTGCAGGCCATGAGGTGCGGGGCGCGTCGCCAGGTGCCGCTGCCGGAGCAGGGCGCGTCGACGAGCACGCCGTCGTAGCGCGTGGCGGGATCCGGCCGCGGCAGGGTGCGAATGCGCGAGGCGAATCCGGCGCGGGTGGCGCGGGTGCGCAGCTCGGCAAGGGCGGCCGGGCGGATGTCGGTCGCGTCGATTCGCGCGGTCGGGCCGAGGAGGCGGGCGAGCTGGAGGGATTTGCCGCCGGCGCCGGCGCAGGCATCGAGCCAGCGGGGGCCGGGGGAGCGGGCGGGGAGATCGAGCGAGGCGAGGATGGCCTGCGAGCCGAGGTCTTGAATCTCGTAGTGACCGGCTTGATACGAATCGCAGGCGGAGAGATTGGTCTCGGGCGGAAGCTTGAAGGTGTCGGGAAAATCCGGTCGCGGCTCGGCGATCCAGCCGCGGGCGGACCACTCGGCGAGGGCCTCGTCGGGGTGTTCGGTTTGCATCCGCACCCAGACGGGGGCGCGGGCGAGGAGTGATGGGGCGAGGTCCCCGGCCGTCAGGGGAAGGGCCGGGTCGTGCTCCGAGGCAAACCAGTCCGGCAGGAGCGAGAGCGCGAACTCCGGGTGGCGGTGGAGGGGCGCTTCGTGCCCGGGGCGGGAGTAGGCGGCACGGAAGGCTTCGTTCTCGCGGGTGGCGGCGCAGTGGGCGGCGATGAGGCCGGCCCAGCCGGTCTCGTTCGCCGGATCGAGGCTCGCGAGCGCGCGCGAGAGACGCATCGCGGTGAAAAGGAGTTCGCGGTAAAGGCGGCGGTCGCGGGAGCCGAAGCGGCGGTCGCCGAGGAGCGTCTGGAGACGGGCGGGGGTGGCGCGATCCAAGGGCTGCAGGCGGGCCCACAGTTGGCGCGCGATGCGGAGCTGGTTGTGCGCGATGCTCATCGGGCGAGGGAGGGCGGGAGACGGGGGGCGGTGGATCGGCTCGCGCCCCCGGCCCCGGGAAATGGCGGGCCCCCGGTCCGGCCGATCAGAAGCCGCGGGTCTCGAGGCTCACGCTCACGCCGTAGTCACCCTCGCGACGGGGGCCGTCGAAGGCGGCGAACTCGTAGTGGGCGGTCCAGAAGCGGGAGAGGCGCTGGCTGATGGTGAGGCTTTGCTCGGTGAAGTCGCCGGAGCGGGAATCGAGGCGCACGCGGGCGATCAGGGACCAGATCTCGCTCATGCGAAGGCCGTAGGTGGCGGTGTATTCCTGAATCTGGCGCGCGGCGACGAGGTCGTCGAGGTAGTGGGTGCCGAGGCGGAAGCTCCACACGTCGGCGTCGCGGATGGTGAGGCCGGTGTTGAGCTCCTGCAGTTTGCCGGTCTGCACGGTGGTGCGGTTGTAGAGGTCGAAGCGCAGCCAGCGGGCGGGGTTGAGGGCGAGGAAGGCGTGGGCATCGCTCTCGGCGCGGTTCTGCCCCTGGGTGGCGGCGGCCTCGGCGTCGGCGTGCTGGTCGATGGCGAGATTCAACTCGGCGAGATCGCGCGAGCCGTGCACGCGGTCGCGGGTCTGGAGGGACTGGTCGAGGCCGATGCGGAAGGTGTTGAGCGCGGGGAGGCGATCGACGTCGCGGCGGTTGGCGAGGCCGAGGGGGCGCAGGTAGGTGTTGAAGGGATCGTCGTCGATGGCGGGGATGTGGGCGCGGCCGACGTCGGCGGAGGGGCTGTAGCGGTAGCCGAGGCGGGGGGTGACGAGGTGGCGGAGCCCGTTGATGCCCCAGCGCTCGTTCTGAACGTCCCAGGTGCCGCTGAAGCGGAACAGCTCCGCGTCGAATCCGGCTTCGCCGAGGACGCGGGTGTAGTTGCCCCGGTTGGAGGTCGCGGGGGTGCGTTCGTAGTGGGTGACGCGGGCGCCGAGCACGGGGGTGACGGCGAACCATTCGCGCGGCGAGAAGGGGCGCATGACGCCGTAGTAGAGGTCGGCGCGGTTGCTGCGGATGCTGCCGGTCGGGGTGGTGGGATCGTCCTCGCGGAGGGCGGCCACCGAGGCGTTCACGCGGTGGTAGATGCCGGCGCCGAGCTCGACGGGCAGGCCGTCGAAGCGGAGCTCCGGAAGCCGCTCCTGGATGAGCGACCAGTCGTTGACCTGCACGCGGGTGAAGAGGGAGACGACGAAATTGTCGCCGAGTTTCTGCGCCTCAAACCAGGTATCGGGAGTCTGGATACGGTAATAGCCTTCGCGGCGGAAATCGCGGGTGACGTAGGAATCGGACCAGTAGTTGAGCTGCCCGCCGAGGGTGAGGCTGGGGGCGACGACCTGGAGGTGTTGCCACTCGACGTAGCCGCGGTCGTCGCGGATGAGATCGCCGCGGATGTCGGTGCGGGGGTCGCCCTGGTCCTTGATGTAGCCGCCGCGGAAGCGGCCGCGGGCGCCGGTGCCGTCGATGTCGAAGGTGTCGTAGTCGCCGACGGGGCCGAAAAGGACGCCGCGTTTGGAGAAGAGGCCGAGGTCGCCGCCGAGGCGGACGTCCTCGGTCACGGCCGTGGTGGCGCTGACGCTAAGTTCCGCGCCGAGCCGGCCGTCGTATCCGACGCGGGCGTCGAGGCTGGCGATGGAGGGATTTCGCGGGGTCTCGGAGAGGGTGGGGAGGGGGAGGACGTCGACGCGGCCGACGCCGAGGCGGGCCCCGGCGATGGTGGCTCGCGAGTCGCGGGGATCCTCCGCCTCCTCCCAGGTGAGTTCGCGGGCCCGGAGCACGGGGCTCAGCGGGTCGGGTTCTCCATGGGTGAGCGACACGGTCGAGACCGTGACGCGGTTCGGCGAGCCCTCGGCGCCGGCGCCCTCGGCCAGGAACTGGCCCTGGCCGACGCGGAAGCGCCCGACGGAGTAGGTTTGATCGTCGAGGCGGTAGGTGAGCTCTTCGGCGACGAGGCGCTGGGCGCCGCGCATGAGGATGACGTTGCCGCGGGCGATGGCGACGCGGTCGGTGTTGTTGTAGGCGATCTCGTCGGCGTGGAGGACGATGTCCCGATAGGCGAGGCGGGCTTCGCCGCTGAAGATGCTCTCGCGCTCGGTGACGCGGGTGGCCTGGGCGGTGAGCTGGGGGAGCGTGGGCTCGGCGGCGTCCAGCCGGGCGAGGGCGATGAGAAGCGTGGCAACGAGGGGGGCGAAGCGGAGAGTCACAGAGCGCCGAGCAAAGCGGGCGGCGCGGGGCAGGCAAGCCCGCGCTGGTGACCGGCTTGGGGGAGCTGTGGCATGGCCGTGAGCGCCCGGTCGCGGCGGGATACGCGTTGCGGCGAGGCGGAGCTTGTGCATCTCGGAGGCGTGTCCACGCTCCGTCCGCTGCGTTCGCTGCGCGCCACGCTCTGGCTTTATCTGAGCCTGGTGGCCCTCTCCCTGTTTTGGCTGCTGCTTTCCCAGTGGGGGGTGCTGCGTCCGCTGGAGAACCTCACGGTCGACGCGCGCTATCGGGTGCGGGGGCCGGTCGACTCGCCGGTGCGGGTGGTGTATGTCGACATCGATTCGCCGGCGATGGCGACCTTTGGCAACTTCCCGTGGTCGCAGGCGATTTTCTCGCGAGTGAGCGCCGCCTTGCTGCGCGAGGGCGGGGCGCGCGCGGTGGGCATCGACGTGGTGTTTTCGGAGGCGGGGGTGCCGAATGTGGCCGACCTGGCGGCGGTGGAGCGGGGACGGATGGAGTTTGCCCGGCTCTTGTTTTCCAATCCGCCGATCGTGTTGGCGGCGAGCTACGCGGGGCGCGGCCGCTACGAGCTCGAGGACGGCACGAGAATCGACGAGACGCTGCCGATGGTGGAGCAAGGCAGGCGGGGGCCCGCGCCCGAGATGCCGCACTACGTCATCGGTCCGGTGCGGCTGATGCCTCCGGCGGGGTTGATCGACGCGATGGACGGGGACACGCGGGAAGTGCCGGTCTTCGCGCCGCTGGAGGAGGGTTATCTCTTCCACATGTCGGTGGAGCTGGCGCGGCTTCACTGGGGTTTGCCGAGGGAGGGCCTGCGCGTGACCGAGCGGCGGGTGGAGCTGCGCGATGCCGAGGACCGCTTGGTGCGGGCGATCCCTTTGCACCGGGGACAGTTGGTCGATGTGAACTGGTTTTCGCGTTGGCACGACGACCGGCATAATCCGCGGGTGAGCATCGCGCGGGTGTTCTACGAGGCGGAGAGGCTCAACTCGCCGGATGCGGAGGAGGTGGCGGAGGCGCGGGCGTTTTTCGCCGGGGGCTATTTCAAAGACGCGATCATTCTCATCGGTCCGGTGGATCCGCTCCTGCAGGATCTGGCGCCGACGCCCTTGGACGCCTCGCCGGTGCCCAAGGTGGGCGTGCATGGCAACATGGTGAAGACGATCGTGTCGGGGCGCTTTCTCAAGCATCCCCCGGATTGGTCGCTGCCGATCATCACGATCGGGCTGACGGCCTTGGTGGTCGGGCTGTCGCTGGCCTCCGAAGGTCGGCGGAGCGGTCTGCGCCGCGTGGTGGCTTTGGCGGTCCTGCTCGGCTATCTGGCGGCGTGTTTCCTGTTGTTCGCCTGGAGCGACTGGGTGCTGCCCATGATCGAGCCGCTGGGGGCGGCCTTCAGCGCCGCTTTCGTGGGCGGGGCGGTGCAGCTGATCCTCGCGCAGAAACAGAAGGGGAGGATCAAGGGCCTCTTCGGGGCCTATCTCGCGCCGGCGGTGGTGGAGGCGATGGTGGAGTCCGGCCAGGAGCCGAAACTCGGCGGCGTGGAGGAGGAGATCACGGCCTACTTCAGCGACGTGCAGTCCTTCTCGACTTTTTCGGAGAAGCTCTCGCCGTCGCAATTGGTGGAGCTGATGAACGAATACCTCACGGCCTGCACCGACATCGTGCAGGCCGAGGGCGGGACCCTGGACAAATACGTGGGCGACGCGGTGGTGGCGATGTTTGGCGCGCCGCTCGCGCTGCCCGGGCACCCACATCGCGCGTGCGTGGCCGCCCTGCGGGTGCAGCGGCGTTGCGCGGAGCTGCGGGCGAAGTGGCGTCGGGAGACGGAGCGCGCGTGGCCCGAGGTGGTCTGCCGCCTGCGCACGCGCATCGGCCTTAACACGGGTCGCGCGGTCGTGGGCAACATGGGGAGCAATTCGCGCTTCAGCTACACGATGATGGGGGACACGGTGAACCTGGCCGCGCGGATGGAGTCGGGCGCGGCGAGCTGGGGCGTCTACACGATGTGCGCCGATCCGGCGCGGGCGGGCTGCGAGGCGGCCGATCCCGGCGGCGAGGTGGTGTTTCGCCGGCTCGGGCGGGTGGTGGTGAGGGGGAGGAAGCAACCGGTGCCCATCCACGAAATCGTCGGGTTCAAGGACGAGGTGAGCGACGAGACCCGGGAGGCGATCGCCCGTTTCGAGGCGGGTTTGGAAAAATTCTACGCGCAGGATTGGGAGGGCGCCGCGGCGGCCTTTCGCAAGAGCGCGGAGCTGGAGCCGCTGCGCCCCGATCCCGCGGAGGGAATCGCGACGAATCCTTCGCTCATCTACCAGCGCCTGGTGCTGGAGCTGAGGGCCAACCCGCCCGGACCGGGCTGGAACGGCGCCCACGTGATGAAGGGGAAGTAGCCGCCGCGCCGGCTCAGGGGCGCTTGCCGCGCTCGGTGTGCTGATACCAGCGGTAGAAGATCCAGATCATGACGAGGAAGCTGACGAACATGCCGCCGAGCTTCATGATCGCGGCGCCGAGCAGCTGGTCCTGGGCGGGATCGAAGTTCGCGAAAAGCCGCGGTGCGTATTCGTAGGTCGGATACAGGATTTCGCTGGAGAAGGCGAGGAAGGCGAAGAGGGGCGTCATGAGGATGGTGACGGCCACGAGGTAGAGCATCTGGACCGCGTGCTTGGCGGGGGGAAATTCGCGGCTGGGGCTGAAGATGGGCCACCAGTAGAGCAGGGAGGCGCCGAAGAAGGTGACGTGCTCGAGAATGTGCACGGCGCGATCGCGCAGGGCCCAGTCGTAGAGCGCGGGGATGTGCCAGACGGAGATGACCGCGGTGTATAGCAGGGCGCAGACGATGGGGTGGGTGAAGATGCGGAAAGGCAGCTGGACGGAGCGGCGCGCGGTGAGGTGCGAGACGAGCCAGGAGGGCAGGCCGGTGAGGAAGAGAATGGCGGCGGGGTAGATGATCAGCTGGTGCTGGATCATGTGCGCGCTGAGGAGGAAGCGTTCGCCGGCCTGGTCGAGCGGGGAGCCGACGGCGAGGTAGAAGATGACGAGCCCGGAGTGGAAGCGGATGGCGTGGCCGGTGGGGAAGGGCGTGCCGGGCGGGGCGAGGCGGGCGCGGAAGGGACCGGTGGCGAGGGCGTAGAGCCAGCCGAGCAGGATGAGGCCTCCGACGAGGTAGGGTTCGTTATGCCAATGTGTCCAATCGAGCATGAGGAGCGGGAATGGCCGCAAAGAGGCGCGGAAAGGGCAAAAAGAAAGGCACCCGAGCGGAGCGGGTGCCTGGGAAAGGGCGCTGGGGGCGAGGGCGACGGGCGCCGGCGCGGGTGAGGCTTACTCCGCGGCGGCGGCGCGTTCGGCGTAGATCTCCTGCGCGGTGAGGGGGATGCTGTCGCGGGCCATGAAGAGCAGCATGAGCACGGCGACGGTGCCGCTCGCGAGCACCATGCCGATGAAGAAGAGAATGGTGCAGAAGAGCTTGTCGAACTTCAGGTGCATGAACCAGAAGATCACCATCAGGAACTTCACCAGCGAGAGCACGACGAGCGAGGTGACGATCAGCCAGGTGGCGAAGGGGATGTAGATCAGCACGATCTCGATGCCGGTGATGACGGCGAGGATCATGGCGATCTGCACGAAGAGGTGGAACTTGCCGTCGTCGTGATGATGCGCGGCGGGAGCGTCGGAAGCGGTGGCGGCGTGGGCGGACATGGCGGGAGGAGGGTCGAAGGTCGGAAGGTCGGATGTCTAAGGTCGAGTGTGGCGGCCGGGGCCGCCGGGAGGCGGGTCGATTTTAGGCGCGGAGCGCGGTGGTGGCTTTAGACTTTGGACCTCCGACCTGCGACGGTTTGGAAGAATCAGATATACTCGAGCAGGTAGACGACGGTGAAGATGACGATCCAGACGATGTCGACGAAGTGCCAGTAGAGGCCCATCGACTCCACGTCGATGGCGTTGCGCTCGCCGAAGTCGACCGCCCAGGTGCTGCGGCCAAGGAGGAAGAGCACGCCCACGGATACGGCGAAGGCGGTGGTGCAGATGGCGAGGAAGGGCGTGCCGACGAGCGCGCCGGCGAGGGCGCCGAAGTTGGTGTAGCCGTGCTCGGCGCCGGCGTCGGTGACGGCGAGCATCATGACCATGATGGCCACGGTCGCGATGGCGAAGGCGGCGAACTGGGTGATGCCGCGGAGAATCCAGGGACGGGCGCCGTCGGCCGGCTGGAAGGTGCGGATATACATGAACACCAGCCAGAGGATGCCGATGGCGACGTGGACGCCGTGGGTGCCGGTGAGGGTGTAGAAGGTGGACCCGAAGATGTCGCTGGAGAGCGTCATGCCCAGGTGCACGAAGTGGTTGAACTCATACACCTGGCAGCCGAGGAAGATCAGACCGAAGAAGATCGTGCCGAGGATCATCTTGCGGGTGGCCTCGACCTTGCCCTTTTGGCAGGAGCCCACGGCGAGGGCCATGAGCAGCGAGGACATGAGGAGGATGAAGGTGGAAAAGGAGGTCAGCTCGAGCGAGAAGACGCGGAGCGGATCGGTGCCCTCGGGCGAGGGGTGGAGGCGGTAGATGACGTGCGTGGAGATCAGCGCGCCGAAGAACATGCAGTCGGACGCGAGGAAGGCCCACATGAAGAGCTTCTTGTTGGGAATGCCCGTCACGGTGGTGTGATCGTGATGGTGGTCGATGGTGCCGGCGTGGGCTGACATGATTTTTGGGAAAGTCGAAGGTCTGGAGGTCTAAGGTGGAAGGTCGAGTGCGGCGCGCCGCGGGCGCGCGGGAAAATCGAAGGTTTGGCGAGCGGGGCGAGCGGTGGGGACTTGCGACTCTGCGACCTTCGACTTTCGACGGTTCGGTTTAGTGCTTGGCCTCGTCCTGGCCTTCGCCGCCGGTCACGGTGCCGTCGGGCTTGACGTGGAGGTGGTAGCCGCCGGGGCCTTCGAAGGCCCAGCCGAGCACGCCGATGAGGAGGATGCCGGCGCCGACGATCGCGCCGACGTAGTTGTGGTGGGCGAAGAAGAGGGCGCCGATGAAGAGGCCGATGGCGGCCACGAGCGGATACCAGGACTGGCTGGGCATGTGGATGCCGCCATGGGCCTCGGTCTCGGCCGCGACCTTGGCCTTCTCGGCCGCGATCTCCTTGGCGTGCGTCTTCTCATACCAGAAGGCGTCGCGGGCGTGCACGGGGGGCGTGACGTGGAAGTTGTGCTCGGGGGGCGGGGTCGTGGGCACGGTCCACTCGAGAGTGCGGGCGTCCCAGATGTCGTGGGAGGTCTTCTTGCCCTTGAAGTAGGTGTAGACGATGACGACGAAGTAGATGCCGATGCCGATCGCGAGGACGAAGGCGCCGATGGTGGCGAGCAGGTTGGCGTTGTTCCAGCCCATGTTGCCGTCGTAGACGGCGGTGCGGCGCGGCATGCCGTTGAGGCCGAGGAAGTGCATCGGGAAGAAGGTGGCGTTGAAGCCGACGAAGATCACCCAGAAGGAGAGCTTGCCCCAGAACTCGGAGACGATGCGGCCGAAGACGAGGGGGAACCAGTAGTGGATGCCGGCGAGCAGCGCGAAGATGGAGCCGCCGATGAGCACGTAGTGGAAGTGGGCGACGACGAAGTAGCTGTCCTGCTGCTGGGCATCGGCCGGGGCGGCGGAGTGCATGACGCCGGAGAAGCCGCCCATCATGAACATCCAGATAAAGCCCAGGGCGAAGAGCATGGGCGTGCGGGTGATGATCTGGCCGCCCCAGAGGGTGCCGACCCAGTTGAAGATCTTCACGCCGGTGGGCACGGCGATGGCCATGGTGGCGAGCAGGTTGGCGTTGTTCCAGCCCATGTTGCCGTCGTAGACGGCGGT
>JAUVVA010000117.1 GCA_030604905.1 Verrucomicrobiota bacterium | reverse complement strand
CCTCGACGGCGAGTATGTGAAGCAGTGGGGCCAGATCATGGCGGCCTACTTCATCGCCTCGATCCCGCTGATCATCATCTTCCTCTTCTGCATGCGCCTCTTCGTCCGCGGCCTCTCCGCCGGCGCGATCAAGGGCTGAGCTCGGGATTCGCGGGCGATAGCACCGCCCAAAACGCCCGGATCTGCCATCAGCCCGCGGCAGGTCCGGCGTGTTCGGTCCGGCCTCCGGCTCGCTCCTCGCCTGGGCCTGCGAGTCCACTCCGGATTTGGAACACGGACGGCACGGATGCTCACGGATCTATCCGTGCCCATCTGCGTCATCTGTGGTCCGTTCGGCCCGCGGTTTTTTGGAGCGTTTCCAATGAAGCTGTAGCCGGTTTGGCGTGGCATGGGCGTCCCGCCCATGTTCCGAACCCACGGGCGAGACGCCCGTGCCACGTCAATTGCCGCAATTCAGCCTTAATCCGGCAGTAGAAAGTAAGCGCAGATCGCGCAGAGCCTCAATGTCTTGGTTATCTGCGTCCATCTGCGTCATCTGCGGTTTCCACCGCCGTCTTGCTCAGCTCCCGGCTCAAGCCGCCACGATCACAAGATCGTCCGCGTGCAGCCCGCACCACACCCGGTCACCCTCGTGCAGCGCCTCCATCACCGCGCTCTCGTTCGGCACCACCGCCGAGAGCACCGTGCCCGCCTCCGTGCGCAGCACCAGGTGGTCGAAGGCCCCCTGAAAAATCTCCTCCGCGATCACCGCCTGAAACAGGTTCTCCACGCCCTCGATCGGTCGCTTCGACACGCACAGCTTCTCCGGCCGCACCGAGACGCGCGCCCGCGCCGCGCCCCCGGGCCAGGCCATCGCCGGCACGCTGAGCTCCAGGCCGCCCTCCAGCCGCACCCGCAGCGCCGCGCCGTCGCGCCCCTGCTCGCCGCCCACCCGCTCGGCCGCGAGCAGGTTGGCCTCGCCGACAAACTCCGCCACGAAACCCGATACCGGCCGGTGATAGATCTCCGTCGGCGTGCCGAGCTGCTCGACGCGCCCGCCGCGCATCACCGCGATCCGGTCGCTCATCGTCAGGGCCTCCTCTTGGTCGTGCGTCACGAACACGAAGGTGGTGCCCAGGCGCCGCTGCAGACGTTTCAACTCCACCTGCATCTGGCGGCGCAGCTTGGCGTCGAGCGCCGAGAGCGGCTCGTCGAGCAGCAGCACCGCCGGCCCCGGCACCAGCGCGCGGGCCAGCGCCACGCGTTGCCGTTGCCCGCCGGAGAGCTGATGCGGCATGCGCGCCTCGAAACCACCCAGCGCCACCATCTCCACGATCTCCTCCACCCGGCGCCGCGCCTCGACCTTGGGCACCTTTTGCATGCGCAGGCCGAAGGCGATGTTGTCGCGCACGTTGAGGTGCGGGAAGAGGGCGTAGCTCTGGAACACCTGGTTCACGTTGCGTCGGTAGGGCGGCAGCGCGGTCACGTCCTCGCCCGCGATGCGGATCGCGCCGAGATCGGGTGTCTCGAAGCCCGAGAGCATGCGCAGCAGCGTGGTCTTCCCGCAGCCCGAGGGCCCGAGCAGGGTGAGAAACTCCCCCTGGCGCACGTGCAGGCTGACCGCGTCCACCGCGGTGAAGGAGCCAAAGCGCTTCGTGACTGATTCAAATTCGATCATGTGTGGTTAACCGCTAAGGACCGCTAAAGGCCGCTAAGTCGGGATCATTCGGTTGGACGGCTGAGCAGCGGGGCGAGATGGCGCCGGCAGATCGTCTCGATGCGACCCGCTCGATTGCATCGTTACGGCTAAGAACGTGGGATTTTGGGGCCCGAAATTTAGCGTTCATTAGCGTGCTTTAGCGGTTTCATCCCTCCGCCGCCCGAGCCAAAGCAGCAGCGCGTAGCTCAGCACGAAGAGCAGCGTGAACACCACGCCGAGCGCCGCGCCGAAGGGAAAGTTGAGCGCGCGGGTGAACTGGTTGTGGATCACGTTTCCGATCATCGAGACGCGGGCGCCGCCCATCAGGTCCGTGACCGCGAACATCCCGATCGCCGGCACGAAGACCAGCATCATGCCCGCCGCGATGCCCGGCCAGGTGAGCGGCACGATGACCTCGCGAAACACCCGCAGCGGCCCCGCGCCCAGATCCTGCGCGGCCTCGAGCAGCGTGCCGTCGAGTTTCTCCGCGCTCGCGTAGACCGGCAGGATCACGAAGGGCAGGTAGACGTAGACGAGGCCGATCACCACCGCCGTCGGCGTGTAGAGCAGGTCGAGCGGAGCCGGCAGCACGTGCGGCACCACGCCCGAGCTCTTGAGCACGGCGTTGAGCAGCCCCTCGCTGCGCAGAATCGCGATCCACGCGTAGGTGCGGATGAGAAAACTCGTCCAAAACGGCACCATCACCAGCAAGAGCAGACGCCCACGCCACTCCGGGCTGCGCCGCGCGATAAACCAGGCCGCGGGGAATCCGATCACCACGCAGAGCAGCGTCGTGAGCGCCGCGTAGCCGATGGAGCGGCCAAAGATCCGCAGGTAGATCGGGTCCGCGATGCGCTCGTAGTTCTCCAGGGAGAATCCCAGCTCCACCACACCGAGCGCGCCGCGCGAGCCGAAGCTGTAGACCAGCAGGATCGCCATCGGCGCCACGACGAAAAGCGCCAGCCACGCGAGCATCGGCGCGAGCAGCCACCAGCCCCACGCGCCCGCGGGACGCGCGTGAGGATTGGGAGGAAGCGTGCCCGGCAGGCCTTGCATGTGGTCGGAAGTGGCACGGGCGTCTCGCCCGTGTGGTTTCTTCAACTCACGCCCGCGCTTCAGCGCCGCGCGTTCTTCAGATCCGTCATCATCTTGTCGATCGCCTCGGCGATGTCCTCTCCGAGGTAACGGAAGGTGTCGAACTTGCGATCGCCCGGAGGATAGCTGGCCGGGTTGGCGAGCTGTTCGGGGCTCAGGAGCTTCCGCGCGGCCCGGTTGGGATTGGTGTAGGGGAACTCATCCGAGATCAGTTTGCTGACCTCCGGACGCAGGATGTAGTCGATGAAGAGGTGGGCGTTCTCGACGTTGCGCGCGCGGCGCGGGATGGCCAGCAGGTCGACAAACATGTGCGCGCCCTCCTCCGGCAGCACGTAGTGGAACTTCTTGTTCTCCTGCCAGAGCAGGGCCGCCTCGCCGCCCCACACCAGACCGAGGTCGACGTCGCCGCTCAGCAGCGCGGTCTTCGGGCTGTCGGAATCAAAGAGCTTCACGCGCGAAAACCACTCCGCGAGCACGGGGCGGATGGCGGCGAGATTCGCCGGCGAGAAGTCGTTGATGCTCTTGCCCAGGGTGTAGAGCGCGGCGGTGGCGAGCTCGCGACCGTCGTCGACCACCACGATACGCCCGGCGTGGCGTTCGGAGAAAAGATCCGCGTAGCCGCGCACCGGCTCCGTCACGCGCTCGGTGTTCACCACGATCCCCACCGTGCCCACCATGTAGGGGATGGTGAACTGCTGCTCGGGATCGTGCGGCATGTTGAGAAACTCGGGCATCAGGTTGCCAAAGTTGCTCAGCCTGCTGCGGTCGATCGGGAGGAGTTGCCCGTTCTTGATCAGCGCCTCGGCGATGTAGTCGGGCGGCTGGATGAGATCGAAACGCGCGCGGCGCGCCATCAGGCGGGCCAGCATCTCCTCGCCCGAGGAGTAGGTCTCGTAGTTCACGCGAATGCCGGTCTCGCGCGTGAAGCCATCCAGCACGGCCTGCGGGATGTATTCCGACCACGCGAAGAGGTTGAGCTCGCCGCGCTTTCTGGCCTGACCAAAGGCCACCGTGACGGCGCAGAGCAGGGACAGTCCGAGGAGGAGGAGTTTGTTGCGTGTTTTCATGGTTGGAAAAACTTCGGCTAAGCCGCGCGCGTCGCCAGACGACGCAGGTGCTCGGTGAAGAGGACAAAGGCGATCGTCGTCACCACGAAGATCGCCGAGAGCGCGTTGAGCATCGGGTTGAGGCCCACCCGCGCCATGCCGAAAACCTGCATCGGCAGCGTGCGCGAGTCCGGCCCGGCCGTGAAGATGCTGATGATCAGCTCGTCCATCGAGAGCGTGAAGGCCATCAGGCCGCCCGCCACCACCGCCGGCCGCAGGCAGGGCAGGATCACCAGCCAAAAGGCGCGCGCCGGCGTCGCCCCCAGATCGAGCGCCGCCTCCTCGAGCGCGGGATCGAGCCCCTGCAAGCGCGCCTGCACCGCCACCAGCACGAAGGGAAAACAAAAGGTCGTGTGCGCCAGGATCATCGTCAGATGCCCGAGCTCGAGGTGCACGAGGGTGAACAAAACCAACAGGCTGATGCCGATCACGATCTCCGGCATCACCATGGGCACGCAGATCAGGGTCTGGATCGCCCGCGCGAAGCGGTAGCGGTTTCGGTGCAAGAGCCAGGCGCCGATCGTGCCGAGCAACACCGCCAGCACGGTCGAGGCTCCCGCCACGATCAGGCTGTTCTTGAAGGCGCGGATCAGCGGCGCGTGCGAAAACAGCTCCCCATACCAGCGCAGCGTAAAGCCCTCCCACACCACGTTGAGCCGCGAGCTGTTGAACGAGTAGGCGATCAACACCAGGATCGGCAGGTAGAGAAAGGCGAGCACCCCCGCCGTCCACGCCGCCAGGCCCCGCTCCACCCACCACGCGCCCGAACGCCCCGCCCGCCGCGGCCCCGACGGCGCCACGGAGTCGGCGGCGGTGGGTCGGGAGGAGGCGGCGGGATACACGGGCTGGGGGCTGGGCGCGGCGTGGACGGTCGGCATCAGGCGGGCGACGTGTAGCCGATTGCACGCCATCCTCCGCCCGCGCAAGCCTTCCAGCCACAAACTATCGCCGCAGCCTTCCCCTGCCTCGACATTTGCGTAAGGTGCCGGCGTGCCCCCCCCCTTCCGCCTCCCCCTTTCCGGCGCCCTCGCCGCCTCCGCCCTCCTGCTCCTCGGAGCCTGCGCCAGCTCCCCCACCCCGCCGCTCGCCGCCACGAGCACGCCCGCCTCCTCGCCCGCGCCCGCCGCCGCGCCCGCCCCGCGCATCGCCGCCCCGGAGCGCCCCGCCGGCTCCGACGCCCTCCCGCGCTGGCGCGAACACTTCGGCGAGCTCGCCGCCACCCTCGCCGACTTTGATTTCAACTTCATCGCCCACGAATCCGCCGACTCGGAGCTGCCGCCGCTGACCATCGAACAACTCGCGCCCGCCGTCGCGCTGCTCGACCGGCTCACGCTCGCCGGCGGCGAAACGCTCATCCTGCCCACCCTGCACGGTCCCGAGACGCCCTTCCCCGACCACCACTCCCTGCGTCAGATCGCCAGCCTGCGCACCATCCGCGCCCGCCTCGCCCTCGCGGAAAACGACCTCCCCACCGCGCTCTCCCTCGTCCGCGCCAACCTCGCCCAGGCCCGCGAAACCCTCCGCTCCCAGGCCGGCATCATCCCGCTCATCCACGCCACCGGCGTCTGGCAATCCGCCCTCGACGGCGTGCATGCCCTCGCCCGCCACCCCGGGCTGCCCCCCGCCGAGGCCCGCGCGCTCCTCGCCGAGCTCCAGGCCGACGCCCGCCTCGCCCAGATCACCCTCGATCGCGCCCTCCGCGGCGAATACGCCTTCGTCTACCGCGTCATCGTCGAGCGCATGCCGATCACCGACGATCCCGACCTCGCCCTCTCCGCCGTCGCCAGCCTCGGCATGGCCCCGCCCTCGCCCCTCGCCCCCGGCGAGATCGGCCTCGGCCTCACGCAACACATCCTGCTCGATCCCGCCGCCACCCTCGCCGCCTACGAGGCCGACCTCGCCCCCTACCTCGCCGCCATCATGCGCGAGGCCCGCCTGCCCCGCGGCCTCTTCGCCCACCACACCGCCTCCACCCTCGGCGGCTACCTCCGCGAGCTCGGTCCCTTCCACGAATACGCCAGCGGCGAAGGCGAGACGACCTTCGACCTCATCCTCCGCGCCCGCGCCGCCCTCGAGTCCACCACCAACCCCATCGGCAAGCTCCTCGCCGTCTACCTCACCCCGCCTTGGGAGACGATCATCGGCACCGCGCTCCGCCGCGAGGCCCAGCGCTCCGCCCTCTGCGGCCTGCTCGCCTGGCGCCTCCACGGCCGCCCCGCCTCGTGGGACGAAATCGTCGCCGCCGGTCACCTCGCCGCGCCCCCCGCGGACCCCTTCTCCACCGGCCCGCTCCGCTACGCCCTCGGCGAAGACGCCCGCGTGTGGAGCGTCTACCTCAGCGGCGAAGACGACGGCGGCGAGCCCGTCGAAGGCAACATGGGCCGGCCCGCCGACCTCGTCTGGATCCGCTAAGCGCGCCTGATCCGAAGCCGCTTGAGGTGGCATGGGCGTCCCGCCCATGTTCCGCACCCACGGGCGAGACACCCATGCCACGCCCGAAGCGGCTCCGCCGCTCCGCTACGACTGCGTGTTGGAGCGACGGGGCTCCCGCCCCGTCGGATTGTGCCGGGAGCGCCGGGCGACATTTAGACGGAGCGGAGCTTACCGAAGTCCGGCTTCCCCGGTGCTGCGCTGGCGTCCCGCCCACGTTCCGCACCCACGGGCGAGGCGCCCATGCCACGCCCGAAGCGGCTCCGCCGCTCCGCTACGATCGCGTGCTGGAGCGACGGGGCTCCCGCCCCGTCGGATCGTGCCGGGAGCGCCGGGCGACCGCCCGGTAGGGAAGCGTCAAACCCACGGGCGAGACGCCCCTGCCACAACAAAGCGCCCCAAGGCGCTTTTAAGGCACCTTGGGGCGAAATGGCGGAGAGAGGGGGATTCGAACCCCCGATAGGCTTTTACACCTATAACGCTTTAGCAAAGCGCCGCTTTCGGCCACTCAGCCATCTCTCCGGAATTGGACTCGGAGAAAAGGCCGCCGCTCCCGCAAAGCGCAAGGTCGTTTTCCAAGGAAATTTCGCGCTTCCCGCGGGCCCGCCCCCGCCCGCCCGCGCCCCCGCGGCCCGGGCGCCAATCCGCCCTGCGGGTTGACACCCGCCCCGCCCGTCCGCTTTGCTGACCAATCCCGTCCCGTAACCTCTCTGCCATGAATTCCGAAGCCATCGCCTCGCTTATCTCCAAAAACCCGTCCCTCAAGACGGCCAAAGACAAGCTGGAGGCCATGGAGCCGGGCGCCTACTGCATCCACAAGAGCTGGGGCTTCGGTCGGATCAAGTCCTACGACGAGGCCGCCAACAAGCTGATCATCGACTTCAAGACCAAGCCCGGCCACGCCATGGACCCGGCCTTCTGCGTCAACACCCTCGACATCCTCCCCGCCAGCCACCTCCTCGTCCGCAAGGAGACCGAGCCCGCCGTCATCGCCAAGCTCGCCTCGGAAAACCCCGCCCAGCTCCTCATCGAGGCCCTCTCCGCCTACCCCAACCAGGCCGCCACCCAGATCGAGGTCGAGATCGTCTTCGCCCAGGTCTTCGGCGACGAGAAATTCAAGAAGTGGTGGTCCGGCGCCAAAAAGGTCATCGCCAAGGACCCCCGCATCGCCGTCCCGGTCAAGAAGACCGAGTGCTACTTCCTGCGCGAAACCCCCGTCTCCGCCGAGGATGAGCTCGCCGAGTCCTTCACCTCCACCCGCTCCGCCCGCCGCCGCATCGAGCTCGCCGAGCAGATCCTCGCCACCGCCGACAAGGAGAGCACCAAGACCGATCTCAACACCATCCTCGCCGGCCTCGCCGACGCGGTGAAAACCTCCAACCAGCTCGACGCCGCGCAGCGCCTCTACGGCGCCTCCATCCGCGACCGCCTCGCCACCCTCGTCGGCGCCGACATCGCCACCCTCGAGCCCTCCCAGGTCTCCCTCGTCACCAACGTGCGCGACCTCCCCGCCATCGTCGAGAAGCTGCCCGTCAACTTCCAGGGCTCCTTCCTCGAACTCGTCAAGGAGGCCCACCCCATCGAGCACCGCGACATCGTCATCAGCCTGCTCAAGGTTTCCCAGGGCAAGTTCACCACCGAGTGCATCAACTTCCTCGTCGAGAACGGCCACGGCGAGGAGCTCTCCCACACCTTCAAGCGCTGGATGGCCGAGCAAAACCTCCGCGCGCCCGTCCTCCACTGGATCGTCAAGAACCGCAACTCGAAGAAATTCGCGAAGCTCCTCGGCGACATGGTCTCGCCCCGCCTGCTCTCCGCCATCTTCTACGCCATCGACTACGAGGCCCTCCAGTCCGCCTCCGCGCGCCGCATCCCCCTCGCCGACGCCCTCAGCGACGACGCCGAGCTCATCCCCGACCTCCTCTCCGCCGCCTCGGTCGAGACCGCCCGCGACCTCGCCCACGCCCTCCTCCTCAACCAAGGCTTCGAGGACCTCACCAAGAAGTCCCTCCTCGCCCGCTTCATCAAACTCTTCCCCTCCATCCAGACCGTCCTCTCCGGCGAGGGCGACACCAAGGAGGAGCAGCTCCTCGTCTCCCGCGAGAGCTACGAGCGCAAGCGCGAGGAGCTCGAGCTCATCATCTCCAAGAAGATCCCCGACAACTCCAAGGCCATCGCCGCCGCCCGCGAGCACGGCGACCTCAAGGAGAACTCCGAATACAAGATGGCCAAGCAGGACCAGGCCGTGCTCATGGCCCAGAAGGCCCAGCTCGAGAAAGACCTCGGCCGCGCCCGCATCACCGACTTCAAGGAAGTCGGCATCGAGGTCGTCGGCGTCGGCAGCGTCGTCGAGACCCGTCTCGGCTCCTCCGGCAAGACCGCCCGCTACACCCTCCTCGGCGCCTGGGACTCCGTGCCCGAGCAAAACGTCATCGCCTACAAGACCCCCCTCGGCCAAGCCCTCCTTGGCAAGAAGGTCGGCGACACCGTCAAGGTGAAGATCGGCAGCTCCGAAGAGGCCTACACCATCACCGCCCTCGAGCGCTTCTCCGCCTGATCCCCCCCGAGCTCCCGGCGCCCCGCCGCGCCACGCTCGCCCAAAAAACGCCCCCGCTCGGGGGCGTTTTTTTGGGCCTGCCCGTCCCACGGGACCGCGGGTGAAGCCGCGACCGATGTGCCTGTTGGAGCGACGGGGCTCCCGCCCCGTCGGATTGTGCCGGGAGCGCCGGGCGACATGCCCGGCAGGAACATGGGCGGGACGCCCATGCCACGTTCCGCACCCACGGGCGAGACGCCCGTGCCACGCCCGAAGCGGCTCCGCCGCTCCGCTACGGTCGCGTGTTGGAGCGACGGGGCTCCCGCCCCGTCGGATTGTGCCGGAAACGCCGGGCGACATGCCCGGCAGGAACATGGGCGGGACGCCCATGCCACGTTCCGCACCCACGGGCGAGACGCCCGTGCCACACTCGAAGCGGCTCCGCCGCTCCGCTACGGTCGCCTGTTGGAGCGACGGGGCTCCCGCCCCGTCGGATTGTGCCGGGAGCGCCGGGCGACATGCCCGGCAGGAACATGGGCGGGACGCCCTTGCCACGTTCCGCACCCACGGGCGAGACGCCCGTGCCACGCCCGAAGCGGCTCCGCCGCTCCGCTACGGTCGCCTGTTGGAGCGACGGGGCTCCCGCCCCGTCGGATTGTGCCGGGAACGCCGGGCGTCTTCCCTGCGCTCCGTGGTTCCCGCTGCCGGCCTTGGCTAAAACACGCCCCTAAGCGCGTCCTTTACGCCGTTTATAAAAAACCCTGAAAACACACTTGAAGCCGCGCCCGCGACGGCGACTCTCTTCTTCGTTCCTCTGCTTAGCAGAGGATTTTGGGGTAACTAAGAAAGCAATGGCCGGACGCCTAGGGGTAGGCGTCCGGCCTCTTTATTTTCCGCGCCTCGCGCAAAGCGCCCGAACCATGCGTGGCTGACCTGGAGCAGCCCCATCAAGCCGGAGCCGGCTCGGGGTGGCATGGGCGTCCCGCCCATGTTCCGAACCCCACGGGCGAGACGCGCCCGTGCCACTTTAGGGGAGCGCACCCGTCCCGGGTGCTGCGCTGGGCGTCCCGCCCGGCGCCTTCGTGCGAGGCTTCGGCGGGACGCCGAAGCCCCTCAAAAAGCCCCTCGCCGCCGACACGCCTCGCCGCCCCCGAGACAGCCTCGCTGGCAGCACGTCACGCCCCCCCCCCGCCATTTCGCCCCCACGATTCGGCGTGGGCCGGCCCGCTTCGTGATGAAACACGCGGGCCGACCACGAGCGCCGGGGGCGCCCTTGCCCCCGATCAAAAACGCCTCACTCCCACTCGATGGTCGCGGGCGGCTTGGAGCTGATGTCGAAGAGCACGCGGGAGACGCCGCGAACCTCGTTGGTGATACGCGTGGAAATCTTGGCCAGCAGATCGTAGGGCAGGCGCGCCCAGTCGGCCGTCATGGCGTCGCGGCTCTCCACGATGCGCAGCGAGATCACGTCCGCGTAGTTGCGCTCGTCGCCGATCACGCCGACCGACTTCACGGGGAGGTAGACGGCGAAGGACTGCCAGACCTTCCAGTAGTAGCCGCTCTTCATCATCTCCTCCTGGAGGATGGCGTCGGCCGCCTTGAGCACGGTGAGCTTCTCCTTGGTGATGTCGCCGGCGACGCGCACGCCCAGGCCGGGGCCGGGGAAAGGCTGGCGCCAGACGACCTCGCGCGGCAGGCCGAGGGCCTCGCCGACGGCGCGCACCTCGTCCTTGAAGAGCTCGCGAAGGGGCTCGAGGAGCTTGAGCTTCATGCGCTCGGGCAGGCCGCCCACGTTGTGGTGGCTCTTGATCAGCGCGGCGGGATTGCCCGCGATGGCGACCGACTCGATCACGTCGGGATAGAGCGTGCCCTGCGCGAGCCACTTGGCGCCGCCGATCGAGCGTAGGGATTTTTCGAATACCTCGACGAAGGTGTTGCCGATGATCTTGCGCTTGGCCTCCGGCTCCGAGACGCCCTTGAGGCGACCGAGGAAGAGCTTGGAGGCGTCGACCACGCGGAGATCGATGTGGAAGTGGTCGCCGTAGAGTTTCTCCACCTGCTCGCGCTCGCCGGCGCGCAGGAGACCGTTGTCGACGAACACGCAGGTCAGCTGCTTGCCGATCGCCTTGTGGATCAGCGCGGCGGCCACGGAGCTGTCGACGCCGCCGGAGAGGCCGAGGAGCACGCGCTCCTTGCCCACCGTGGCGCGGATGGTTTCGACCGAGTGCTTGATGTAGTCCTTGGTGGTCCAGTCCTGCTTGGCGCCGCAGATGCCGAGCAGGAAGTTGCGGATCACGTCGATGCCGCGCTCGGAGTGGAAGACCTCGGGGTGAAACTGGATGCCGTAGAAGTTGCGCTTCTTGTCCTCGATGACCGCGAACTCCGAGTTCTCCGTCGTGCCGATG
>JAUVVA010000062.1 GCA_030604905.1 Verrucomicrobiota bacterium | reverse complement strand
GCGAGAAGGAGAAGCCCGTCATCGAGGCCATCCTCGCCCGCTACGGCCTCGACAAGGAAAACGAGCGCTCCGGCCTGCGCCTCAACGCCCTCTCCTGCGTCGCGCTGCCCACCTGCGGCCTGGCCCTCGCCGAGAGCGAGCGCGCGCTGCCCGATCTCGTGGCCCGCTTCGAGTCGATCCTCGACGAGGCCGGCCTGCACCACGACGCCATCAGCCTGCGCGTCACCGGCTGCCCCAACGGCTGCGCCCGCCCCTACCTCGCCGAGATCGGCTTCGTCGGCAAGGCGCCCAACAAATACGCCCTCTACCTCGGCGCCGCCTACAACGGCACGCGCCTCAACCGCCTCGTCTCGCCCAGCATCACCTTCGAGGATGCGGTCAAGCTGCTCGAGCCGGTGATCAAGCGCTACGCCAAGGAGCGCCTGCCCGGGGAAAAGTTCGGCGACTTCTGCGAGCGCGAGATCCTGCCCAAGGACGCCACCTTCCACTTCGTCGGTCACGGCGGCCTCGTGCCTCCGCCCGCGCCGAAGGCTCCGGCCGCCCCCGCGGTTTGAAAATCGTGGCACGGGCGTCCCGCCCGTGATCCGGGCCTGAAAAAGCCCTTGGACCACCGATTTTACGGATAGGCACCGATCGCCCAGACAGGCCCTGCCGCCTCTCGGGTGAACCATGCGGGCTGTAGCACTTTCAGTTAAGCACTAGCCGGCTTGGCGTGGCATGGGCGTCCCGCCCATGTTCCGAACCCACGGGCGGGACGCCCGTGCCACGAACGGAGGTCGAGCTCCGCCGAGGTGGCGCGGGTCGTCCTCCCCGTGGTTTCCGCTCGCGGCGTCCTGGCCCGGCGCCGGTCGGGCCGGGTAGGGCGCGGCTCGCTTCCCCGCGCGAGCGCTCAGGGAAGCCGCCGCGGTGCGTCACCGAGGGTAAATTTCCGGGAAGAAAGGGGGGAACCGGGGACTTTGCCGTTGCGTCCCAATGGGGAGCTTTCAACCTGCCTCTTCTCCCCCTATGTGTTCCCCTTTCACCCGCGGCCAGCGAGGTGCTTAGCGCCCAGACCTGCCCCAGCGTCACGCGTTTCGCACCCTCTTCCCCTCCGTGAACCAGTTGCCGCAAAACCCTTCCCAGCACCACCCGCCGCCGGCGGCGCGGCTGCGTGGCTGTAGCCCCCGGCCCCGTGTGCTCCCGTAAACCTAACCTTCCCCTTTCATCTGCCGCGCCAGCGGCCAGCCTTTAGCCCACATGTCTCGCGCCCGTTCATCCCTCGCCGCGGCCTTTACTCTCATCGAGTTGCTGACCGTCATTGCCATCATTGGCATCTTGGCCGCGATCACCTTGGGGGTTTCCCGCGGGGTCCAGGAACGTGCGGCCATCAGCCAAGCCCGCTCCGAGCTCGCCGCCCTCGCCACGGCGCTCGAGGCCTACAAGCGGCAATATGGGGATTACCCGCAGACCGTGGGCACGACGACGAACAATCCCGCGGTTCCCTCGCCCATTCCGAACAACGACGGCCCGGGCATCCTTTTCAACGCCTTGGTCGGCAAACGGGGACCCACGGGGGCGCAGATCAACGTGCGCCCGCAGGTCGACGTCTCCAACTTCACCCTAGCCGATCCCTCCGCGCTGCCCTCCCCATCCGGAACCACGCAGGTAAACAACGCCTTCGTCGATCCTTGGGGCCGGCGATACCTGTATTACTACAAGTCGGGCACGAATCCCGCGGATTGGACCCGGCCCGGTTACCTGCTGCTTTCCGTCGGCCCCGATGGCAATCTCGGCATCAGCGTGCCAAGCAGCGGCCAATTCACCATCAGCAACGCCGCCCAGGAGGCGGACAACATTTACGCCAATTAACAAATCCCCATGAACTTCCAAGCGCCCACGCATGCCCGCAAACGAGGCTTCACGCTCATCGAGCTCCTCACCGTTATCGCGATCATTGGCATCCTCGCGGCCATCATCATCCCGACCACGGGCGCGGTGCGCACCGCGGCGAGGAACAGCAAGACCAAGTCGCAGTTCACGCAGATCATCACCGCTATGGAGATGTTTCGCCAAGAATATGGCTACTACCCCCGCCTCGATGACGGCGGCAATCCGGGCACGCGCAAAATCGATACCGACCGATTCTTCGCCGTGCTTACCGGCCGGACCATCGCCGGCGGCACGCCCAGCGATCTTTTTGGCAACCGTAAGCGGTTGAGTTTTTTTAGTGTTTCCGATGCCGACATCGTGAACAACCGGCTGGTGGACGCTTTTGGTAACAACGACATCGCCATTATCAACGATCGCGACGGCAACGGGGTGATCGACGGGAGCGGAAACGAGGCCCTCGTGTCGGTCTCGGGCATCGATGGCGGCAGCTTCACGCCCACGCTTCCTTCCGGGGGCGTCCGAGCCAGCGTGATCATCTACTCCGCCGGCAGGGGCAGCGCACAACGCGACATCGTGAAAAGCTGGGAATGAAAACTAAACGGTCCGGTTTCACACTCATCGAGCTGCTGACGGTCATCGCGATCATCGCGTTGGTCTTGGGCGGCTTTGGCTTGGCGCTGTTTCGCGGCGGCGACCGTGGCGTGGCTTTGCAGGCGGGGCAGAGCACGCTATCCAGTCTCCTCACCGGGACTCGCGGCCAGGCAATCCTCAACCAGACGAATGCCATGCTGGTGGTGGATCGGGATCCGGCTTCCGAAGGTTTTCTTCGCTCGTTCCGAATCGCCGTTGAAACTCCACAAGGATCTAATCGGTGGCGCTTCGTCGGTGTTCCGGCCACCCTCCCCAACGAGATTTTTTTGGTTCCACGTGATACCTCTTATCCCGGCGTCACATTCGGCGTGACCTATCCGGCAACTAGTCTTTCCACTGCTTTCGTCACAGCAGCTCCATATGGCACGTCGGGCGAAATCCTCGATCCGGACGGCAACGCCCATCTGGGATCCTTTCACCGGTTGATGGGTTTCACGCAACGCGGAGTCACCGTGCCCAACGTGGGATCCGGGTTTGGTGGTCCTACGGGAACGAGTGCGAGCCGCCTCGTTTTGTCGCCCGCGCGAAGGACGGCGCCTGACGCCATTACCTTCGAGACGCCGCAGCTTGTCCGTGGACTGCGCGTAGGCACCTATGGAGTAGCTACTTTGATTAACGAGCCGGAGGGTTTCCAATGATCGCTTGCGTGAAAAAAAACCGACTTGCTCGTAAGGCCTTCTCGCTCGTCGAGGTGGTCATTGCGGTGGGTATCTTCGCCATAGCTATTGCCGCGGTAGTCGGCTTGATGGTTCCCATCACCCGTTCGGTTACGGAAGTTTCCGACGCCGACCAAGCTGCGCGCCTTTTGACCAGCATTCAGGGCGAGCTTGCCCGCCTGCCCCTCGCGACGCTCCAGCAAACGGTGGATACGCCTCCGGCGGCGAATGATCGAATCTTCGCCAATCGAGATGGTTCGATCATCGCATTTGGTAACTCGTCGCGATGGGGAGAGAATTTGCAGAGCGGTGAGACCGCCAACTCCCGCAAGTATTTCGAGATCGTCCTTTCCCGCAACACCGCGCTTTCCCCGGCAGGCGCGACCAACAATCAAAATGCGGGCTTTCTGGCGGTTATCGCCCAGATCCGGTGGCCCGGTTATTTGGCCGATGGCACCCGCGTGGACGACGAGCGCCAATCCGTCCTCATCGCCCCGATGGCCTTCGCCCGATGAGACTTCTCAAGATGCAAAAGAAACTCCGAGCTTTCACGATCGTTGAGCTCCTCGTCGCCATTGGCGTCTCGGCCCTGCTCGTCGCGCTGATGCTTTCCATCACGATCAACATCTTGGGCGCGTGGAATCGGTCTTCTGGAAATTTGACCGCCGCCAATCAGGCTCGCTTTTTTCTAGACCAGATTTCGCGTGATCTTGAGGGATCCATTACCCGTCGCACAGGAGACGTCTGGTTTGCAGCGAGCATTCAAACAGACCAGACTGGCGCGGGGGACGTTAACATGGCGGGGGCTTATCCCTCGGCTTGGAATGCACCCGGTGTGAAGCCTTCAGGTGCTACTTCCTTCGAGATCAGCCCGGCATCGAGACAGCTTGAGGACTATAGGTTCGGGAAATCCGGCGTTTGGCTGCGCTTCTTCTCGGTTCCGCCCGACAATTCTTCAGCGTCGGATGTTCGAAATACGTCCGCCCCACGTGCCGTTACCTACCAATTTGTTAGAAATCGGATAGGCAGTCTCGCTGCCTCGAATGAGTTCGCCTATTTGCTCTTCAGAACTGAGGTCGACCCGGCCGTTGCTTCAGGCACCCTCTCAACCTTTGGGATGGGTTACAACCTGTTCATGGCTCCGGACACGACGAACGGCAGCTACAACACCGGAAACGGAACCACCGGCCATCCTGGGAACGTCCGTCGTCCTCATGGCAACGCCGTCATCGCCAATAACGTGGTTGATTTCGGCGTCCGCATCTTCGAGCGCGATTCCTCCAATAATCTTGTCGAGGTCTTCCCGGTCGACCGCCGCGGAGGCGGTTCCACCCCGGTGCGAGTCTTCGCTTCTTCGACCGACAACACCCGCCGGGATCCTTTCCAACCGGCGGTCGTTCCCTCCTTCGGCTTCCCGGTCGCGGTCGACGTGATGGTCCGCATCCTCACGCCCGAGGGCGCCCGCCTTCTCAACGCCTACGAGGCCACTCCCGCCAACTTCCCCGGCACCGATTGGTGGACCATCGTGCTGCAAAACTCGCAGGTTTTCTCGCGCCGGGTTTTTATTAAGTCGACGCCCCTCTAACGGGGCGGCCCTCCCGCAGGGGAGCGCGCCGCGGAGGGACCCGTTTTTGCTTTCACCAACCCCTTCAAGCTCCAAACAGTGCAAACCAATCTCACGTTCTCAGGTAAGAGCAAAAAAGCCCAAGGCTTTGCCTTGATCGTCACGATCGTGCTCGTGGCCTTCATCGTTCTGATCCTCGTCGGCCTCGCGACCTTCACCCGCGTCGAGACGCAGGTGGCCGAGAACACCGAGACGCTTGCCCGCGCGCGTCAAAACGCCGTCCAAGCCCTCAACATCGCCCTCGGTGAACTCCAGCGCACCGCTGGTCCCGACCAACGCATCACCGCCAGCGGTGATCTCCTTGCCGGCACCCATGCGAGCAACGCGCGGTGGACCGGCGTATGGGACGCCACGAACGCGGCGTCCACGCCCACTTGGCTCGTCTCCGGGATCACCGCTGCCAACGCCAACGAAACCGCCACTCCCGCCGTCGATGGCGTGAACGTGGTTCGCCTTGTCGGCAACAACAGCACCGATACCTCCGTGCCCGGCAACGAGGTCGCCGCCCGCACCGTGCAGATCGAGGCCGATGCACCCGGTATCGGCAACACCACCGTGGGCCGCTTCGCGTGGTGGGTGGGCGACGAGGGCGTCAAGGCCCGCGCCGATCTCGTGGATCCTTGGGCCTCCACCAACGCGGCGAGCACCCGCATCAATAGCTGGACCCTCGCCCAGCGCGCCGGTGTGGAGAACGTTCGTGTTGACAGCGCCAATCCCGCCACCCGGCTTGGCGCGGATTTTCCCGTCAATAGCGCCGAGGTGGAGCGCTTGTTGCAGCTCAATCAGATCCCCTTTCTCAACACCGGCTCGACCAACATGGGTGCGGTCGCCCGTGCTCGCTTCCACGATCTCAGCACCGCTTCCCGCTCCGTGCTGGCCGACGTCGCCAACGGCGGTCTGCGCAAGGACCTCAGTGCTTGGCTGCGCGGTAGCTCGGTCGCCAGCGGTGCTCCCGCCGACACCGATCTGATCTTCACCCCGCAATCGATGGGCGTGGCCAGCCCAGCCGCCTCGGACAACTTTGGCATCCCCCGCTGGGGCTTGGTGCGCGATTTCAATAACCTTCGTTATGGCACCGCGCCGATCGAGCCGCGTCTCGCCACCGACACCCGTCAAGGCATCTCGCCCATGCTCAGCCTCGCGCGCGTGGGCTTCGCGATCGAGGCGCGCGAGGGGCAGCCGCTCCGCCTGCACATGTTCCCCAGCGCGGTGCTTTGGAACCCTTACTCCGTGCCTCTCGCTCCCGGACTTTATGAGTTCGGTATCTTCCATCGCAACAGCCAGGTCCGTTTCGAATTCGAGAGCACCGTGGACGGCAGCACCTGGACCGGTGGGCTGGGGGAGCTCTGGCTGGCGCGCGGCAACTTCCCGCTTCCGGGAAGCGCCGCGGATGATCATCGGCCTTTCGTTTTCCGTATCCGCGTCACCGAGCCCATCCCGCCGGGCGAGAGCTGGGTGTTCAGTGTGCCCGAAGCCAACGATGGCGACACCTACACCGGGGAAAACGTGCTCCTGCGCGGCAACTTTCCCCAGCACACGCTCGTGATCGAGGGCACGGTGCCGGTTCCTGCCGGCACCACCGAGGTGCGCTGGGGCCCGGGCGGCTCCATCGTCCCCACGGGAGGCGAGGTCGATGCCGCGCTTCGGCCGGCCTTTGATCCGCCTTCCGATGCGCCCAGCGGCTGGCCTGCCTTCCAAGGCTTGGACTTGCGCAGCAGCGCTTATCTCTCGGTGCAGCGCATGGGCCATGATAATACGATGACGTATCCGGCCCCGCAGCCGGTAGATGTCGGCCCGTTGCCTCCGGCACAGCCCCGATTCGGGATGGCAATATGGGCTAAAATGGGCTCCACCAACTTCGTCAATGGACGGTGGATTGCGACTGCCAACTACCGCGCGCAGTTGGCCATTCGCACTGCGGCTGAGCCAAATAATCCCACTTTTCAGCTTTCGATTGGATCGACGGGCAGTTCCGTGAATCTGTCCTTCCTGACCTTCGATGGCGACCGCGCCTCGGCCGGGCGTCGCGTGAATCAGGACATCCCCGCTCGCAACGTCGTGCTCGCCGAGATCCTCCCGAGCGATGTCCCGCTCGCCTCCCTCGCGCAGTTGCAGCACGCCAACCTCGCTCGGCTGAGCATGTATCCCGGCAACGCGGTGGGCAATTCCCACGCCTCCTATCGTATGGATGGCGACCAGATCCAACGCGGCCTTACCCCTGGCGCCCAGCAGCTCACCTCCCAGAAATCGCGCGTTTACGACTTCTCCTACGGGCTCAACCGCGCGCTCTGGGATCGCTTCTATTTCTCGACCATCCCGGACGGCATCACCGCCGCCCAGATCGCCGACGCCGGCTACCATCTGCCGAACGCGCGCCTGCGCTTTTTCCGCGGAGCCGACTCGCTGCCGCCCGCCGACCTGCTCGCCCCCGACGCCTTTCATCGCGCGGCCGGGCAGTTGCTGGTCGAAGGCGGTTTTAACGTGAACTCGACCTCCGTCGAGGCGTGGCGCGCGCTGCTCAGCTCGGCCAACGGGCTGGCCTACAACCCGCAAACCCGCTCCGTCGGCTCGGCGCTCTCCAACCCCATTTCCCGTTTCTCGGTGCCGGTGGGCGGCGTCGCCAACGCCAGCGGTCCCGAGGTGTGGACGGGCTATCGCACGCTGACCGACGCCCAGATCAACCAACTCGCGCAAAACATCGTCGCGGAGGTGCGGGCCCGCGGTCCCTTCCGGTCTTTGGCGGAGTTTATCAACCGCCGCCCGCTGTCCTCCAGTGATGCGAACTACATGCACGCGGTGAAAGGCGCGCTGCAAGCCGCGATCGACGCGACGACCACCGGCGCGGGCGCGGTCAACTCGGCGGCCGTGGCGCCCTTCAACGACATGAGCGCCAACTCGACCCCCACCACGGGCGAGACGGCCTTCTTCCGCCCCGATCTGATTCGCGGCAACACCAGCACGAGCAACGTCGCGCCCTTCAGCTCCACGATGGCCTTCGCGCCGGGCATGGTGAGCCAGGCGGATCTGCTCAACGCCATCGGGCCGGTGATCAGCGCCCGTTCCGACACCTTCGTGATCCGCACCTACGGAGAGACGATCAATCCCGCCACCGGCGAGCGCGTCGCGGTGGCGTTTTGCGAGGCCATCGTGCAGCGGCTCCCTGATTACGTGGATGCGGCCGATGCGCCTGAAGTCACGCCGCCGACCAATGCCGACAACCTTCGCTTTGGCCGCCGTTTCGTCGTGGTCGGTTTCCGTTGGCTCACCCCGCAGGATATTTGATGCCCATGAAAACCTCCCTGTTTCGATTCCGGTTTTGGATGCTTTGGGTGGCGGTGCTGGGGCTGAGCGCGACGGCCGGCGCCTTCGAGTTTCGCGCCCTGAGCTGGGGCGGCCAGATTGACGGCTTGTTTTTCGAGGAGCGCGGCCGGCGCGTGGAGGTGAGGGCGGGGGAGGCGGACCTCTCGCCGCGGCACCCGGTCTCGGCGCGGGAGCAATTGGTGTTGTCGCGCGAGCGTAGCGTCGATGGGCGCACGGTCACGGTGCCCGTGCTCACGCTGCCGATGCCGGCCGACATGACGCGGGCGATTCTGCTGCTCGCGCGGAGCGAGGCGAACCCCGATGCGGTGAGCGGCGTCTGGTTGAACGACAGTCCGGGCGCCTTTCCCAACGGGTCTTTCGTGTTTCACAACTTGTCGCGGATGCCGGTCGCGGTGCGGGCCGAGGGCACGGCGCACATGGTGCCGGTGCGCGGCAGTTGGAGCCGGAGTTTTGGCGCGCAAGCTCGTTTCGGCGCGGTGTCGGCGGCCATCCAGGACGGCGAGGACGTGCGGGCGATTTTGAACCACCGTCTGCGGGTGCACCCCGAATATCGGGTGATTTTTCTGTTCCGGGACGGTCGGCCTTCGGCGGCCAACTCGGCGCAAGTGGATGCCCCGGTGGAATTCCTGATGCTTTACGATCATGTGCGCCGCTCCGGCGAGGGCATGGGCGAGCAGCGGATCACGGGTGCGGGAGCAGGCGGGGCGCGTTGAGGCGGGGGAGGGAGCCGCTCGGCAAACGTGGGCGGTGACGCCGATACGGAGCCGTGCTTCCGGAGGTCCGGGGAGCGCACCCGTCACGGGTGCTGCGCCGGGCGTCTCGCCCAGCGCCTTCCTGCGGGGGCTCGGCGAGACGCCGAGACCAGCCCGCGAGACGCCCCGGTTCCGAACCCACGGGCGAGACGCCCGTGCCACGTCAAACCGCCGAGATTCATTGGCTACAGTCCGATACGGCGAGCCCCGCCGGGGCATGGCCGGGCCATCGACACCCCGTGTCCCGAAGGGACCGCGGTAATCCGAAGGAGCGCTCCTTGAGCCGCTCCCATCCGCCTATCAGGCTCCGGCGGGGTGGGCGAGATCGAGGCAGAAGGTGCTGCCCTCGCCGGGTCGCGAATCGACCTCCACCATGCCGCCCATGCGCTCCATGGCCCGCCGCACGATCGCCAGCCCGATGCCGGAGCTTCGGGCATTGGGCGTCACCTGGTAGAAGATGTCGAACACGCGGTCCTGATCCCGGGGGGCGATGCCGATCCCGTTGTCGCGCACGAGCAGGCGCACGCGTCCGCCCACGCGCTCCGTCCGGATCTCGACTCTGGGGCGCTGCCCGGGGACGACAAATTTGACCGCGTTGGAGAGGAGGTTGGACACGCACTGCGTCAGCGCGGCCGGATGGGCCAGCACGGGGTGCAGCGGACCGTGGACCACGATGTCCGCGTGGCGGCTGGAGAGGTCGGGGTAGGATTCGACCATCTGCCGGAGAAATTCGCCGAGCTCCACCGCCTCGAGCGGGAGCAGGGGGCCGGAGAGGCGGCTGATCAACAGCACGTCGCGGGTGAGGCGGTCCATGCGCTCGGCCCCGCGCACGATGCGGCGGGCGTATTCGCGGAGCTCGGGCGCGGCGCCTTCGCCGAGCTCGGCCTCGAGGAGCTCGGCGTAGCTGCCCATGGCGCGCAGGGGCGCGCGCAGATCGTGCGAGATGGTGTAGGAGAAGGCCTCCAGATCGCGCAGCTTATCGTCGAGCTCGGCGGTGCGGGCGGCCACGTTTTCCTCCAAGCGCCGGTTTTGCTCGGCGAGCATCGCCTCGGAGCGGCGCAGCGAGGCCTCGGTGAGGCGCTGCTCGGTGATGTCGACGAGCACGCCCGGCATGCGGCGCGCCTGCGGGGTGCCCGAGTCGTGCACGCGCCCGTGCGAGCGCAGCCAGCGGCAGGAACCATCGGCCTGCGGGACCCGAAACTCCACCTGGTAGGGCGTGCCCTTGGCCAGAGCCTCCTCAAGCGCCGCGCCCACGCGCTCGCGGTCCTCGGGATGAAGCTTGCGCAGGTAGCAGTCCACCGGTCCGCCGTTGGCCTGCACTTCGTCGACCTCGAAAAGCCGGGCCGACTTGGCGTCGACAAACATGCGGTCGCCCACCGGGTCCCAGTTCCAGGTGCCGATGTTGGCCGCCTCGAGCGCGTGCTCCATTTGCGAGCCGACCACGGCGAGTTGTCGGCCCAGGCCCTCGACGCGACGCGAGCTCGTCCAGAGCTCCGAGGCCACGGAGGCGAAGCGCGCGAGGTGCTCGACGATGCGGCGGTCCTCCGCGTCGAAGCCGCGGCCGGGTTCGTGGTGGAGGATCCAGACGGTGCCGATGGGTTCGCCGCGTTTGTAGAAGGGGGTCAGGAGCGCCTCGCGGATCGGCACGCCCAATTGGGAAACGTAGGGGTAGTAGCGCGCGGGATCGCGCATCAGCAGGGTGCTGCGCCGGTCGAGCACCAGGCCGCAGGGGCTGAAATCGCGGGGCATCACCCCGTTCAGGTAGGGCGCCATCTGGCCGCTGGTCGCCCGCCAGCGAAAGAGTTCACGCCCTTCCTCGATCTCCTGCAGGCTGATGCCGGCCGAGCCCGCCCCGCAGAGGCGGCAGACGAGATCGGCCACGCTTTGCAGCACGGCGTCGGGGGAGTTGACCAGATCGGCGGCGAGGGCGACGAGGGCCGCGTTTTCCTCCGCGTGGCGTGGCGGGCGGGATTCCCGCCGGTCGAGGAGGTGGGTGATCAGCACCTCGTTCAGGGCGCAGCCTGGCTTGTGCGGGGAAGGGGAGCGCGTGGAGGCGGGCATGGAAAGAGGTGGCGGGTGTGGGCGGGAAAAAAATCGACGCGGACCTGTGTCGTCCCGGTGAAGTTCGTCGGGGCGGGGCGCTTGGCCAGCGGCATGTTCCTCGGAGTTTCCCCACCGGGCCCTCGGGCGCTTCCCCGATGCGTCGGCGGGTGGCGGCGCTTCTCGCGGTGGGGGGCCGGGAAAGGCGAGCGGGAAGCCGAGGGGGCGCGCCCCCAAACTGCGGCTCCTCTCCCCGCTCCGGTTGCGGCGGAGCCGGCCCCAAAACAGGGTCCATCAACCCCTCATGCCGATGGCACCGCCCTCCTCACCCTCCGGGCCGACGCCATCCCCGGTGTCCGCGCCGTGGTCGCGCCGCCTCGCCGGGGCCTGCGCGGGCCTGGGCGCCCTGATCGCCCTGCTGGTCCTGGTGGGCTGGAAAAGCGGCGTGAACCTGCTGGGGACCTTTTTGCCCGGGGCCGAGATGACGCGGCCGATCACCGCCTTCGTCCTGCTCCTGGCGGCGGGGGCCCTCGCCTGTTTCGCCTACGCGCGCACCTTGCTGGGCGGCCTCGCGGCCCAAGTGGGCCTCGGGGTGGCGCTGCTCAGCGCGTGGAACCTGGTCGAACGCATCCTCGATCTCCGCCGCGGCCTCGGGCTGCTGGCCTTTCGACTGATCGGGGAAGAGGTGCCGCCCGGTGCGGATCGCTGGATGGCGCCCAACGGCAGTATCGCCTTTGTCTTTCTGGGCCTGGCCTTCTGCACGCTGGCCTCGGCCAATCCGCGTCGGGCGATGCGTGCGCACCTGCTTGCGCTGCCCTCGCTCGGCATCTCCGGGCTCGCGTTGGTCGGCTATGCTTACGGTGCGCAGGCGCTGTTCATCGTGGGCGAGCACACCGCGATGGCCCTGCCGACGGCGGTGGGCGTCTTCCTGCTCAGCGTGGGGACCATGGCGGTCCGTCCGTCCCAAGGCGTGGTGGCGCTTCTGGCCGATCGGGGCTTGGGCGGCTTTGCGCTGCGCCGCCTCCTGCCGGCGGCGCTGCTCGGGCCCTTGTTGCTCGGATGGCTGGGCCTCCAGGGCGAATACGCGCAGCTGCTCGGGCGCGAGATGGGCACGGCCCTTTTCGCCTTCGCCAACATGGCGGTCTTTAGCGTGCTTCTGATCAGCGTGGTGCGGCGGCTGATCCGGCTCGAGCGGGAGCTCAGCCGTCAGCGCGAGATCAATCGGGTGGTGCTGCAAACCGCGCCGGCCGCGCTTTTCCTGCTCGATCCCGCCGCGCGGGTGACCGTGGCCAATCCCGAGGCCGAGGCGATGCTCGGGCTCGGCGCGAGCGTGATCCGCGGGAGGACCTTGCCCCAGCTGCTGCCGGAGGCGGACGCCTCCCCGGGCGGCTCGGCCGGGGGGCGGCTCCTCGCGGCGGTGTGCGAGGGGCGTTCCTTGCGCGACCACGAGCTCGTGTTTCGCCACCGCAGCGGCCGTGAGGTGCATGTGCTGGCCGCGACCGCCCCGCTCCGCCTCGAGGATGGCGCGGCCGGCGCGGTGTTGCTCACGGTCGATATCACCCCGCGGCGCGAGGCGCAGGAGGCCCTGCGCCACAGCGAGCAACGCTTCGCCACCGTGTCGCGCCTCTCCACCGACGCCATCTGGGACTGGGATCTGCCGAGCAATCGTCTGTGGTGGAACGAGAGCGCCCGGAAGCTTTTCGGGCACGACCCCGCGGACCAGCCGCCCGGCATCGAGTCGTGGGCGGAGCACATTCACCCGGAGGATCGCGACCGGGTGCTAGGCTCCATCCGCGCGGCGATCGAGGGCCGGGAAGACGATTGGCAGGCGGAATACCGCTACCTCTGCGCCGGGGGGCGGGAGGTCGTGGTGCACGACCGCGGCCACGTGATCCGAGGGGAGAACGGGCGACCGCTGCGCATGCTCGGCGGCATGACCGACATCACCGCGCGGCGCAAAGCCGAGGAGGCGCTGCACTTCGCCGTGCGCCGCTTCGAGACGCTCGCCAACCTGATCCCGCAATTCGTCTGGAGCACGCGGCCGGACGGTTACCACGATTTTTTCAACGACCGTTGGTATGAATACACCGGCATGCCGCGCGGAGATGACGGGGGCTGGCGGTGGATGGATTACCTGCATCCGGACGACCGGGAGCCCAGCCTGCGCCGCTGGCGCGCCTCGCTCGCCAGCGGCGAGCCCTACGAGGTGCAGTATCGTTTCCGACGCGCGAGCGACGGCGTCTATCGATGGTTTATCGGCCGGGCGGTGCCGATCCGCGACCTTCAGGGGATCGCCCGCTGGTTTGGCACGAGCACCGACATCGAGGACCAGCGGCGCCAGGGTGAAAAGCTCGAGGCGCAGGTGGCCGAGCGCACCGCGCGCCTGCAGGAGACCGTCGCCGAGTTGGAGCACTTTTCCTACACGCTTACGCACGATATGCGCGCGCCGCTGCGCGCGATGCAGGGGTTTTCGGAGATCCTGCTCGAGGAACATGCGGCGCAACTCGACGAGGCGGGCCGCGCCTACCTGCGCCGGATCGGGGCGGCGGCCTTTCGCATGGATCACCTCATCGTGGACGCGCTCAACTACAGCAAAATCGTGAGGACGGAGTTTGCGCTCGGCCCGGTGGAGACCGGTCCGCTCTTGCGCGGCCTGGTGGAGAGCTACCCCGAGTTCCAGTCGCCGCGCGCCGAGGTGAAGATCGTGGAGCCCCTGCCCGTGGTCTCGGGCAACATCTCCGGTCTCACCCAGGCCTGCTCCAACCTGCTGGGCAACGCGGTGAAGTTTGTCGCGCCCGGCGAGACGCCTCGCGTGCGGGTGAGCGCGGGCCCGGGCGAGGAGGAGGGGCGGGTGCGCCTGTATTTCGACGACAACGGCATCGGCGTGCCCGAGATGCACCGGGAGCGGATTTTCGCCATGTTTCAACGGCTCGACACCCGCTACGAGGGCACGGGGGTGGGCCTCGCGCTGGTGCGGAAGGTGGTGGAGCGCATGCGCGGCCGGGTGGGGGTCGCGACCGGGCCGGAGGGCCGAGGCAGCCGTTTCTGGATCGAGCTCGCGCGGGCTTGAGCCGGTGGCGGGGCGGTGGCGGGAGGTCCGGGGAGCGCGCTCCTCCCGGGGTGCCGCGTTGGGCGTCCCGCCCGGCGCCGTTCGACGGAGGCTTCGGCGGGACGCCGAAGCCAGCCCGCGAGACGCGGGCGCTCCCCGGACCCGCTCGAGCCGCCCTGCACAACCACGATCAACAGTCGCCGGGCGGGACGCCCATGCAGCGGGGCGGAGACGCGGTGGTGCCGCCCATCTGCATGATGTCGCCTCAGACCAGGCGGTTCTCGGCCATCACCCGGCTGAACCACTTCGCGCTGAGCTTGGGCGTGCGTTTCTGGGTAGTGAAATCGCAATACACGACGCCGAAGCGGCGGTCGTAGCCGTCCTCCCACTCGTAGTTGTCCATGAAGGACCAGAGGAAGTAGCCCTTGACCGGCACGCCGTCGACGGTGGCGCGGCGCAGCTCGCCGAGGTAGTTGCGCACGAGGTCGCGGCGGTGGAGGTCGAGGACCTCGCCCTTGGCGTCGGGCGGGGCGTCGTTGTAGCCGCAGCCGTTTTCGGTGATGTAGATGGCCTTGGCGCCGTAGACCTCGGCGGCGAGGCGCGGGCCCCAGTAGAGGGCCTGGGGCATGATCTTCAGCCAGGCGGCGTCGGCCTGCGGGTAGGAGGGCGGGAAGGAGAGGGTCTCGAACTTGGCCTTCCCCTTGGCGGCGCGCACAAACTGGCCGGTGTAGATGTTCATGCCGAGGAAGTCGGTCGGCAGGGAGATGAGCTTGAAGTCGGCTTTCTCGAACTTGGGCGCGTCCTTGCCCGCGGCGCGGAGGAAGGCGGGGTCGTAGCGGCCGCGGTAGATGGGATCGAGGGTCTTCCAGTTGGTCTCGACGAAGTGGGCGCGGGCGGCGGCGATATCGGCGGGCGTCTCGGTGACGGGGACGCCGATGTTGCTGTTGTCGGTGAGGCCGACGCGGGCGCCGCGGCCGCCGTGTTCGCGCACGGCGCGCACGCCGTGGCCGTGGCAGAGGAGGGCGTGGTGGTAGGTCTGGTTGACGACGCCGGCGGGCAGCTTGAGGCCGGGGGCCTTGGAGCCGGTGCCGTAGCCGAGCAGGGTGAAGCAGAGGATCTCGTTGAGCGTGATCCAGTTTTTCACCCGGTCGCCGAAGGCCTGAACGATGGTGTCGGCGTAGGTGGCGAAGGCGTCGGCGACGCGGCGATCGCGCCAGCCGCCGTAGCGGGCCTCGAGGGCCTGGGGCAGGTCCCAGTGGAACATGGTGACCCAGGGGGTGAGGCCGGCGTCGCCCATCGCGTCGAAGAGGCGGTGGTAGAAATCGAGGCCCTTCTGGTTGAGGCGTCCGTCGCCCTCGGGGAAGATGCGCGGCCAGGCGATGGAGAGCCGGTAGTGCTTCGCGCCGAGCGAGCGCATGAGTTTAAAGTCCTGCTTATAGCGGGTGTAATGTTCGCAGGCGACGTCGAGGGTGTCGCCCTTGTGCACGGCGCCGGGCTGGCGGGCAAAGTGGTCCCAGACGGAGGGGCCTTTGCCGTCGGTGAAGGCGGCGCCCTCGCTCTGCGGGGCGGCGGCGGCGAAGCCCCAGACGAAGTTCTTGGGGAAGGAGAGCGGACGGGGTTTGATGGGCATGGTTGGGAGAGGGGGCCGGCTTGGGATGTGCGTTGGGAGAAGGCGAGACCGGTGAATGGAAAAAGGGATTGTTGGCCGGCACGCAATGCGATGGGTTGGGCGATCCTTTCCTCCATGCACAAGGGCCTCTTCATCCTCGACCCCTACGCCTATGAGTTGATCTATGGCGCGGAGCTCAAAAACGAGATCGCGCATCGCGTCGATCTGCTCGCTCCCGAGCCGATGCACAAGAGCGAGGCCCTGAAGCGGCCCGACCTGCTGGCGGAGGTGGAGGTGATTTTCTCCGGCTGGGGCGCGCCCAAGATGGACGCGGCCTTTCTCGCGGCGGCGCCGAAACTGAAGGCCGTCTTCTACGGCGCGGGCTCGATCCGGCATTTCACGAGCGACGAGTTTTGGGCGCGGAAGATCACCATCACGAGCGCCTACGCGATGAACGCGGTGCCCGTGGCCGAATACACGCTGGCCGCGGTCCTGATGAGCCTGAAAAACTTCTGGAAGCAGGCCTACGGTGCGAAAATAGAGGGCAAGTTTCCCGAGCGCGTGCCCTGTGCCGGCGGCTATGGCAGCAAGGTCGGTCTGATCTCGCTCGGCATGATCGGCCGCCTGGTGCGCGAGCGCCTGCGGCCCTTCGACCTCGAGGTGTTGGCCTACGATCCCTTCGTGACTCCGGAGCAGGCGACGGTGCTCGGGATCGAGATGGTCTCGCTCGACGAGATTTTCCGCCAGTGCGACGTGGTGAGTCTGCACACGCCCTGGCTCAAGGAGACCGAGGGCATGATCCAGGCGCGTCATTTCGAGATGATGAAGCCGCACGCCACCTTCCTGAACACCGCCCGCGGGGCGGTGGTGCGCGAGAACGAGCTGATCGAGGTCTTACAGCGGCGCACCGATCTGACCGCCTGGCTGGACGTCACCTACCCGAAGGAGCCGCCCGAGGCGGATTCGCCGCTCTGGTCGATGCCCAACGTGATCCTCACGCCGCACATCGCCGGCTCGCAGGACCGCGAGTGCCGGCGCATGGGTCGCCTGATGATCGACGAGTTCGACCGCTGGAAGCGCGGCGAGAACCTGAAGTGGGCGATCTCGAAGGAGAAGGCGGCGCTGCTGGCCTGAGTCGGCTGAGCGGGCCGGACCGGAACCACAGAGACGCGGAGACGCGGTTTGTGGATCCGGCGGTCGAACCGCAGAGGGCGCAGATAAACGCAGATGCCAAGGCACTGCCCAATTGGAGCGCCTCGCCGCGAAGGTGAGGGGGTGCGACTGATCGCGTCTTCGGAGGAGTGCCTCTATCTGCGCCCTTCGCAAAATCTGCGGTCGAATGTCTGCTCCTCCGTGAGCACCGTGTCCGCGCTCCGTGGGCTCCGTGGCTTATCGACCCTCAACGCAGGCGCAGGTGGTGGCGGCGTGCGGGGGTGTGCGAAAATTCCAGGTGCAAGGCGTCGGCCGGGAGCCAGTCGGCGACTTTCGAGGGCCACTCGACGGCGACCCACCAGGGGGGCGTCAGGAACTCGTCGATCATGAGGTCCTCGAGCGCGCGGCCGCCCTCGATGCGGTAGGCGTCGACGTGCACGAGGATGCGGCCCGCGCCGCGGTGGAGGGCGAGGATGGCGAAGGTGGGGCTCGTCACCGATTCTTGGATACCGAGGCCGCGGGCGAGGCCTTGGACGAAGGTCGTCTTGCCCGCGCCGAGGTCGCCGTGGAGGGCGAGCACGCTGCCCGGCGGGAGCTCGGCGGCGAGGCGGGCGGCGAGGGCCTGCGTCTCCTCCGCCGAGGCGGTCGTGGCGCCGGCGCGCAGTTCACTGAAAATGCTCGAAGCCATGGTGGGCGGAGAGGTCGAGGGCGCCGAGGGAGACCGGGGAGGCGTCCTTCGGGGCGAATTGCCCGATCACGGTGAGCGGCAGGCGGGGGAAGGCGCGACGCCAGGCGGCGAGGAGTTTTTGGGCCGCGGCCGGCGTGGCGCGAAAGGCGACGAGCAACTCGTAGTCCTCGCCGTCGCCGAGCGCGGCGCGCAGGTCGACGCCGCGGTGGCGCGGCACGATCTCGCCGAAGAGGAGCGGCCGGGCGCCGGGGGGCGTGAGCGAAAAAACGTCCTTCGCGAGGCCGTCGCTCAGGTCCATGAGCGCGACGACTTCGGGGCGGCGGGCGAGCCAACGGCCTTCGTCGAGGCGCGGGGTGAAGGAGTGGTGGCGGCCGCTCGCGAGGCTGCCGCCGAGGCGTCCGGTGACGGCGATCCAATCGCCGATGCGCGCGCCCGAGCGGGTGAGGGCGCGGCCGCCGGGCGCGGTGGTCTCGCCCAGCAGGGTGAGCGTGGCGACGAGGCCGCCGCGGTGGGTGGCGAGATCGCCGCCGACCAGCGGCACGCCAAAGGCGCGGGCGTCGGCGGCGAGGCCGCGGTAGAAGGCCTCGAGCCAGTCGAGGCGGATGCGCGGATCGAGGGCGAGGGCGAGCACGGCGGCGGTGGGGCGGCCGCCCATGGCGGCGATGTCGCTGAGGTTGCGGCGCAGCAGCTTGCGGCCGACCGCGCGCGGCGGCACGGCGTTGTCGAAGTGTTCGCCATAGATCACGGGATCGACGGTGACCAAGGTGGCGGGCGCGGAGCGGGCGTGGCCGCGGGCGGGGCGGGGCGCGGCCAGCACGGCGCAGTCGTCGCCCATGCCGGCGGGGGAGGCGGGGGCGGCGCTGCCGAGCCAGCGGCGGATGCGTGCGAGCAGCTTTTGTTCGCCGAGGGCGGCGATGGTGTCGGCGGGGCGGTCGGAGAAAGGGTTCACGTGGGGAAGCCGGCGAGCACGAGGGCGATCGTGTTGAGGTTGAACAGCGCGTGGGCGAGGATGGGCACGCCGGGGTGGCCGTAGTGCTCGTAGCCGAGGGCGAGGACGACCGCGAGGACGGTGAGCGGCAGCAGGATCGAGAGGTGCCCGTGGATCGCGGCGAAGATGAGGGCCGGCAGCAAGAGGGCCAGGCCGCGGGGCACGCGGGTGCGCAGCCAGCGGAAGAGACCGACGCGGAAGAGCAGCTCCTCGGCGATGGGCGCGATGATGACGGCGAGCGCGACCATGATGCCGAGCGAGACCACGTCGCCGGAGCGGTTGAAGAGCGTGATGAGATCCTGCGGCGGCGCCTCGACGCCGAGGCGGTCGAGCAGTTTCTGCCAAAGGTAGGAGGTGGGCGCGACGACGCAGAGCGCGCAGACGAAGGTGACGAAGCCTCCGCGCAGCACGCGGGCGAACGAGGCGGCGGGGTGGGGCGGGTGGGGCGGCAGGTGGGCGAGGCGCCGCGCCGGGTGGAGGTAGAGCCACCAGCCGAGGGCGAGGCCGCCGAGGAGCCCGAGTTGGAAACCCGCTCCGGCCACGACGTGGAAAAAGCCGAGCGAGCCGTCGGCGGGCGGCGGGTGGCGGGGATTGATCGCGAGGGCGAACACTTGCTGGAGCACGATGGCCCCCACGAAGGAGAAGGCGGCGGCGAGCAGGATCTCGGAGCCGCGCAGGCCCGAGGCCGGCAGGCCGGTGGGCGCCGTGCCGAGGAAGCGCGGCAGGATGGCGCGGGCGCGCAGGACGAGGAAGGCGGTGCCGACGAGGAAGAGCAGGCACTCGAAGAGCAGGAGCGCGATGATCAGCGGGTCTTGGAGGGCGAGTTCGGATTCGGCGGGCACGGGACCGGAGGCAAAGGGCGGGGAGGCGGCTTGGCGAGCGCGCGCCGCAGGGGGGGGGCGTGCGGCAAAAAGCCCCGGCGCCCGTGAGGGCGGCCGGGGCCGGGGAGTCGGTTTGGGCGCGGTCTGCGCGCCGTGGCCGCGATTGGCGGGGCCGTTTAGCCTAGAAACGGCAGTGGAAACCGCAGATGCCGCAGATGGACGCAGATGACCAAGACATTGAGGCTCTGAAACGCCTCACCTCGTCGGTGGTCAGATTCAGCCAATCAGTTCTTCGGGAATCAGCTTTATCTGCGCACTCTGCGCGATCTGCGGTTACTTTTTACTGCCGGATTTAGGGTCCCGTCACCGAAGAGTGACTTGAGTAAATGCGGTCAGGGAATGGCCGCAAAAAGGCGCAAGAGGCGCAAAAAAGCAGAGTTGCCCAGAGTTGCCGGAGCTTTGGGTTGATTTTGCGACTTCTGCGCCTCGTTGCGGCCAATTAATTCCTAAAGAGATTTCGATGACGGGACACTAGCTTTAGGCGGCGACGAAGGAGATGCTCTTGATCTCGATGCGCTCGCCGGGGGTGCTGCGCTCGGGGCCGGAGGTGGGCACGGTGGCGATGGCCTCGAGGACCTCGTCGCCCTTCACGAGCTTGCCGAAGGCGGTGTATTGGCGATCCAGGAACTTGGCGTCGCCGTGGCAGATGAAGAACTGGGAGCCGGCGCTGTCGGGGTTGGAGGAGCGGGCCATGGAGAGCACGCCGCGGGTGTGCGACTTGGTGTTGAACTCGGCCTTGATCTGGTAGCCGGGGCCGCCGGTGCCGGGCATGCCCTTGCCGCCGGGCTTGGTGTTGGGGCAGCCGCCCTGGATCATGAAGCCCTTGATGATGCGGTGGAAGGCGGTGCCGTTGTAGAAGCCCTGCTTGGCGAGCTTCTTGAAGTTCTCGACGTGGCCGGGCGCGACATCGGGCCAGAACTCGAGGGTGAGATCGCCCTTGGTGGTGGAGATGACGGCCAATTCTTGGGTGGTGGTGCTCATGGATGGAAAAAGGCCCAGCGTGCCTTCGCGCTTCTCCCGGGCAAGTCCACGTTCTACTTTGTGCCGTCCACGTCCTTCCGCGCGCATGCCCTACTTCGACCACAACTCCACCACGCCGCTTGCCGACTGCGCCCGGGAGGCGTGGCTGCGCGTGCAGGCCGAGCATTGGCACAACCCCTCCAGCCCCACGCGTGCCGGGGCCCGGGCGCGTCTCCGGCTGGAGAGCTACCACGAGGCGCTCTCGATCCTGCTCGGTGGCAAGCCGGCGGAGTATGTCTTCAACTCCGGCGCGACCGAGGGCGCGCACGCGGTGCTGGCACATTGGGCGGCGAAGCTGCCGGCGGGCGCGCGGATCGCGGTGGCGCGCACGGAGCACGCGGCGCTGCTGGCGGCGGCGGGCAGGCACTTCGCCGGGCGGATCGACTGGCTGGCGCACGACGCCGCCGGGGTGGTGTCGCCCGAGGTGGTGCGCGCGGCGCTGGCCGCGGGCGCGGCGGGCGTGGTGCTGATGGCGGCGAACAACGAGACCGGCGTGCTCCAGCCCTGGCCGGAGATCGCCCGCGTGTGTCGCGAGGCGGGCGCGCCCTGGCTCTGCGACGTCACGCAATGGCTGGGCAAGCTGCCGGGTGCGGGGCTGGGGGATTGCGGCGCCTGGCTCGTCGCGAGCGGGCACAAGTTTGGCGCGCCGAAGGGCACGGGTTTCGTGAAGCTGCCCGCGGGGGCGACGGAGCCGGATTTCGTGGCGCAGGGCGGCGGCGTGCAGGGCGGGGGGCACCGGGCCGGCACCGAGGACCTGGCGGGGGCCGCGGCGCTTTGCGCGGCGCTCGGGGAGTGCGAGCGCGTGCATGTGATCTGGGAGTGGCGGCGCGAGGAGTGGAGAAAGGCCTTCGAGCGCGGGCTGGTGGCGGCGTTGCCGGGCACGCGTATCATCGCCGCGGATACGGGCGCGGAGCGCTTGTGGAACACGGTCTTCGCGGTGATGCCGGCCGGAGAGGCCTCGCGCTGGATCGCCAAGCTGGACAAGCGGGACGTGCAGGTTTCGAGCGGCGCGGCCTGCACCGTGGGCAAGGGGGCGGCCTCGCATGTGCTGGCCGCGCTGGGCGTGCCGGCGGAGGAGGCGCGGCGGGCGCTGCGTTTCAGCGCGGGCTGGGCCACGAGCGAGGCGGACTGGGCGGCGCTGCTCGAGGCGCTGCGCGAGGTGGGGGCGGAGCTGGGGGCCGGGGCGGGCGAGGGCTAGCGCATCGAAGTCGGCTACGGCTCCTGGGCGGGACGCGAAAAGGCCCGTCACGCGGGTGCGGGACGGGCCTCGGGGGAACAGGTCGACGACCTGTTCGACGGGGGAGCCGATTACAGGCGGCCGGCGTAGACGGCGGTGGAGCCGAGCTCTTCCTCGATGCGGAGGAGCTGGTTGTATTTCGCCACGCGGTCGGTGCGGGAGGCGGAGCCGGTCTTGATCTGGCCGCAGTTGGTGGCGACGGCGATGTCGGCGATGGTG
>JAUVVA010000087.1 GCA_030604905.1 Verrucomicrobiota bacterium | reverse complement strand
GCCCTTGCCGGTGAGCACGCCGGAGAAGTCGGCGGTGATGCGCTTGTATTGGCCGAACATGTAGCCGACCTCGCGGCCGCCCACGCCGATGTCGCCGGCGGGCACGTCCACGTTGGGCCCGATGTGGCGGTAGAGCTCGGTCATGAAGCTCTGGCAGAAGCGCATGATCTCGGCCTCGCTCTTGCCCTTGGGGTCGAAGTCGGAGCCGCCCTTGCCGCCGCCCATGGGGAGGGTGGTGAGGGAGTTTTTGAAGGTCTGCTCGAAGCCGAGGAACTTGAGGATGCCGAGGTTGACGCTCGGGTGGAAGCGGATGCCGCCCTTGTAGGGGCCGATGGCGCTGTTGTATTGCACGCGGAAGCCGCGGTTGACCTGCGGGCGGCCGGCGTCGTCGAGCCAGGCCACGCGGAAGACGATCTGGCGCTCGGGCTCGACGATGCGTTCGAGGATGCGGGCGTCGCGGTATTTGCGGCGGCGCTCGATCACGGGCCCGAGGGACTCCAGCACCTCGTGGGCGGCTTGGAGAAACTCGGCTTCGCCGGCGTTGCGGCGGGCCACGATGTCGAGGACTTCGGCGATGTAGGGATTCATGGACGGATGTTAGGGAGCGCGGGTGGGTTTAAGGGTTTTGGCGCGGGCAAAGCATCGGGCATGGGTGGGCGAGGTGTCTGCGCGGGAACTGGCGGGGGTGGCGCATCGATTGAATTTTGCTCATGCGAGGCGGCTTCGGGAATCGGGCGATGACGGTGCCCGGGCACCGGGCTCCCGGGCGGGGCGGCGCGCGGCGGAGGGGTTTTCGCCATCGTTTGGCCGGCTGGGGCGGTGGCTGCTCGCCCGGGGAGGGGTTTCCTTCGGGTTTTCCGCACTTTTCTCTTCAACTGAGGTTCCCGCCGCCTTGGGCTCCGAGTTTCGCGCATGCGTATCCTCATCGTTTCCCAAGTCTACGTTCCCGATCCGGCGGCGGTGGGGCAGCACATGGCTTCGGCGGCGGAGGAACTTGCGGCGCGGGGGGCGGAGGTGACGGTGCTGAGCGCGGATCGGGGATATGACGATCCCTCGGTGCGCTATGTGCGGCGGGAGCGGCGCGGAGGAGTGGAGGTGCGGCGTTTGCCTTTTTCCTCCCTTGGCAAGCGTTCGCTGCCGGTGCGGCTGGCGGGCATGCTCTCGTTTCTTGGGCAGGCCTGTCTGCGGGCTTTGTTCACGCGGGGGCTGGACGTGATCCTGGTCTCCACCTCGCCGCCGATGGCGGGGGCCTTGCTCGCGGCGATCGCGCGCCTGAGGCGGGTGCCGCTGGTTTTTTGGGCGATGGATCTCAATCCGGAACAGGCCTTGGCGCTAGGCAAGGCCCGGCCCGGCGGGCTCGGCGCGAGGGTGTTTGCGTGGAGCAACCGGTTCCTGCAGGCCAGCGTCAGCCGGGTGATCGTGCTCGATCGCTACATGGCGGCCCGGCTCGAGGAGCGGGGGCCGGAACGTCCCCCGACCAAGATTCTCCCGCCTTGGCCGCTGGAGAGCGAGGAGCTGGCGCGGGCCGAGGGCGGGGCGTTTCGCCGGGCGCATGGTCTCGAGGGCAAGTTCGTGGTGATGCACAGCGGCAATCACAGTCTCGCGCATCCGCTGACGACTTTGCTGGGGGCGGCGCGGGCGCTGCGGGAGGATGCGCGCATCCGCTTCGTTTTTGTGGGCGGAGGCGTGGGCAAACGTGAGGTGGAGGCGGCGGTGCGCGAGGGGCTGCCGAACGTGGTGGCCCTGCCTTACCAGCCGCTGGAGAAGCTGCCGGAAACCTTGGCGGCGGCCGATGTGCATGTGGTCGCGATGGGGGACGCGATGGTCGGCTGCGTGCACCCCTGCAAGGTCTACGGCGCCTTGGCGGCGGCGCGTCCGATCCTTTATCTCGGCCCGGAGGAGAGTCACGTGGGAGAAATCGTGGCGGCCGGGGCGGGCTGGCGGGTGGCGCACGGCGATGTGGCGGGAGCCACGGAGTTGGTGCGCGAGTTGGCGGAGCGGCCCGCCGGGGAGCTGGCGGAGCGGGGGGCGGCGAACCGGCGCCTGGTGGAGGAGCGCTTCCACGCGGAGCGCCTGCGCGCGGAGTTTTGCGACTTTGTGGAAGGCGCGGCGAAGGCGCCGAGGCGCCGCGGCCGGAATTGAGCGCGAGGGAGCGGAGGGGCGCGAGGGGCAGGAGGGACGCCGCCTCGCGCTCACGCTTGGGTCAGCTCACGCCGGCCGGGCGAGGCTGCGGGGAGTGCGTGCGGGCGGATTCGACGCGCTGGGTGGCGGTGGGCGTCTCGCCCCCGAGCCAACGGCGCACGCGGCCGGCGAGGAAGTCGATGAAGGGCGCCTCGTCGTTGAGGCAGGGCACGTGGTGGAAGAACTCGCCGCCGGCGTGCAGGAACTCCTCTTTGCCCTCGCCCGCGATCTCCTCCAGGGTCTCGAGGCAGTCGGCGACGAAGGCCGGGGTGAAGACCAGCAGGCGCTTGCGGCCTTCCTTCGGAAGGCGCTCGAACTCGTGGTCGGTGTAGGGCGAGAGCCAGGGTTCGCCGGCGAGGCGGGATTGGAAGGAGATGGACCATTTGCCCTCGGGGATGCCGGCGCGTTTGACGAAGGCCTGGGTGGTTTTGACGCACTGGGCCTTGTAGCACATGGCGTGGGCGGCCGAGCAGGTGTTGCAGCAATCGGGGGCGATGGTGCAGTGGGCCTTGGAGGCGTCGCCGACGCGCAGGTGGCGCACGGGGATGCCGTGGTAGGAGAAAAGGACGTGGTCGTGCGGGTTGTTTTCGAGATGCGGGCGGGAGACCTGGTAGAGGGCCTCGATGTAGTCGGCGTCCTCGTAGAAGGGCTGCACGCAGCTGATGCGGGTGGAGGGGGCGTGGAGTTTCGCGTCTTCCTGCACCTTCACGACCACGGTTTCCCAAGACGACATCGCGTAGTGGGGGTATTGGGGCACGAGGAGCAGCTCCTCGATGCCGGCGGCGGCGATGGCCTGGAGCACGCCGGGGATGGCGGGCTGGCCGTAGCGCATGGCGAGGAAAACGGGCAGGTCGTCGCCGAGCGCGGCGAGCAGTTTTTTCTGCACGCTCATCGAGGTGAGGACGAGCGGGGAGCCGTCGGGGCGCCAAATGGTCTTGTAGGCCTCGGAGGACTTGGGCGCGCGGGTGGGGACGATGATGCAGTTGACCAGGAGCTTGGCCAGCCAGCGGGGCTTGAGGTCGATGACGCGGGGATCGCCGAGGAACTCGCGAAGGTAGCGGCGGACGTCGGGGACGTCGGTGGAGTCGGGGGAGCCGAGGTTGACGAGCAGGACGGCGCGCTTGGGCATGGACATGGAAGGGTGGAATGGGGCGGGGGCGCGCCCGATTTGTCAAACGGGGGAAGCGGGTTGGGCCGCGAGAGGCGGGCGCCGGCCGGAGGGCGCCGGAGCGGACGGGGGCTTGCGCCGGGGCACCCGGCCGGGCCGTGTCGGGTCGGCGTCGCGCTTACCCGCCGTTGGCGGGCGGGCGCACGATGGCGTGCACGTGTTCGAGGAGGTCGGCGAGGACGAAGGGCTTGGCGAGGAAGCCGACCCGGCCGAGCCCGGGCAGAGCGGCGGCGTCGAGGGCGCGGCTGTAACCGGAGATGATGATGACGGGGGTTTGCACGCCGGCGTCGCGGAGGGACTGGACGAGCTCGAGACCGGTCATGAGCGGCATGGTCTGGTCGGTGACGACGAGCGAGAAGGCGTCGGGGCGGGCGCGCAGGGTCTCGAGGCAGGTGGGCGCGTCGGGCATGATCTCGGCGGCGTAGCCGTAGCGCTCGAGGGCCTGCTGGGTGAGCAGGGCCACGCTCTCCTCGTCGTCGATCACGGCGACGCGCTCGCCGCGGCCGGCGGGGAAGGCGCAGCTCTCAAGGTGAGCGGGGCGGGGGGCGGGCGCGGCGTCGGGAGAGTCCGGGATGGTGGGGAGGTAGATGAGGAAACGGGTGCCGCTCTCGGCCGAGCTCTCGACGCGGATGCCGCCTTCGTGGGCCGCGATGATGCTTTGCACGATGGAGAGGCCGAGGCCGGTGCCTTCGCCCACGGGTTTGGTGGTGAAGAAGGGTTCGAAGATGCGCTCGACGGTCTCGGTGGGGATGCCGCAGCCGTTGTCGGCGACGACGAGGAGGAGGGCGGGGCCGGTGACGCTCGCGCCGACGTGCAGGGCGGGCGGCTCGGCGAGGTCGACGGGATCGAGGGTGATTTCGAGGCGTCCGCCGCCGCGCTCGCCGATGGCCTGGGCGGAGTTGGTGCAGAGGTTGAGCAGGACCTGCTGGAGCTGGGTGTGGTCGCCGAGCACGGATTGGTCGGCGTCGGGGGCCACCCGCGAGCGGATGGCGATCGAGCTGGGCAGGGTGGCGCGCAGCAGCGGGAGCGTCTCCTCGACGACTTGGGCGACGCGGACGGGGCGGCGGGGCTGGTCGCCGGCCCGGGAGAAGGCGAGGATGCGGCGCACGAGCTCGGCGGCGCGCTGACCGGCGTGGCGGACGTTGGCGAGTTTGGGGAGGGCGGCGTGGCCCTCGGGCAGGAGGCCGCTGGCGATCTCGGCGTAGCCGAGGATGGCGGCGAGGAGGTTGTTGAAATCGTGGGCGATGCCGCCGGCGAGGTTGCCGAGCGTCTCCATCTTTTGGGATTGGGAGAGCTGGCGCTCGATGCGGGCGCGTTCCTCGCGGTCGCGGCGCGCGGCGGTGATATCCCGCGCGATGCACATGATGCCGAAGAGGCGGCCTTCCTGGTCGAGGAGGCGGTGGGAGCGGGCGTCGATCCAGACGCGCGAGCCGTCCTTGCGGTGCGTTTCGAACTCGCCGCCGAGGTTCTGGCCGCGGAGGGCCTCGGAGAGGACCTCGGCGAGGACGGGCGGGACCGCGCCGGGGAAGGCGTCGGCCAGGGGCTTGCCGAGGGTCTCGGCGGCTTGCCAGCCGTAGAGCGTGGTGGCGGCCTGGTTCCAGTAGGTGATGAGGCCGGAGGCATCGACGCAGACGAGGGCGTCGGGCACGTGCGCGAGCAGCTCGAGGTCGCGGGCGACGGCCAGCTCGGCGTCCTTGCGCGCGTCGATGTCCTGGACCGTGCCGACCATGCGGAGGGGGCGGCCGTGGACGTCGCGTTCGGTGACGCGGCCCTTGTTGGCCACCCAGAGCCAGGAGCCGGCGCGGGTCTGGAAACGGTGTTCGCAGTCCCAGACGGCGAGGTCGCCGCGGAGGGCGGCCTCGAGGGTGGAGCGCACGCGCTCGCGGTCCTCGGCGTGGACGAGGTCGAGCCACTCGGCTCCGCTGCGCGCGAGGGTGGCGTAGTCGTGGCCGAGGATGCAGAAACCGGCGCTGTGGGTGGACAGGCTGTCCTTGGCGAGGTCCCAGTCCCACCACGAAAGGTGCGAGGCCTCGATCGCGAGGTCGAAGCGATCCTGCATCTGGTGGATCGCGGTGATGTCGGCGAAGGTGATGACGACGCCGTCGATGCGATCCTTGGCGTCGCGGAAGGGGAGGATGCGCTTGAGGAACCACTGGCCTTCGCGGGAGCGCAGCTCGCGGCGGACGATGGCGCCCTCGACGAGCACGCGCGAGACGTCCGCAAGGAGTCGCTCGTGGTCGTCGAGTTGGTAGGCGATGTGGGCGATGGGGCGGCCGATGTCCTGGGGCAGGAGGTGGAAGCAGCGTCCGATGGCCGGGTTGAATTTTCGGATGCGCAGCTCGCGATCGAGGAAGAGGGTGCCGACCTCGAGCGCGCCGAGGAGGTTGTCCAAGTCGGAGTTGAGCTGGCGCAGCTCGGCGTTTTTGCGCTCGAACTCGGTGTTCACCGAGTGGAGCTCCTCGTTGAGGGAGTGGAGTTCCTCGTTGGCGGCCTGCAGCTCCTCGTTGGAGGCGAGCATCTCCTCGTTGGTGGACTGGAGTTCCTCGTTGGCGGCCTGGAGCTGGTCGACGGTGGCGAGGAGGTTTTCGCGGGTGGCCTGGAGCTCGGCCTCGAGGTCGGCCAGGCGGTCGCCGCGGGCGAGGTCGGGGGCGAAGCCCGCCGGGGCGGGCGAGGGGGAGGGCGCGGGGGCGGCCTGGCCCTCGCGTCGCAGCATGAGGTGGACGAGCGAGGGGCCGTGCGGCCCGTCTTGCAAGGCCTCAGCGGTGATGTCGTAGGCCTCCTCGGTGCCGTCGGCCCGGGCCACGCGCACGCCGCGGGCCTCGACCGGAGCGCGGGCGCGAAGGGCGCGGGGCACGAGCGTCGAGAGCGCGAGGCGGAGGTCGCCGGCGGTGCGTGCGAGGAGGTTGTTTTCCACGCGGCCCTCGGGCGGAAGGAGGAGGCGCCCGGCCTCTCCGAAGCAGTGCAGCAGGGTGCCGGAGGGATCGACGAGGAAGCCCGGGGGCACGTGGCGTTGCAGCAAGTGGTCGTAGGCGCGCAGGAGGTGCCGGGCCACGGCGCCGGAGGTCGGGGGCGCGGAGAGGGGCACGGTGCCGTTGGAGGCGATGTGGGCGGCGGGCAGGGGATTGGGAACGCGGCGCGGCGAGAGCGGGAGCCGGCGGTCCTCGCTCTTGCGAAAGAGTTTGTGGCGGGCGTCGAGCACCTCGAAGGCGGAGGCGTGTTGCCCCGGGCTTTCGCTCGCGCCGAGGAAGAGCACGCCGGACGCACGGAGGGCGTTGTGGAATCGGGCGATCGCGCGTTCCTGGGCCTCGGGCTCGAGGTAGATGAGAAGGTTTCGGCAGACGACGAGGTCGATGCGGGTGAAGGGGGGATCGACGAGGACGTCGTGGGGGGCGAACACCACCCGGGAGCGCAGCTCCGGGCTGACGCGCCGCCTGCCTTCCCGGTCGAGGATAAAATGGCGGGCGATGCGCTCGGGGCCGAGGCCGCCGAGTTTGTTCTCCTCGTAGGCGCCCTGTGAGGCGATCTCCAGGGCCCGCGGGTGGACGTCGGTGGCGAAAACCGAGAGGCGGCCGGCGAAGCCCGCCGCGCGCGCGCACTCGTCGAGGAGGATGGCGATGGAGTAGGCTTCCTCCCCGGTGGCGCAGCCCGCGCACCAGACGCGAAACTCCTCGCGCCCGGGCTCGGACAACATCTCCGGCAGCACCCGCTCGGCGAGCCAGGCGAAGGCTTCGGGCTCGCGGAAGAACTCGGTGACCCCGATGAGCAGATCCTGACGCAGCAGATCGAGCTCGGCGGGGTCGTCGGCGAGCAGCGCGGCGTAGGCGACGGGATCGGACGTTTCGCAAAGCGACATGCGGCGCCGGATCCGACGCTCCACCGTGCCGGGGCGGTAGAGGTTAAAATCGAGCCCCAGCCGGGAGCGGAGAAGCTCGACCACCGGGTCAAGGGCGGCGGTGGCGGCGGGGCCGCGGCCCGAACGGTCACCCTCGGTGGGAGGGTTTGGCAGGTTTGGCGAAGCGGAACTCAAGCCGCTCGGGTCTGAATATTCCCGGCGTGTAACGCGATGGTAAAGAGGTGCGAAGTCGCAAGGTCTTTACCCTAAGTAGCTCCGTCAGATTGGATGGCGGGCTCCGTTTCAGTTACAGGGGGTCGGCCTCAAGAAAATCCCTAAGTCCCTTTTCCGGGCCGAATAACACCAGGACGTCGCCGGCGAGGAAGGGCTCGTCGAGCCCGACGGTGCCGAGGGTGCGCATGGGCGCGGGCGCGTCGGGATCGGCCTTGAGCAGGCCGCCGAGGAGCTGGCGTTCGGGGCGTTTGAGGGTGACGAGGCGCACGTCGTGGCGGCGGAAGAGGGCGGCTTGTTTGGCGATGGTCTGGCCGACCAGGGGGCGGGGCAGGGTGGCCTCGATCAGGGCGTGGCCGCTGCCGAGGTCGATGCCCTCCATGGCGCCGCGCATGAGCAGGGAGTGGGCGAGGCCGCGGGCGGCGAACTCCTCGGGCACGACGAGGCGGTCGACTTTGAGCAGGCGCAGCAGGCGGGCGTGCATGGGCGAGAGCACGCGGCAGACGAGGCGAGGGGCGCCGAGCTCGCGGGCGCGCATGGTGTAGGCCATGGAGGCCTCGAAATCGTCGCCGATGGCGATGATGACGGCGTCCATCTCCGAGATCGGGAAGCGGGAGAGCGCGGCGGTGTCGGAAAAGTCGGCCACGGCCGCGGCGGCCACCTCGTCCTTGATCGCGGTGACGTTTTCCTCGCGGCGATCGAGCGCGACGACTTCGGCGCCGAGCTGGCCGAGGTGGAGGGCGAGGTTGCGACCGAAGACGCCGAGGCCGACGATGAGGCATTTCATGGAGCGAAGGGAGAGAGGGAGGGCGCGGGCCGGGAGGCTTTAGTTGAGGACGATGGTGGTCTCGGGCAGGCGGAGCACGCCGGGCTCGCGTCGCGGGAAGAACGACACGAGAAACGCGAACACGCCCACGCGGCCGATCAACATCGCGAACACGAGCACGATCTTGGCGGCGTCGCCGAGCTCGGGTGTGGTCGCCCGGCTGAGGCCGACGGTGCAGACGGCGCTCACCGCCTCGAAGACGAGGTTCTCCGGCGGCAGCTCCGGGTGGAGCGCGCAGAGGATCACCGAGACGACGGTGATGAAGGCGATGGCGGCCATGAGCACCGAGAGCGCGCGGTGGGCGAGCTCGGAGGAGAGGCGGCGGCCGAAGACCTCGATGTCCTCGCGGCCGAGCAGGAGGCGGCGCATGGACAAAAAGGCCACGGCGAGCGTGGTCACGCGGATGCCGCCGCCGGTGGAGGCGGGGCCGCCGCCGACAAACATGAGGAACATCACGATCACCGCGGTGGCGGGCAGGAGGGATTCGGTCGGCGTGACGTTGAATCCGGAGCTGCGCGAAGTCACCGAGTGGAAAAGCGCGGTCAGCCAGGTCGACTCGCCGGCCACATGCGCCCGCCCTCCGCCGAGGGCGAACTCGGTCACCCAGATGAGCAGCGTCCCGCCGACCAGCAGGATGAGCGTCGTGGCCAGCACCACCCGGCTGTGCGCGGTGAGGCGGGGCGGCGTCGCCACCCGCAAGCCGACGCGGCGTCGCACGACGGCGACGAGGTATTGCCAAAAATTCTCCACCACGGGGAAGCCGAGTCCGCCGATGACCACGAGCGCCATGGCGGAGCAGAGGAAGCCCGCGTTGGCCGCGAGGAAGGGCGTGGCGAAGCCGTCGGGCAGCGTGGTGAAGCCGGCGTTGCAGAAGGCGGACACCGAGTGGAAGACCGAGAAGAGCAGGAGGTTGTCCGGTGCGTCGGGCGTGCCGGCGAGGGACTGGTAGAGGAAAAACGCGCCGAGCGTCTCCATGCCGAGCGTGAAGAGGACGATCAGGCCGAGCACCGTGCCGATGTTGCCCAGGTTTTCCTCGCTGAGCAGATCCTGCAGGCCGATCCGGTTTCGCAGCGAGACCCCGCCCGCGACGAAATACGCGAAGAAATAGGTGATCGTCATCACGCCCATGCCGCCGATCTGCACCAGGCCGAGCAGCACCCATTGTCCGTGCGGGGTGAGGGTGGTGGAGATGTCGACCGGCGTGAGCCCGGTGATGCAGACCGCGCTGGTGGCGAGGAAAAGCGCGTCGGGCCAGGAGATGCCCTGCGTGGTGGCGTGCGGCGTCTGCAGGAGCAGCGTGCCCACCGCGATCAGCAGACTGAAGCTCAGGATGAACACCGCGCCGGGGGAGAGCGAGCGGGCGCTCAGCCAGCGGTTCTCGCGCAGCACCCGCAGGGCGAAGGCGCAGAGCAACATGAACTGCGTGGCGCCCAGGTAGAGCAGGGCCACCGTGGTCGACCCCACGCCCGAGCCGAGGTCTTGCAGCCAACCGACCAAGAAGCCGCCGAAGAGCACTTCCATCGCGGCGATCACCGCGACGAAGGCCTCGACCCGCCTCGTCCGCAGCAACTGCCGTCGCTTGTCCGAGAGGGCGAAGCGCGCCGCTTCCTGGGTCACGAAAAGCAGCAGGATGAGGCGCGTCACCCGCGCGGTTTCGTCGCGCAGGGCCTCCGGCAGCGGCCAGCCGAGCACGAGCACGAAGAGCGCGAGCGCGAGCAGGCCGCAGAGCGCCTGCGCGGCGTCCAGCAGGCGGACGGCACCACTCCGGGAAGGGCGGGACTCGGCGGCGGCCAAGGATCGAGACGAAGGGTTGCGACTCCGCGACCGCTGTTCAGTCGCGCTGCGCCTGCTCGACCACGGTCACGTGGCCGTCCTGAAAAGTGATTCTCACCCGGTCTTCGACCCGCGAGGCGTAGACGGGCTGGATGTCGGGCTCATGGAGAACGCGGTAGCTTTTGCTCACGGGGTCGTAGATCACATTGCGCCTGAAGCCCACCAAGCGCGTGCCCTGATACTCCTGCCAATAGGCGCTGTAGACCCAGATGGTGGTCCGGCCGCCCGGTGTTACGATATCGCGTTTTTCGTCCGGCGCGCCGAGCGCGATGTAAACCATGTCCTGGGTGTCGCCCACCTCGATCTGCCGGGCTTGGAGCCGGGCCTGGGTCGTGGCGTCGAGGGCGCCGAAGACCGCCGATTTCTCGCGGGCGCGACGCTCGAACGTGTTGCACCCGGCCAGCATCAACAGGCCGAGGGCCGTCACCAGCAGCTTGATGGCGAAAGAAGCGCGCATGGCGGGAAAAGTTGGAGCCCGCCGGCCCGAGCGCAACGTGCGAGTTGTTCCCCCGCGGGAATAGGATTGAGTCCCTAAAATCGTAAAATTACGTAAGATTTAATGGGGTATCGCATGCCACTTCTTCGCTTCCTCGCGGGCGCCGCGGGGCTCTTCGCGTTTTTTTTCCTGACCGGCTGCCAAGATCGGCCGTCGCCGCCGGCGCGGGCGGATCGCGCATGGGCGCAGCCCCGGGTATGGACCGCGAGCGACGGCCGCACCATGGAGGGCGCCTTGGTGGCGCGCATGGGGGAAGAGGGAATCATCCGCCGAACGGTGGACGGGGTGTTGCTGCGCATGCCCCCGCGGCTCCTCGACGCGGAGAACCTCCAGTTTTTGCGGGGCGCTTTGTCGGGTGGTGCGGTGCCGGTGACCTTGCCCGATGTCTGGTATGTGCGCACGAAGCTCACGATCCCTGGAGGGGAGGCCTGGGTGGCTCCCGACACGATGATGGCGATGGGCCCGCGAATCGCGAAGATGGAGACGTCCTACTGGCTGCTTTTGAGTGAGCTCGATGGTTCGCAGGCAAAATGGGTGCGGGTGGACAACCATTCCTACTCCAAGGTGCGGAGCGACTCGCTGCTTCCCCATTCCGAGGTCGCGACCCAGCGGAACGGTTCCGGTTCCTTCATCGACCAAGTGGCCTGCCCGCGAAACGATCTCTACATCATCGACGCCCGCTACGGCCTCACCTCGCAGCGCATCAACGTCACCCGCGCGGTGATGGGTTTTCTCGCCGACGGGCGTCTGCCGCTCACCGTGGATCCCGCGATTTTCGGTCTGCCTCCCCACAAACCCGACGTGTGGGATCTGACCGTGACGTGGCAACGCGTGGGAGGCGGCACGCTCACCCGCGTCGTTCGGGACGGCTCCATCTTCGCCTGGCCCGAGTCGCCTTGATTCGCGGCGGGGTGCGGGCGCGGGACGCCTTCGGGTGGCCGCAATCACCATTTATCTCAGCATCTGGTGTCCCGTCATCGAAGTCTCTTTAAGAGTTGATTGGCCGCAAAGAGGCGCAGAAGTCGCAAAATCAATCCAAAGTTCCGGCAACTCTGCTTTTTTTGCGCCTCTTGCGCCTTTTTGCGGCCATTCTCTGACCGCATTTACTGAACTCACTTCGGTGACACACACTTTTTGAGCGATACATCGCCCGGGCTAGCGCCGAATCTAGGCTCCATGCTTTCGCGCAACGGTCGGGGGCTTGGGCTTGGTGATTCGGGCGACTTGGGCTTTGTTGTCGCCTGATGGAAGCCGCCGTCTGGTCGCTCACGATTCTGCTCAGCCTCATCGGGCTGCTGGGCGTCATCGTGCCGCTCTTGCCGGGGACGACGCTGATCCTGGTCGGCATGGTGATCCACAAGCTGCTCCTGCCCGACTCGATCTCCTGGGCGGCCGTCGCGTGGATCGGCGTGATCTGGTTGGTCTCGGTGGTGGTGGACTTTGTCGGCGTGCTCGTCGGCACCAAGCTCTTCGGGGGCGGGCGCTGGGGCATGGCGGGCGCGGGGGCGGGCGCGATTATCGGCCTGTTTTTCTCCCTGCCGGCCTTGTTGCTCGGCACCATCTTCGGCGCGGTGGTGGCGGAGCGCTATGTGGCGAAAAAGACCCACCGCGAGGCGCTGCTCGCGGGCGCGGGTGCGGCGCTCGGCTTTGTGCTCTCCGCGCTCGGGCGTCTCGCCTGCGGGGTGGCGATGATCGTGCTCTTCCTTTTCGCGGTCGAGGCTCCGTGACGGCGCGCCTGCGTCGGGCGCGCGCTCCCCGCGCGGGGGCTTAGCGGGCGATGTCGGCCTGCGTGAGGACCTTGAAACCGTGGTTGTTGAGCGACTGCGCGGCGACGTCGGGGTCCTCGATGTTGAGGACGAGCGCGGAGCGGCCCTCGGGGCGTTTGATGAAGCTGTAGACGTAGTGAATGTTGATCTCGGCCTCGAGCAGGGCGGCGAGCACCTCGCGGAGGTCGGCCTCGTCGGCGATCTCGACCGCGACCACGTCGCACTCGGTGTAGGGAAAATCGTTGTTCACCATGAGCTCGCGGGCGGCGTCGTTGTCGTCGACCACGAGGCGGAGGATGGTCGTGTCGGTGAAGTCGAGCACGGTGAGCGCCACGATGTGGACGTTGTTGTCCTTGAGCAGGGTGGTGAGGTCGGAAAGCCGACCGACACGGTTTTCGGTGAAGACCGAGAACTGTTTCACGGGATCGGCGGCGGCTTTGATGGCGGACGACATGCGGGGCGAGGTGTTGGTCGGGCGTGCGAGTGAAGCGGAGGAGGCGCACGCTGAGCAGTGGCGAGCGCGGGCTCAAGGCCGGGCTTTGCGCAGGCGCTTCATCGGGCGGGCGGAGCGGGTTCGAAGCGAAGCGCGACGCCGTTGATGCAATAGCGGCGCCCGGTGGGCGGCGGGCCGTCGGGGAAGACGTGGCCGAGGTGGCCGTCGCAGCGGGCGCAGACGGTCTCGACGCGGACCATGCCGTGCGAGTGGTCGGGGCGTTCGAGGATGCGGTCGTCGGCGAGAGGCCGGGTGAAGCTCGGCCAGCCGGTGCCGGAGTCGAACTTCGCGGCGGAGTCGAAGAGAGCGAGGCCGCAGCCGGCGCAGTGGTAGCGGCCGGGCTCGTCGGTGATTTGCCAGAGCGGGCAGGAGAAAGGGCGCTCGGTGCCGGAGGCGCGCAGCACGCGGTATTGCTCCGGGCTGAGGCGTGCGCGCCACTCGGCGTCGCTGAGGCGGACCTTGCCGTCGGCGTCGGGCGCGGGGTCGGGGAGGCGAGCGCCGACAGGCGAAGAGTCGGACGCGGCCGCGGCGGTGCTCTGGCCGCGCTCCGCGAGGGCCGGCGGGCTCGCGGACGCGTCGCAGCCGGCGAGCAGGAGCGCGCCGAGCGCGGCGAGGCCGAGGGGCGAAGAGCGACGGAGGAGGCGGAGAAGCATGGCGGGAGCGTGGCGGCGGTTGACGCGCGAGGCGAGGGCCCTGCAACGTGTGCCGCATGGCAGGTGATGCAAACACTCCCCCCGCTCGGCTTTTTCTCTGGCTCGCGCAGCACACGGGTTTCCCCGGCGCGCGGCTCGACCCGCGCGCGGAGCAGTTGTTGCTCATCGGCGGTCTGATCCAGGACGAGCACCTGCCGGCGCGCTCCGACGGCGGCAGCCTGCGCCTCGGGCCCGGAGTGCCGGACACCGAGAGCGCGCAGCGCTCGGCCCAGCGGGCCCTCGCCGAGCTGCGCAAGCGCGTCCACTTCAAGTGTGACAATAGCGCCAAAGTCTAGGCGCTTGCAGATAAAGGCTTGAGGCAGTTGACGGATTTTTGACGATAGGGCCGCAATGTTGCGCGTTTTTTTTGGAGTGATCGCCTTGGTGCTGAGCGTCGCGGGTGCCCGTGCTTCCGACGCGGAGCGGCGCTTTGAACAGGTCTTTCCCGCGCCCACCGAGTCGGTGGTGCTCAACGTGGCGCGCGGTCTGGTGGAGGTGGAGAGCGCGCCGGCGGGGAGCCAGGTGGAGTTTGAGGTGGTGTTGCGCGCGCAACATTCGGAGCGCGGAGACGAGGATGCGGCCGCGCGGAGCGCCCGGGTGCAAGCGATGGCGAGGGACGTGCAGCGGGCGATGAGCCGGCTCGAGCCTCGGTTCCGGGCGGACGCTCGGCGGGTCGAGTTGAACGTGCGAGACACGCGCGAGGTGGTGCTTGATTGGGATCCCGCGCTGCAAATGACGATTTTGGTGCGGGTGCGGGTGCCGGAGGACGCCAAGCTCGTCCTGCGCACGGTCGCGGCCGGCCTGACGATGGGCGACTTTGGCGGCTCGCTGGATCTCCGGGGCGAGACGGGCTCCTTCTACCTCGGTTCGATCGGCGGCGATCTGAGCGCGCAAACGACCTCGGGCAGCATCACGGTCGCCAACGTGGGCGGGCGGGCGAATCTGCGCAGCACCACCGGAAACATCTTCACGGGCGTGCTCGGAGGGCCCTCCCGGGTCACCACGTCCAACGGCGCGGTGGAGGTGTTGCAGGCTCGCGATGCCTTGTCGGTGCGCGGGCGCGATTCCGATATCCTGCTCGGCGTGGCCAATCCCCTGCCTCCGGGCATCGATCTGGCGACCTCCGCCGGCTCGATCACGTTGGGCATCGACCGCGACGTGCCGCTCGTGGTGGATGCCTCCACCGGCCTGCTCGGTCGCGTGAGGGCGCGTGGCCTCGAACCGGAGCTGCGCCGGGGCGCCTTCGACAGTTCTTCCGTGGTCGCCGGCCTCAACGGCGGCGGCGAGCTGGTGCGGGTTCGCACGAAGTGGGGCAACGTGACCCTCGTCGGGCGTTATCCCTTGGATCAAAGCTGATCCGGGCGGGAGGACGGGACGAAACCGAGCGGCCAAGCCTGTAGTGGCGGAGCCGTTACGTGCTCGTCACCACCCGTGCCTTGACAGGGCGGGGGGCTATCCGTAGCCGATGGGGCCCAACATGGAGGCCGTCTTAGACCAGCCGGTGTTGGTGCTGAATCGCCTGTGGCAGGCGATCAACGTCATCTGCGCGAAGCGCGCATTTGCTTTGCTGGCCCGCGGCCACGCCGCCGTGGTGCACCACCACCAGGATGATTTTCGGGTGTTCTCGTTCATGGATTGGATGGATTTCTCCAGATCCAACCCGCCCCTCGAGCGGCTCGACACCGTGCAGACGCCGCGCACCACGATCCGCCTGCCGCGCGTGATCCTGCTCACCTTTTTCGACAAGCTGCCGAGCAAGGAGCTGAAGCTCACGCGCAACAACGTTTTCGCCCGCGACAAGGACACCTGTCAGTATTGCGGCCGCGTCTTCCCGCGCGAGGAGCTCAATCTCGACCACGTGATCCCGCGCGACCGCGGCGGGAAAACCACCTGGGAGAACATCGTGTGCTCCTGCATCAAGTGCAATTCGCGCAAGGCCAACCGGCTCCCGCACGAGGCGCACATGCGCCTGGTCTGCAAGCCGGTGCGCCCGAAGTGGCGCCCGGTGATCTCGCTCGTGCTGAGCAACCGGCAGCGCGAGCGCTGGAAGGATTTTCTCGATCTCGCCTACTGGAACGTCGAGCTGGAGGAGTGAGTCGCCCCTTCTGCCGCCGGAGCGCCGCTCCCGCAGGGACGGCACGGGCGCGGCTCGGGCTCGCCATGGGGCACGGTCCGGATCCCGTCCGGCCGCGCCCGTATTTCCGTTTGCCCGGGCCGGCGCGGCCTTTCACGGTGACCGGTTTCCATGAGCGACTCCGTGCCCGACATCTCCCACGACCAACACGCCGTCCGCCGCCAAAAGCTGGCCGAGCTGCGCGCCGCCGGCTTTGACCCCTTCCGCGCCAACGTCGCCACGACCCACTTCTCGCAGGACGCCAAGGCCCTCCACGTCGACGGCCAGGACTACGCCACCTCCGTCACCGTCGCCGGCCGCCTCGTCACCTTTCGCGTCCAGGGCGGCAGCTCCTTTGTCAAAATCCAGGACCAGCAGGGGCAAATCCAGCTCTACTTCCGCAAGGACGTGCTCGGCGAGGAGCGCTACCTCGTTTTCAAGAAGCAACTCGACCTCGGTGACATCATCGGCGTCACCGGCCCGCTCTTCAAAACCAAGACCGGCGAGATCACCATCCGAGTGGACTCCTTCACGCTCGTCTCCAAGGCCCTGCGCCCGCTGCCCGAGAAGTGGCACGGCTTGAGCGACGCCGAGCAGGTCTACCGCCAGCGTTACCTCGACCTCATCGTCAACCAGGAGAGCCGCCACCGCCTGATGACGCGCGCGCGCATCGTCAGCGCCGTGCGCCGCTTCCTCGAGGATCGCAGCTTCCTCGAGGTCGAGACGCCCGTGCTCCAGTCGGTCGCCGGCGGCGCCGCCGCGCGCCCCTTCCAGACGCACCACAACGCGCTCAACACCGACTTCGTGCTCCGCATCTCGCTCGAGCTTTACCTCAAGCGCATGCTCGTCGCCGGCTACGACCGCGTCTTCGAGATCGGCCGCAACTTCCGCAACGAGGGCATCTCGCGCCGACACAACCCCGAGTTTACCATGCTCGAGGTTTACCAGGCCTACAGCGACTACCGCGGCATGATGACGCTCGTGCAGGACCTGCTCCGCCACCTCGTGCGCGACGTGGTGAAGCCCACCGAGACCGAGGGCGAAGGCGAGACCGCGATCACCCGCCCCAGCATGCGCATCAAGCACGCCGCCTCGGGCGAGTGGATCGACTTTGGCGCCGAGTGGCGCGAGGTGAAATACAAGGACCTCATCATCGAGAAGACCGGCGACCCGCAGTGGTTCTCGCGCT
>JAUVVA010000215.1 GCA_030604905.1 Verrucomicrobiota bacterium | reverse complement strand
GCAGTTGGAGACGACGATGTTGCGGAAGCCGCCGTTGGACTCGGTGCCGAGCTTGATGGCGTTGCAGTGGCTGCGGATCACGCAGTTGGTGATGACGACGTCCTCGGTGGGGGCGGCGCAGCCGCTCTTGAGCGTGATGCCGTCGTCGTCGGTGTCGCTGCTGCAATCGGAGATGCGCACGTCGCGGCAGCCCTCGATGTCGACGAAGTCGTTGTTGGGCTGGACGTGGTTGTAGGCGGTGAGGCCGTGGAGGCGGAGGCGCTCGCAGCCGAGGTAGTGCTGGAGCCAGAGGCCGGAGTCGCGCAGGTGGAGGTTTTCCACAACGATGTCGCGGCAGCCGATCATCTGGATGAGGCGGGGACGGCCGTCGCGATCGTCGCCGCCGTGCGGAAAGGCGGCGCCTTTGCCGTCGATGATGCCGGAGCCTCCAATGGAGACGTGTTCGGCGCGGTCGGCGCGGAGGAGGGAGCGGAAGCCATTGGCATCGGTGCGGCAGCGCACAGGCGGGGTTTCCCAGAGCGGATAAAGGCCGAGGTCGGTGGAGCCCTCGAGGCGGGCGCCGTGCTCGAGGTGGAGGCGGACGCGCGACTTGAGCTCGAGGGTGCCGCAGACGTGCCGGCCGGGGGGCACGACGACCACGCCGCCGCCGCGCGCGGACTCGCGGTTGATCTGGGCCTGCAGGGCGCGCGTGTCGTCTTCGCGGACCGAGGCGGGGGCGAGGGGGGCGGTGGCAAGTGGCATGGGTGGATTCCGGGACGCGGAGAGGGTGTCGCGGGGTGGGGCGGGGGGCCGAGCGCGCGGACGCTTTATGGTAAAGACTGTTGGCCGGCGAGGATCGGGCGTGCCGGGAGACGAGGAGCAGGCATGGGCGGGCGGGGGGGCGGGCGCGCGCCTGGTTTCGCTGGGACCGTAACAGCGGGCGGCGGCTTGTGGGCGGCGAGGGCCTGGGCCGAAAATCTGCCGATGCGAGATTCTGAGGTGAGCACGGCGATGGGCACTGGAAGCGCCTCGGGGCGAGGCGTGGGTGTGCGCTATCGCAACCCGGTGATCCCGGGTTTCTATCCCGACCCGAGCGTGTGCCGGGTGGGCGAGGACTTTTATCTGGCGGCGAGCTCCTTCGAGTATTTTCCGGGTGTGCCGCTCTTTCACTCGCGCGACCTGGTGAACTGGACGCCGGTCGGGCACGCGTTGACGCGGAAGTCGCAGTTGAACCTGGACGGGGTCGCTTGCTCGGACGGGATTTTCGCGCCGACGCTGCGCTGGCACGCGGGGCGATTTTACCTCGTGACCACGAACGTGTGGGGCGGGGGCGGGAATTTTTATGTGTGGGCGGAGGATATTCGCGGGCCGTGGTCGGAGCCGGTGTGGCTGGACCGGGACTGGTTTGATCCGTCGCTGTTTTTCGACGAGGACGGGCGCTGCTACTACACGCGGCGCAACGCCCACGCGATCGTGCAGAGAGAACTCGACGTGGCGACGGGGCGGCTGGTCGGCGAGATGCGCGAGATCGCGCGGCCCTGGGTGTCGCTCGATGGCGAGGGGCCGCATCTCTACAAGGTGGCGGGGAAGTATTACCTGCTGACCGCGGAGGGAGGCACGGGCTTTGGGCACATGGTGTGTATCGGCCGAGGCGATACGCCGTGGGGGCCCTTCGAGGGCTGCCCGAACAATCCGATCTTGAGCCACGCGCGGCAGACGACGACGCGGGTGCGCTACACCGGCCACGGTGACCTGGTGGAGGCTGCGGACGGCTCGTGGTGGATGGTGTTTCTGGCGACGCGGCACGCGCCGCAGAACGGGACCTGTCTGCATCATCTCGGGCGCGAGACGTTTTTGGCACCGGTGCGCTGGGAGGATGGCTGGCCGGTGGTGAACGAAGGTGCGTTGATCGGGCTCGAGATGGAGGTGGCGTCGCTGCCGGGCGGCGCGGTGGGATCGCGGGAGTTGGTGGCCGAGGAGCGCTGCGCGTTTGGCGCCGAGTGGCCGGGGCCGGAGTGGGCGGTTATTCGAAACCCGGCGGAGGGGATGTGGTCGGTGACGGAGCGGCCGGGTTGGCTGCGGCTGCGTGGGCAGCGGGCCACGCTGGATGAGGTGGGCGCGCCGGCCTTTGCGGGGCGGCGGCTCGACGCGCCGGGATTTGAAGTGACGGTGCGCCTGGAGTGTGCGCCGGGGCGGGCGGACGAGGCGGCGGGGTTGACGCTTTTGCTGAGCAACGCCTTTCACGCCGAGGTCGGCGTGCGTGCGGCGGTGGGCGGCTGGGGGAGGGAGTTCTTCGTTCGCCGACGGGCGGGCGATATGATCATGGACTCGTTCGCGGCGCCTGTTTTGGACGCGGGTGTGGTGGAGCTGGGGATCGCGGGGGATTGGCAGGCGATCCGCTTCTTGGTCGCGGGGCGCGAGGTGGCGCGGGCGGAGCGACGTTTTTTCTGCACCGAGGTCGCGGGCGGCTGGACGGGCTGCTTCGTCGGGATGTTTGCCGAGGGGAAGGGACTGCGCGCGGAGTTTGCGCAGTGGGTGTATCGACGGGTGCCGCTGGAGGAACCGCCGGCGTATCCATGGTTGCCAGCGGTGTGAGCGGGTGTTCCGCGCGATGAGGAGGGAGAGGGGGAGGACCGCTAATACAGCGGCTCAAAGAGCGCTGTCTGATTTTTGAGTTTCGCTGCGCGAAACAGGGGGTGTCGATGTTTCGGCCAATGGCCTCGGTGTTGGTCCGAAAGCGTGTCCAGGGTGGTGCGGAGGTGGGTGGCTTGGCGCTCGCTGACCCAGGGGGCGAAGTGGACGTGGTCGCGGAAGAGCGGCGCGGGGAGTCCGGCGGTGAAGGCGTGCAGGTCGATGAGCGGGACTTCACGTGCGGCCATGATCTCGCGGGCGGTGAGGAGGCGGGCGCGGTGCAGCTGGGCGCCGCGGGCGATTGGCGGGCGATCCCGCTTTGTGATCGCGGGGCGCGAGGTGGCGCGGACGGAGGCGCGTGCCGCTCGACGAGCTGCCGGCGTATCCATGGTTGCCGGCGGTGTGAGCGGGTGTTCCGCGCGATGAGGAGGGAGGGGGCAGAACCGCTAATACAGCGGCTCAAGGAGCGCTGTCTGATTTTTTGAGTTTCGCTGCGCGAAACAGGGGGTGTCGATGTTTCGGCCAATGGCCTCGGTGTTGGTCCGAAAGCTCTGCGAGGAATAGCGTGGAGAGTGGCTATTGCGGCCAGGGGAGGGCGTCCAGGGCGGTGCGGACGTGGGTGGCTTGGCGTTCGCTGACCTCGGGGACGAAGTGGACGTGGTCGCGGAAGAGCGGCTCGGGGAGCCCGGCGGTGAAAGCGTGCAGGTCGATGACCGGCACCTCGCGCGCGGCCATGATCTCTCGGGCGGCGGCGTTGTAGGCCGCGAGATCGCGCTCGTGGCGGTGGAAGAACTGGGAGCGGGAGTTGTGCCGCGTCTCGTCGAGGGGCGTGGTGGCGATCCAGACCAGGCGGCGGCCGGAGTCGCGCACGAGGTCGGCGATGGCGGCGAGGTTGGCCCGGTAGCTTTCGAGCGGGATTTGGCGCGCGCCGGTGATGGGGTCGGTCTTGAGATCGTGCAGGCCGCAGTTGACGAGGATCGTGGGCGGGAGCGTCGAGGCGGGGTCGCTCAGTTCTTCGCGCAGGTGGGCAAGCACGGCGGAGGAGTCGCCGCCGTTGGCGCCTTGCGGGTGATCGAGGTCGGAGCGCGCGAGTTCGAGGCCGCCTTTGCGAGTGTAGGTGTAGCGGCCCGCGCACTCGCGCTCGAGTGCCTCGTGGTAGTCGATGGAGATACTGTCGCCGACGAGGTAGAAGGCGGGAAGCGCGGAAGCGGCGCCCGCGTGGGCGCTTTGCGAGAGGGCTTGGCCGACGAGGCGGGCGATGACGCGGTCGCCCTCGGGATTGGGGTGCAGGCCGTCGGAGAAATGTGTGGGCTGGAGGGCGCCGTGGAGGCTGAAGAAATGCACGCCGTGCTCGCGGGCGAGCTGGGCGATACCGCTCTCGAGGCGGGCGAGCAGCGGGGGCACGATGTCGTAGCCTTTGGCGAGGTTGACGGAATCGAGGCCCGCGGCGTCCACGTTGGGCGGCGCGGCGAGGAAGATCGCGGCGGGCGCGAAACGGCGGAGCGCGAGGTCGAGGGCGAAATTAAAGTGGGCGAGGCAGGCGGCGATTTTTTCGTCACCCGGGCGCGGATCGCGGGCGGGGAGGTCGTTTACGCCGAGGAGGAGCAGGAGGCCCTCGGCCTCCGGGTGGGCGTCGAGGGCGGCGGGGAACTCCGCGGGGATGTCGGAGGTTTTGCGGCCGGCG
>JAUVVA010000114.1 GCA_030604905.1 Verrucomicrobiota bacterium | reverse complement strand
TTGTTGGACGGGAAGACGTAGTGCTCGGCGGCGCGCTCGGGGCGGAAGTCGTAGCGGCCGGGGGCGAAGACGAGGCGGCGGAGGCCGGTATCGGCGAGGGCACTACGGATGGCGGGCGTGTGGTCGGCGCGGCCGTCGGGCGAGAAGTGGAGGGTGTCGGGCATGAGGGGGAGGCTTACTCGATGTGGCGCAGGATGCGGTCGGAGAGGCCGTCGCGGCCCCAGGCCTTGATCTCCCAGGGGTGGAGGGTGCGGGCGGGGTTGGTGGAGACCTGGTTGTGCTCCTCGACGAGGCCGCGGATGGAGGTGAGGAGGAGGCCGGGGGCGGGGACATCGGCGATGGTGTTGTGGCGGACGGTGATGTCGCGGAAGGCGCCGGCGGGGGAGAGGGAGCCATCGCCGCCGATGGAGACGACGGCGATGCCGGGGCCGCCGCCTTCGCGGATGGTGTTGTGCTCGATGAGGAGCTGGTCGGAGAAGCCGGCCTCGAGCCACCAGAACTCGGGGGAGACGAGGATGCCGGTCATGATGGCGCCGACGATGCGGTTGTGGGTGATGCGGCCGCGGCCGGCCTTGACGAGGATGCCGCGGGAGCGGTTGTGGCCGAGGTCGCAGTCGTGGATGACGAAGCCGTCGCCGATGGCGTCGGCGGAGCAAATGAGGCTGCCGGGCGGGAGGGCGACGGGGGCGTCGAGGGTGACGCGGTAGGCGGTCTCGAGGCCGCGGCGGCGGAAGCCCTCGTGCATCTGCTGGGCGGCGACGAGGCGCCGGTCGGCGTCGGTGGCGGGGCCTTCGCGCTCGATGGCGAGGATCTTGCGGTCTTCGAGGCGGCGTCCGTCGTGGGAGAGGATCTGGGCGGTGTCGCCGACGCGCAGGTTCATGGTGTATTTGGCGAGCACGCGGAGGGCGGGGCCCTCGGAGCCGGTGACGAAGTGGAAGTCGCCGTTGATGGCGAAGGCGTCGTCGCCCATGAAGAAGGCGGTGCAGCTTTCGTAGCGCGGGCCGCGGCGGGCGTTTTTGGAGTGGAAGGCGTCGGCGTTCTGCGAACGGAGGCGCGGGTGGCCGCGGGCGGCGTAGTCGAGCGCGGGCGGGCGGCGGTCGACGCGGCAGCGGAGGTAGCGGGAGCCGTCGCAACCGTTTTCGAAGAAGCCGAAGGTGACGCCGGAGTAGAGCGTGATGTCCTCGAAGACGAGGTCGCGGCTGTCGGTGGCCATGATGGCGTGCGGGATCTCGCCGCCGGGGGCGTGGGGGCGGCGGATGACGGCGATGTCGCCGATCTGCTCGATGGCGCGCGCGGCCTGGGCGGCGCTGCGGAGGATGACGCCGCGGCCGGGGCCGGCGGGCTCGGCGCGGACGTCGTAGTAGGTGGTGCGTCCGCGGAGGAGATTGGTGGCGGGATCAAAGATCTCGACGGAGCCGCGGCTGGCGACGATCTCGCCGTAGCCGGGAATGATCTCGACCTCGAGGCGGGTCTTGTCGGGCGAGACGGCGACGACGCGGGCCTGGGTGAAGGGCAGGGGATCGTAGTCGATGACGAGGCCGCGGAGGGTGAGGTTTTCGCAGTCGTGGATGGTGATGGCGCGGGTGGTCTCGGTGCAGACGAGCTCGGCGCCGGTGCCGTCGATGACGACGTCGCGCAGGCCTTGGAGGCGGAGGTGTTCGCGGTTGCGCGGAGTGACGAGGTGACGGCCGGGCGGGAGGACGATGTGGCGCTCGCCGGCGGCGAGGCGCTCGTCGATGAAGCCCTGGAGGTCGAAGGGGGCGGCGGGCGGGATGGCCTCGGACGTGGCGGAGGCGAGAGCGGTCGAGCTTGCGGGCGCGGCCGGGCGCGAGGCGGCGGCGAACGCGGGGGTGGAGAGGGCGAGGGCGGCGAGGGCGGCGAGGAGGAGGCCGCACTTCGTGCGGAATGACCAATGACCAATGACTAATGACCAATGAAGGGGCTTGAGGTGGGTGAGGGTGAGCATGGGGGCGATAGGTGATGGGCATGGGCGTGCCTAAGCGGCGCCGCGTGCGGGCCGGGCGTCGAGGCGATGCGGGAGCTGCTTAGCCAAAACGGCTAAGGGCGGAGCGGGGCGGTGGTGCCGCGGAGGTGGACCTCGGGGGCGAGGTTGAGGGAGCGGGGCGAGGCGGTTTTGGCGGCCATCTGCTCGGCGAGGAGTTCGCAGGCGGCGCGGCCCCAGGCGGTGGCGTCGTAGTCGATGGTGGAGAGCGGCGGCACGAGGTAGCGGCCGATGGGCCAGAGGCCGCCCTGGGCGAGCAGGCTGCACTGGCCGGGCAGCTCGATGTGGCGGTCGTGCATGACGCGCATGACGGCGAGCGCGCCGGTCCAAGCGGTGGCGAAGACGGCGGTGAAGGGCGCGTGGGGGCGGGCCATCCAGCGGTCAAAGGCCTGGCGGCCGAGCTCGATGGAGTCCTGCCCGTGCTGGACGGAGCAGTCGATGATCAGCTCGGAGAGGTTTTTCTCGCCGGCTTTTTCCATGGCGGCCTGCCAGCCGCGGAGGCGGCGCGAGACGGAGACGGTGGAGGGCTCGTTGAGGAATACGGCGATGCGGCGGTGGCCGAGCTTGCGCAGGGTGGCGACCGCGAGGCGGCCGAGCTCGAAGTCGTCGCCCTCGACGCCGCCGAAGCTCGCCTGCTCGGGGCGGTCCATGAGCGAGATGAAGGGGTAGCGGAGCTTGCGGAGGTGCTCCTCCTGGTCGGCGGGGAACTCGGCGGGATGGCCGATCGAGATGATGCCCTGGTGCTCGGAGATGAGACGGGTGAGGTCGAGATCGCTCCAGGCCTGGTAGTGGGTGAGGGCGAGATTCCAGCGGCGCGCGGTGCACTCCTGTTGGAGGGCGGTGAGGAGCGAATCGTATTCGGGCGAGGGCCAGATGGGGCGGAGGACGGCGATGGCGGCCTGGGTGCTCGCGCCGTTTTGCGCGACGACGTAGCGCTTCTTGCCGACGGGGCGGCGGATGTAGCCCTGTTGTTGGAGGCGGCGCAGGGCCTGGGTGACGGTGACCTGGGAGACGCCGTATTTCTCCATCAACTCGGCCACGGTCGGGAAGGGTTCGTCGGGCTCGCTCTTGGAGAGGCGCTGGACGAGCTGCTGGTAGATCCGAGCGTGGCGGGTGGATTGGAGGGCGCGGGCCATCGGGCGTGTGGAGTCCGAGAAGGGTGTTTCGCTGCCGCTAGCGATTGGCGAGAGTGAATTCAAAGGAGTGGAGCACGACGTTGTAGATGACGCCGTAGGGGCGGACGGGCTCGTCGAGCTTGGTGGGCGGCACGGTGACGTAGAGGCCGAGGTGGTCGACCCGGCGGAAGGTGGGCGGGGCAAAGGCGCCGAGCGAGGCGGGATCTTGGGCATCGAGCCGGGCCCAGCGAGTGCCGGCGAGGGGAAGGGTGGCGGAGTGGGCGGTGGCCGAGGCCTCGGAGACCCAGAGCGCGCCGCTGTCGGCATCGCGGGCGAGGAGCTGGACCACGCGGGCGGCGGAGCGTTGGCTGCCGACGAAGAAGGAGGCGTCGGCGAGCTGGTCGAGGGGGATGGGGGCGGGGCGGGGACCGGGGGCGACGGGGAAGAGCCAGGCGCCGGCAAAGGAGAACTCGAGGCCGGCGGGCTGGGGCTGGTTGTTCTCGAGGTAGACGTTGAGATTAAGGAAGTCGTTTCGGCCGGAGGGGCCGTCGTGAAACTGCGGGCGCACGGTGAACTGCGTCGGCTCGGGCATCTGGTGCACCGTGACGGAGTAGCCGCCGAAGACGGGCGGGAGGGCGCGCGGGCCGAGGCGGGCCTCGGAGGTGGAGGCGAGCTCGGCGTTGAGCGCGGTCTCGGGGCGAACGGAGATCGGGCGGAGCGCGGTGGCGGGACCGTCGCGGAAGCGCGCGGTGAGAACGGAGCGGGCCTCGCCGGTTTTCGCGCCGTAGAGGGTGCCGCCCTCGACGTAGTCGGGGCTGGCGGCGAGCGGTTTAAGGACCGTCGGCGCGGCGGCGACAAGCGAGGCCGCGCCGAGGAGGCCGAGACCGGCGAGAAGGCGGATGGCGGGGGGCATGACGGGGAGGGGGCTCAGGCGCGGCGGCGGCGGCGCAGGGCGGCGCCGGCGAGGGCGCAGGCGCCGAAGAGGGCGGCGGCGGAGGAGGGCTCGGGGATGGCGGAGTAGGAAAGCTGGGAGAGCGTGAAGCCGTTGACGCGGGTAAAGCCGGTGATGCTGGCGGTGGTGGTGACCGTGCTGTCCGAGTAGATGCCGATGTAGTCGATCTGGGCGAAGGAAGGTGCGGCAAAGGTGCCGACGCTGCGGAGATCGGTGGCGGACAGGACGGCCCAGTCGGAGCCGGTGAGCGAGATGCTGCCGGTGGCGGCGAAGTTGTTGGCCGAGGAGACGTAGAAGGTGCCGCTCGCCGAGTCGCGGACGACGACGCGGTGGGTGGCCGAGGTGCCGGCGGCGTAGCTGGTGGCGCCGGTGGCGTAGGAGAGGCTGGTGAGATTGCCGAGGGCGATGGGCGCGGGGGCCTGGAACATGATCGCGCCGGCGAGGCGGTAATTCAGACCGGCGGCGATGGTGTTGGAGCTGCTCTCCTGGTAGGTGTTGATGTGGATGAAATCGCCGGCGCCGTTGTTCTGAAACTGGGTGCGGATCGTGAGGTTGGTGTTGATGTTGGAGCCGCTGGCCTGGCCGGTGAAGCCGAGGAAGACGTCGGGCATGGTGCCGGTCCAGTTGGCGACGCCGGGGCCGCCGAGGGTGCCGCCGTTGACGTTGGTGCCGGAGGCGACGGTGAGGTTGCGAGTGGTGGAAGTGGGGGTGCTGGGGTTGATCGAGAAGGTCTGCGTGGCGCGGTGGGGGCTCGGAGCGGTCTGGTTGGCATACACGTCGGAGCCGGTGAGGTATTCGGTGCTCCCGAAAAGCGTGACGGTGGTCTGGGCGTGGGCGGCGGGGGCGGCGGCGCAGAGGAGCGCGGCGAGGGACGGCACGAGGGTGCGCGGGGAGACTAGGGAGGGCATGGGGTTAAGACGAGGGTTTGGTCTGGTGGACGACACAGCGGTAAGGGTCGGCGGCGGCAGGTCAAGATATATCGATATGAAATTGACGCGCGGGACGTCCCGGTGTTTCGGAGAGGGATGAGCAAATGGCGCCGCCGGTGGAGGGGAGTGATGGGCAGCATGGGCATGCTGGGAGCCGCGGCGGCGGGGATGGCCGGGCCGGCGGTGGAGCAGGCGGAGGCGTGGCGGCGGCTGGCGGCGGGCGAGGCCGCCGCGGCGGCGGCGGACTTTGCGCGCGGGGAGGGGCGCGAGGCCCGGGTGGGGCGGGCGGCGGCGCTGCTCGCCGCGCAGCCCCGAACCGCCGCCACGCTGGAGCGGGCGAGGACGCTGCTGGAGGGCGTAGTGGAAGAGCAACTACACGATGACTGGGCGGTGATGGCGGAGTATCTGCTGGCGCGCTGGCACCAGGCGCACGCCCTCCAGCCGGACCCGGCCGAGGGGGAGCGGCGCTTGCTGGCGCTTCTGGAGGCGCGCGCGGGGCATCCCTGGGCGGACGCGGCGGCGCCAAAGCTGGCCATCGCCTGGTTCGCGGCGGAGCGGGACGCGGCGGAGTTTGCCCGGCGGGAGGAGCGCTTCGCTGAGATTCTGGAGCGGGTGCGCGACCCGGCGGCGCGGCGCGACGCGCGGCTGGTGTGGGCCGACGCGGCGCTGCGGCTCGGGCCGGACCATGCGCGGGCGCTGCCGCACTTTCGGGCGCTGGCGGAGGAGGCCGAGGCGCTGCGCCCCTCGCTGCGGGCCCGGGTCTTGTTTCAGGTGGCGGAGTCGGCGGCGGCGCTCGGGCTCGGCGAGGAGGCGGTGGAGGGGTGGCGTCGCTTCGCGCGGGAGTTTCCGCATGACGCGCGGGCGGGCGAGGCGAGGCGCAGGGCGGAGGAGATGATTTCCCGATGAAGACAAACCCCGTGAGCGAAAAACTGAAGTCGATGCTGCCTTGGGCGGGGCTGGCGCTGTTGTTGGGCGTGTTTGCCGTGGCGGCCTTGCGGGTGGCGCGGCCGGCCGGGGCGGCGGGAGATGGTCGGGAGGTGATCCGGATCGCGCACTGGCAGTTGGAGGCGGGCATCCGGCAGGGGATCGACGCGGCGGCGCGAGCCTACGAGGCGATGCATCCGGGCGTGCGGATCGAGCAGATCCTGGTGCCGGAGCGGGTGTATCCGACCTGGCTGACGACGCGTCTGATCGGCGGCACGGCGCCGGAGATCATCGAGCTGGCTCCGAACTACGACGCGGCGCGGGTGACGCGGTTTTTTCGTCCGCTCGGGGCGGAGGTGGACGCGGCCAATCCCTACAACGCGGGCACGGCGCTGGAGGGCCTGCCTTGGCGCAACACGTTCGTGGACGGGCTGGCCTCGGGATATCACGAGGAGCTTTCGGATTACTATGGGGTAGGTCCTTTCACCGGCTCGCGGGCGCTCTACTACAACAAGCGGCTGCTGCGGGAGCTCACGGGGGCGGAGTCGCCGCCGGCGGACTACGCGGAGCTGGAGCGCGTGCTCGCGCGGTTGGAGGAGTGGAACGCGCGGCGCGGAGTGCGGGTGACGGGGTTTGCGATGCACCGGGCGAGCGCGACCGCGTTGTTCAACGACCTGTTGGCGGCGCAGCTGCAGCGGCTGGGCACGGAGTTGGCGCCGGGGACGGGTCTGCCGGTGGGGCGCGAGGAGTTTTATGCGGCTCGCCTCGCGGGGCGCTGGGATTTTTCGCGGGCGGAGCTGCGCGCGGCGCTGGAGAATCTGCGGGAGCTGAGCGTCTTTTTCCCGCCCGGCTTTGCGCAGCTGGGCCGGGAGGATGCGACGCTGGCCTTCGTGCAGGGGCGGGCGCTGTTTTTCTACAGCGGGACCTGGGATGCGACCAACCTCGCGGCGCAGGCGGAGTTTCCGGTGGGCGTGACGCGCGCGATCACCCCGGGGCGGGAGCATCCGCGTTTCGGGGCGGGCGTGCTCGGGCCGCTGGCGAGCGAGGATCGGAGCGGCAGCCCGGCCTTCAGCGTGACGCGCGACACGGCGCGGGCGGAGCGGGCGATCGACTTTTTGCGCTTCCTCACGAGCGAGCCGGGCAACCGGATCTTCGCGGCGGCGAGCGGGTGGATGCCCTCGGTGCTGGGGGTGCCGGGGCCGGAGGGCTTGGAGGAGCTGATGGTGAAGGGGGAGGGTTATCCGCGCGGGCCTTCGCTGCTGGGCGGCGCGGACACGAACCTGGTGTTTTCGCGGCACCTGTCGCGCCTGACCGGACCGGCGGGCGGGGTGGACGCGTTTCTGGAGGGGTTTGAAGCGGAGGCGTCGGTGGCGATGCGCCGCGACCTCGAGCGTTCGGTGAAGGGGGCGGCGGAGGGCGTGCGGCGAGATGATGTGGCGATCGCGGCGGGGCGGGTGCTGGCCGGGCTGGGCGAGGGCGGGGCGGTGGAGCGACGGGCCGAGACGCAGAACGAGCGCGAGGCCTGGGCGCGGGCGCTGGCGGAGGAGCTGGCGAGGACGCGTTGAGCGGGCACCGCGTTTCTCGCCCGGGCACCTGCGGGCTCACTTCCGCCTGGGGCTTCGGGTCGCGCGGGTCTCCGCTTCGCGCGGTTCTTCGCGCGGTTCGAGCCGGAAATCTCAGCTCGCTGCTCCGCCGCCCGCTGGCAGGGGGCGGCTCAGTTGTGGCCGCCGCCGATGAACAGCCACGGCGTGGTGCCCTGGCGGGCGCGGGCCATGTATTCGTCGTAGGTGAGGCGTCGGATGTGACCGTCGAACCAGAGGACGAAGCCGCCGCCGCCGTGGCGTTGGGTGAAGGCCTGGAGTTGGGTGCCGCCGGCGTTGAACGCGGCCTCGTCGCTCGCGGGGCGGGGGAAGTCAAAGGTGCCGGCGTAGAAATTGTTTTGCCCAACGAGCTCGTGGATGAGCGGCGTGTTGGAGGGATTCACGGGGTCGCTGAAGCGGGTGAGGCGGCGGGCGGGGGGCTCGGCGCTGAGGACGTTGACGCGGGAGTTGTAGCCGTAGTCGGAGATATAGGGCCAGTTGGCGGCGACAAAGCCGTTCCAGGGCACGTCGGTCTCGCCGCGGCGGGAGCGAACGGAGGAGGGGCAGACGAGGGTGCGAAGGGCGTTGCGGGTGCTGGCGGCCGAGGAGAGGTCGCCGCCGAGATAGGGCACGAGCTGGAGATACCAAGAGACGGGCTGGCCGTTGAGCAGGGTGGGGCGGTCGGAGAAGTGCGGGGTGGCGTCGCGGTGGTCGTTGCGGAAGCCGGTGGCGGCGACGCCGAGCGAGCGCATGTTGGCCGAGCATTGCGCGGTGCGGGCGGAGTCGCGGACTTTCGAGACGACCGGGATGAGGATGGCGGCGAGCACGCCGATGATCGCGATCACGGTCAGCAGCTCGATGAGGGTGAAGGCGCGGCGGAAGCGGGGGACGCGAAGAGACGAAAGGTGGGGTGGAACCGGGGGCATGCGGTTAGAAAAACATATCGATATAAAAAATCAAGCCGGGACGCGGAGTTGTCAGGGCCTGGCTTTGCGGGGTGGTGGGGGCGGTCGGTCGGGGGCGCCGTTTTTTCCGGTTGGCGGGAAGCAATGGACGTTGGACTTTGGCGGCGGGTCTTCGCAGAAAAGTGGGTTTTCGGTCGCATGTCCACGTCCCGCCCCTCGTCCGCCCACGCCAAGATCATCCAATCCTTCCGCGGTGAGGCGCGGGCCCCGATCCCACTGCATCCGCTGGAGAAGGCCTTCGCGATCGCGGCGGGGGCGCATCTGTGTTTCGTCGCCTGGGCGATCGGGGCGCGCATGCCGTGGGCGCAGATGGTGTCGCTCGGCCTGGGTGTGTTGGCTTTGGTCATCGCGGTTTGGCCGCGCCGCTACGAGGGCGAGCTGGCGCCGCAGGGTGCCTTTACCCTCCATCCTGCCTCGAAGCTGCTGCGCTTTCCCATTTTCTGGATCGGCTTGCTGTTTCTGGGCTACGTGGCGTGCCAAGCCTTGAATCCGGCCTGGCTGCGGGTGACGGCCGGAGTGTTCTGGATGCTCACGCCGATCGACCACGTGACGTGGCTGCCGAGCGGGGTCGACGCGCCCTTCGAGCGGATGAACGCCTGGCGCATGCTCTGCATCTGGGGCGGCGCCTGGGCCCTTGGCTGCGGCCTCTGGGTGGGCATCACACGGCGGGCGGGTTTGCTCTGGGTGCTCAATATCCTGGCGGTGAACGCCACGGTGATCGCGTTGATCGCGATCCTGCAGAAGGTGACGGGTGCCAAAAAGATCCTTTGGGTCTTCGACTCGATCGCTGCGAGTTTTCACGGGACTTTTGTCTACGAGAACCACGCGGGGGCCTATCTGAACCTCGGCTTGGTGGTGGTGGCTTCACTCGGGATGTGGCACTACGTGCGCGGGCTGCGCCGCCTGGAGCGAAGCACGCCGGCTCCGATCTATGCGTTCATGGGGGTGGTGATCGCCTCGGCGCTCCTGATGAGCAAGTCGCGCGCGTCGATCTTCCTGCTGGTCGCGTTCGTGGTGACGGCGGCGGTGGTGGTTTTGGTGTGGCGGAGCCGCCAGGGGGAGTCGACCTCGAGCCGGTGGGTGAACGGGGCGCTGGCCGCGGGGGCTCTGGCGTTTTTGGTGAGCACGGCGATTTTCCTCAACCTGCAGGCCGGCTTTCAGGAGCTTCGCACCTTGTGGAGCGGGGAGGACAAGGTCTCGTTCATGATTCGCGACAAGGCGCGGCAGGCGACCTGGGATATGTTTGAGGATCGGCGGCTGACGGGGTGGGGTGCGGGGAGTTTTCGGCACGTCTTTCCGAATTATCAGCGCAACTACCCCGAGATCCATCTGAGCGGACGACGGATGCTGGCCTGGGATCATGCGCACAACGACCATGTGCAACTGCTCGCCGAGGTGGGCCTGATCGGCTACGGGATGGTGGCGGCGTCCTTTCTGTGGGGACTGGTGTATTTCGCGCTGAGGCGAGGCTTCACCCAGCCGCAGTTGGTCCTGCTCCTGATGGGGATCTGTTTCGCGCTGGTCCACGGCTGGGCGGATTTTCCGCTCTACAACACGGCCGTCCTCGTGACCTTTTTCGCGGTGGGCGTGGCGGGGCTGCGCTGGGCGGAGATCGAGCAGGAGAGGCGCTAACAGCGGCTGGTCGTGGCACGGGCGTCTTCGCCCGTCGGGCTGGAACGGAACATGGGCGGGACGCCCATGCCACGTCCGGACCCATGGGCGGGACGCCCATGCCACGCCGCCTGCGATTCAGCGGCTAGGCTTCAGTCGAACTGCGCTAGCCCGGACTGTCGGCTTCAGCGCCGGACGGGGAGGCCTTGCGCGGCGAGGTGGTCCTTCACCTGCGGCACGGTGAGCGTGCCGAAGTGGAAGAGGCTGGCGGCGAGGACGGCGCTGGCGCGGCCGTCGCGGATCACGTCGGCGAAATGCTCGAGCTTGCCGGCGCCGCCGCTGGCGATCACGGGCACGCTGACGGCGTCGCTGACGGCGCGCGTGAGCGGGCAATCAAAGCCGGCGAGGGTGCCGTCGGCGTCCATCGAGGTGAGCAAGATCTCGCCGGCGCCGAGGGCGACGGCTTGTTCGGCCCACTTCACGGCGTCGAGTTCGGTGCGGTTGCGGCCGCCGTGGGTATAGACGCGCCACGATTTGCCGTCGGGTTCGCGCTTGGCGTCGATGGCGAGGACGATGCACTGCGCGCCGAAGCGGTCGGAGGCGCGGCGGATGAGCTCGGGGTCCTTGATCGCGGCGGTGTTGAGCGAGACTTTGTCGGCGCCGCTCTTGAGCATGGCCTCGATGTCGGCCACGGAGCGGAGGCCGCCGCCCACGGTGAGGGGCATGAAGCACTGCTCGGCGGTGCGGGCGACGACGTCGTGCATGATGCCGCGTCCGTCGGAGGACGCGGTGATGTCGAGGAAGACGAGTTCGTCGGCGCCTTGGGCGTCGTAGGCCTTGGCGGACTCGACGGGGTCGCCGGCGTCGCGCAGCTCGAGGAACTTGATGCCTTTGACGACGCGTCCGGCGTGGACGTCGAGGCAGGGGATGACGCGGCGAGAGAGCATGGGCGTGAATCCAGTCGAAGGTCTAAGGTCTGAGGTCGAAGGTCGAGTGCGGCGCGGCTTCGCCGCGCGGTGATGACTTGGGACTTTTGACTTTGCGACTTTGGACCGAACGGCGCGCCGGCGCGCCGTTTAGCCGTCGAGCTGAGCCACCTCGGGCTCGAAGTTGACCACGAAGCGATACACCTGGCCCGGGCGCATGATGAGCGGGTGGTCGCGCATGAGCGTCTGGATGTAGTGGATCTTGCCGAAGTTGGTGCGGTAGGCGGGATCGTCGGTGACGACCTCGGTCTCCAGCCACACGCCTTGGAAGTCGTCCTTTTGCACGGTGCAGCGGTGGCCGTTCTGGCCGAGGGCGGGCATGCCGACGACGCGGTAGCGCGAGTGGGGGGCGGCGATCGCGATCTGGTAGCGGAATTTGTCGAGGGTGACCTGCTGTTTCACCGTGAAGGCGTATTCGACGGAGATCTGCGGGCCGGTGAAGGTCCACTGCACCTTGGCGGAGCCGAGGCCCTTCTGGATCTCCTCCTTCAAGTTGATCAGCTCGGGCTGCTCGTAGCGGAAGAAGAAGCTGTTGCGCAGGCCGAGGCCGGTGACGGCGTTGCGGCCGTAGAAGGCGGGGATGATGACCTGCTCGCCGAAGGTGAGCTCGGGGGTGAGGATCGGCGCGTAGACGTTGTTGGGCCAGTCGAAGACGCCGGGCGAGTGCGGGAAGGGCAGCGAGTCGGCGGTGATGTTGGCCCCGGTGCCGACGAGCGGGATCTGGGCGTGGAGGCCGGTCTCGGCGTTCTTGTAGAGGAAGAGGCCCTGCTCCTTCTTGGAGGATTTGTCGAAGATGACGAAGCG
>JAUVVA010000172.1 GCA_030604905.1 Verrucomicrobiota bacterium | reverse complement strand
TCGCGAAAAAGCCCCACAACCCGTTTGCGGCGGAGTGGCCGAAGCGGGCGGCGGGACTTGGAAAGTGAGGGTCCGATACTACAGTCGGGTGAGTGGGCCGACGGGAAGTTTCGGTGGAGGGATCAGCAAGGCAGGGAGCGAAGCCGGCGCGCAAGGTTTTTCTACGGCGGGCGCCCGATTCGGTGGAGACCAGTGGTCGGGCACAGGCGGTCGCGGGTGTCCGTGCGCGAGGGGAGTCGTCGCTCCCCCTTCCCGTATGCGGGAGCCGGGGCACCCCGCGGAAAGCTACGCGCAAAAAAAGCACCCGACCGGGCGGGTCGGGTGCTAAAACCCACCGAGCTAGGCTCAAGATGGGTTTTATGGCGGGAGGGACTACTAGGGATAGGAGGGTAAGCGGTTCGCGCAAGTGTTTTTTTGGTCTTTTCGCGTTCTTCACTTCACGCCCGTCTTGTGAGCCCAAAAGCGGCGGCTCGCGCCCCACAGGTTCGGAGCTTCGCCGTCGACCGTGGTCGGAGAATCTTCCGCACGTCGGCGGACGGTTTGCGCGCCGCGCCGCGACGGCTAGGGCTGAGCATGCTCCACCTGCTTCGCGTCGGGATCGGCCGCCATGTGCCAAGGGCCCTGTCGGCGGCGCTGTTCGCGGGGGGCGTTTTCGGAGTTCTGTAGCTCGCTGCCGCCGCCCCGGATACAGCGGCCGATCCGGAGCCTCCGCCCGAAGTCAGCTCCCCCACCCCGCGCAAACCGGAGGTTGTCGAGGACCTGGTCGAGGGCGCGCTGCGGGTCGCGCATCTCACGGAGACGGGCAACACGCCGCTGCATTTCTTCGTGGCGGCCTGTTTCCTCCTGCTTGCGCTTCTCCTCCGCCGCACGGTGTTTCGTTGGACAGCGGGCGGCCTGCGGCGCCTGACTTCCCATACGCCCTTCCGGTTTGGCCGCTACGTGCTTCGGCCGCTACGGCAAGCGGTGGAGGCGCTGATGCTGTTGGTCGGCCTGGTCGGCGCACTGATGGTGCTGCGCCTGCCCCCGACCCTCGAAGGCGTGCTGCGCTATGCCTACGCGGCGGCCTTTGCGCTGATCGTGCTCATCTTTGTGCTGCGCCTGGTCAACGCCTCGCTGGACCAGCTCCAGCACCGAGCGCGGAGGCGCGAGCTGAACGTCGTCGCGTTCATGCCCTGGATAAAGCGCGTCGTGCTCGCCACGATTTTTGTCCTGGGCGTGCTGCTCATCGCGCAGCACCTCGGGGCAAACGTGCACGCGTTTCTCGCCGGTCTTGGCATCGGCGGTCTTGCGGTCGCGCTGGCCGCGCAGGACAGCTTGGCCAACATCTTCGGCTCGATCGTCATCGCCGTGGACCAACCCTTCCGCCTCGGCGAAGCGGTGCAGATCGGGCCCAACAGCGGCGTCGTGGAAGACATCGGCCTACGCTCCACGCGCCTGCGCACCCCGCAGCGCAACCTCGTGACGATCCCCAACAAGACCGTGGCCGCCGAGCCCGTGGTAAACCTCTCGCGCTTCCTCCAGCGCCGGGTGGAGCAGACGCTCGCCTTCCCGCACGACACGCCGCCGGACGAGATCGAGGCGCTCGTGGAGGAAATCCGCGCCCTGATCCTGCGTGAACCGGAGGTCGATCCAGGCAGCGTCTTGGTGCAATTCACCGAGGTCACGCCGACCGCGCTTCACGTCTGGCTGGCCTACAACACGCGCGATCCGGATTTTCCGAAGCACCTCCGGCTGCGGCAACGCCTCAACCTCGCCCTGCTTCGCGCCGTGGCCGCGCGCGGGCTGCGCTTCGCGCTCCCCGCCCAGAGCGTGCGACTCGAAGGCGCTGAGGCCGCGCGCGCGCCGGTCCGACAGGCCGGCCAAATCCAGTCTCCCTAGGCGCGGAGAGTCCGGCGCCGGCGAGACCAAGCCCGCGGACAGGCCGTGGATTTCGACCGGCCGCCGGGCCGCCGAGACACGCTCACACCACCACCTCGCCAAACTGCAAGGCGTGCAGACGCGCGTAGTGACCGCCCGGAATCTTGAGCAGGTCCGCGACCTTGCCGTCCTCGACCACGCGGCCTTGGTGAAACACCAACACGCGATCCACGCCCCGCAGGGTCGAGAGTCGATGCGCGACGATGAAGGTCGTGCGCCCGCGGCAAAGCGCGTCGAGATCGGCCTGCAAGCGCGCCTCCGTCTCCACGTCGAGCGCGCTCGTGGGCTCATCGAGCACCACGATCGCCGGATCGCGGAGAAAGACCCGCGCCAGCGCGATGCGTTGACGTTGCCCGCCCGAGAGACGGCCGCCGCGCTCGCCGCAGGGCGTCTGGTAGCCCTGGTCGAGGCGCAGGATGAAATCATGCGCCTGCGCGCGGCGCGCCGCCTCCTCCACCTCGGCATCGCTCGCGGTCGGACGCCCGAAGCGGATGTTTTCGCGCACGGTCGTGTTCCAGAGAAAGGCGTCCTGGCCCATGATCGCCACCGAGCGGCGCAGGTTGAGCAGCCCGATCTCATCGAGCCGCCGTCCGTCGTAGAGGATCTCGCCGCGCGTGGGCGGATAGAAACCCATCAGGAGGTCGAGGAAGGTGCTCTTGCCCGCGCCCGTTTCGCCCACCAGGCCGACGCGCTGGCCGCGCGGGATGCTCAGCCGCATATCCTCGAGCGCCCAGCGCGCGTCCGGCTCGCCGCCCGGATAACGAAAGCTCACCGACCGCATCTCCAGCTCGCCCCGGGGCCGAGCCTCCGCGCCGCGAGGCGCGTTGCGGAAGCCCTCGATCTCCTGGGAATCAAGTATCGAAAGCACGGATACGAAACCCGGCCGCGCCTGCATCCAGGCGTCATAGGCGCCGAAGTAGGCGTTGAAGCCCGCGCGCACGAAACCGAGCAACGCGCTGAAGGCCACCAAGGCGCCGAGCTCGAGCCGCCCCTGGAGAAAGAGCACGCCGCCCACGCACCAGACCACCACGCCCAGATACTCGCCCGCGAACTGGATCACCATCATCACCCAGCGCATCGTCACGCTCGCCTCGAGACCGGCGGCCCGCATGCGCTCGATCGACCCGGCGAGCTGCGCCGCCGCGATGTCCTCGTTGCCCAGACTCTTGGTCGCGCGCATGCCCCCGATGAACTCGACCACGCGTTCGGAGAAGTTTTCGCCCGATTGCTGCACGCGCTGATTGAGACGCGCCACGCGCTCGCGCATGTGACGGACGATGAGCACCTGCACCGGCACGGCGAGCGACGTGATGCCGGCGAGCAGCGGGTTGAGCCAAAACAGGTAGGCGAGCGCCCCGACGCCGATCGTGAAGCTCACGATGAAGCTGCCGACCACCGTGTTGAGAAAGGTTTCCACCTTGTTGAGGTCGACCGTGACCTGGTTGGAGAGCGCGCCGGCGCCGCGGCGGGTGAAGAAGCCGAGCGAGAGGCTCTGCAACTTGTCGACCAGCATGCGGCGCAGACGCGCGGTGACGGCGCGCACGATTTCCTGGCTCCGCGTGAACGCTCTCACGGTGAACCAGGCGTGCACCGGCCAGAGCAACAGGTTGGCCAGCGCGTAGACGACCCACTTGATCCGCTCCTCGTGGGAGAGCGCCTCGTTGCGCAGGATCTTGTCGATGAGGATGCCGACGCCCGCGTAGAAGGGAATGTAGCTGAGCGCCTGCATGGCTTGCAGGAAGACGGCTCGGCGCAGTAGCCCGCTCTCGAAGCGGATCAGCTGGCCGAGCCGCCGCAAGGGGACGGACTCGGCCCCGGAAGGCGGGGGCGTATCGTGGGCTGCTGCGGCGTCGGCGTCGGTGGAAGGCATTTGGCCCGCCGAGCCAAGCGGGAACCCCGAGGCGAAGCAATGCGCCGGGCAGATGCCCTTCGATGGGAGCGGGTTGCCGGACCGGCCGCTTGCGCGAAAGGTCGCTCGCATAAACGGACGCCCGCCGGACCCGCCCTTCTGCCGAGACGCAGATTCACCACCGCGCGCACGGCAGGCCGGTTGCGCGAACGCCGTCAGACCGCATGGACGCGACGCGGGCCCAGGGAACGACCAGCCACCATCACTCAAACGCGGAAGCGCCCCGGGAGATCCGAGATTCTCCACAAACCGAGCGACTTGTCGCGGTAGATGCCATCGTTCTCGGTGCACCCCTCGGTGATGATCTTGAGGGGCTTGGGCAGCGCAAACGGGGCCAGCTCCAGGTTCAGCGGCCGCCACCCGCCAGTCTTGATGTCTTCGTTCGTGGTCCGGGCGGTGAAAGTCGTGGACAACAGATAGCCCGACCGGCTGCGGCGGATGTTCGTCAAGGCCCTCGACACGTCCTTGAAGGAGAGGTGCACCAGGCAGTCGCGACAAAAAATCAAATCCACCTCGGGCAAGGGGTCGCGCGTGAGATCCAGCTTTCGGAATCGCAAGCCGTCCCTTCCGAACCGCACGTTGTTTGATCGCACCAGTTCGGCGACGATATCCGCGCCCGTGTAATCGACTCCCTCCAGCCCGACGTGGCGCATCCAGTGGAAGTCGCCGCAAGGCAAGTCCAGCATGCGCTTGATGCCATATTCCTTGAGCACCGCGGACAGTTCGCCGACGACGACCCGCGTCTGGAGATTATCCGATCCGGTGCCGGAAACCGAATCGACGCCGCCCCACGTGTTGCGCTCAAAGATCTCGGTAAACACCACCTCGGGATCGTCTTTTTTCGGCTGGCTCCCGCGCCTCCCGATTGCCCGCACTTTTCGAAGAACACCGCGGAGACGGGCACCGAAGGGATTATCGAACAGCTTGTTCATCGATATGTCGTGTGATCCGACGCAAGCCCGAACCTGAAGCAACGGGCCGGCCAAGCAAGCGGGTTCACCTGCTCCGTGTTTTGCCCAAGGCCCCGGCGCGCCCCCACCGCAGCCTGGCCGTGCGCCCGCTTCCTGCGTGCTGGGAAACCGGATACCACACGCCATTCCCGCGGCCGGCGCCCGGCGGCAGACCGGCCGCCCGGGCTTGCGGGCCCGCCCGGTGCGCCCCAGGCTCCGCGCATGAACACCGACGGGCCGGCCACCGACAGCATCGCGCTCCTGATCGACGCCGACAACGCGCCCGCCGGGCGCATCGACTTCATCATCGCCGAGCTCGCCAGCTACGGCGTCGTCAACATCCGCCGCGCCTACGGCAACTGGCAGAAGCCCGAGTTGGCCGGCTGGCAGAAGATCCTCCACGAATACGCCATCCAGCCGATCCAGCACTTCGACCTCGTGAAGGGCAAAAACGCCTCCGACATGGCGCTGCTCATCGAGGCGATGGATATCCTCTACACCAAGCGCGTCGGCACCTTCTGCCTGGTCTCCTCCGACTGCGACTTCACGCCGCTCGTGCTCCGCCTCCGCGCCGACGGCAAACAGGTGATCGGCTTTGGCGGCAAAAACGCCGCCGCGCCCTTCGTCGCCGCCTGCACGCGCTTTCTCTTTCTCGACGAGGCCAAGCCCACCCCGCAGACCCCGCGCCCCAAGTCCAACGCCGACCAGCTCAAGCGCGACCAGAAGCTCCTCTCGATGCTGCGCAGCGCGGTCGATGCGCACGCCGACGCCGACGGCTGGGCCTTCCTCGGTGGAGTGGGCTCGCACATTTCCAACCAAGGCTCCTTCGATTCCCGCAACTACGGCTTCCCCCGCCTCGGCGACCTCTTCGCCGCCATCGACCTCTTCGAGCTGAAGAAAACACAAACCGCCAACGGCTCCCACATCCAGGTCCGCTTGCGGCCCGGCGCGTAGCTCCCGGAGGGTCCCTACACGGGAGGGGACACGGAGAGCACGGAGCCCAGACACGGAGAGCACGGAGCGCGTGAGCAACAGCGGAGAGTGAACCCGGCATAGCCGCCACAAGAAGGCCGCAACGCCCCGCCCCCTGCGGCAGCGGAAAGGAAATTCCCAAAGTGCTGCGGCGGGTGAGGCGCCGTTTCACCGCAAGTCCTCCATCCAAGATCGTCGCTCGCCGACGATGTCAGGGCCGCTCGCTTCCCCGCGGGGCACGGGCCTCTTGCCCGCGGAATCGCTGCGGCGGGCTTCTTGACCGTCCCGCGTAATACGATTGGGTAATACCGTGCCCTCCGTGACCCTGACCTTCAAGACGACCGCCGCGCAGGCGCGTGCCTTGCGCCGCGCCGCCCGCGCCCGAGGCATGACGCTCTCCGAATACCTGCGGCGTGTCGCGCTCGGCAAAGAGCTGGATGCCTTGGCCCCCGCCCCCGCGTCCGACCTCAGCCCCGGCCGCGTGGTCATCGCCGCGGCCCCGGGCGCGCCGACGGTGGACAAGGCCATGATCGAGGCCGCCCTGGCCGATTGAGATGCGCCACCTGATCGATACCGACCTGTTTTTCGCCGCCATTTACGCCGGGCATGGCAACCACGTTCTCGCCCGCCGTCGGCTGGATGAGGTCAAGGCCGCAGGCTGGGGCATCGCCGCCGAGACTTACCTGGCTGCGGTGCGCCTGTTGATGAACCCCGTGATCATGGCCTCGGGCGCCCTCAGCGCCGAGCGCGCCCTGGAGGCGGTGGAGAGCGAGCTGGCCGGCGAGCACCCCGGACGGGTGGTGCTCGCGGTGACTCGCCCCGACCGCAAGATGCTCGCGCGCGCAAAAGGGCATCGGCAAATCATGGATTTTTGGCTCGTGCAGATCGCCCGCGAATCGGGCGTTCGCCTCCTCACCCACGACGCCGCACTGCGCAAACACTGGCCGCGCGACACGGCCTGAGCGCGCCACCGATTGACGACTCTCAGACCCCTTCGCCGAGATGAGACATCTCCTCGGCCTGATGCCATTCGTGGGGGACGTCGCGCATGATGAGCGCATGATCGAAGTGAACCGTGCCCTCCGGGAAGCGGCTACGATCTTCGAAATAGCGGGAGCGCAGCGCGGCCACCGCGAGCGCACGAACGCGCCACGCGTCGATGTGAAGCGTCAGGCCATCGGATTTCGCGGGAGCGCGCGCGGGAGAATACCCGAGACTGCCGCTCTTGAAAAAGGCCGAGGCTTCGGCGAGCGAGGCGAAGCGAGAGGAGGCCGGTAGTTCGTCAACGGACCTCCCCCGGACGGAGACAAAGACGGTCCCGTCCTTTGAGCGCATCGAAAAATCGATTTCGTCTCCCCCGTCGGCCACGGAAAACACCGCCGCATGATGCGCGCCCGGGAAAAGGCGGCCACCGCCCAGCTGGTTCAAGAGCGAGCCGCTGTCGCGCCGCGGGATGTAAACGCCCTCGCGCAGCCCGGCCTCCGCATCCTCCCACTCGACGGCGATCCGATGCGCGGCGTTCTCGCTGGCCAAGCCGAGAAACGCCGGAAACCCGCGGGGGCGGATCTGCTCGAGCCGAATGAGACAGATGCCCACCCACGCGAAGCCGTTGTGGAGCTTGGGCCGGAAAGGCCGAGGCAGGAGCGAGCCGACCACCCCCGGATCCGCCCGAAAGTTGAGCAGGGTGTGTCTGGGAAATAAACTCGTCGTGCGCCAGAGGAGAAACTCGCTCGGCCAAGGCGACCGAGGCGGAGGTGGACCAGCGGTCCATGCCGCCGAGGGCAACGCCGGCCCAGCGAGTTTCTCC